>NZ_JVDT01000084.1 GCF_001076885.1 Bacillus sp. 522_BSPC
CGCCCCTAAACGGGCCCCCTCCGCTTTTCAATTAGTCTAGCTCCAGCGCCTATCGTTTAGCAAACTTCCAGGTGCCTTCCCTACGATAAGTCAACATCGGTTCACTAACGTTCACCGTGTTTCCTTTATCTCAGTCAGGCCCCCTCCAGTTTGTACATCGATAATCAGGCGCTTCCGCTTTTCAATTAGTCCAGCTCCGGGTGCCCAGGGGCTGATGGGCTTCCCGACGCTTCCCTACGATAAGTCAACATCAGTTCACTGCCGTTCACTGTGTTTCCTATATCTCAGGAATCGTCGCTCCACCCCACACGCCCCTAAACGGGCACCCTCCGCTTTTCAATTTGTAAAGATATTTTCTTGACATCTTTTTTTCTGGTGTGTAAAATAGTCGATGTAAAGGCTTTTGACTTAACACGGGGGTATTATTCGATGCTTGAGAAAACAACGAGAATGAATTATTTATTTGATTTCTATCAGTCGTTGTTAACACCGAAGCAACGAAGCTATATGTCTCTTTACTATTTGGATGATTACTCTCTTGGGGAGATTGCTGCTGAGTACAATGTAAGCCGTCAAGCGGTGTATGACAACATTAAACGTACAGAAGCAATGCTAGAAGAATATGAGAATAAGTTATTATTACTTCAGAAATTTCAAGAGCGTCAAGTTCTTTTTGAAAAGATGAAAAAAATGCTAGAACATGATACCTTATCTATATCTGCGTTGCGAGAGGCAGTAGAGGAACTAGAGAAATTAGATTAAGGAGGCTGACGTATGGCATTTGAAGGTTTAGCTGACCGACTGCAGAACACGATGCAAAAAATCCGTGGAAAAGGGAAAGTAAATGAAGCGGATGTAAAAGAAATGATGCGTGAAGTACGTCTTGCGCTTCTTGAGGCAGACGTAAACTTTAAAGTGGTAAAAGACTTTGTCAAAAAAGTAAGTGAACGTGCAGTTGGACAGGAAGTGCTAAAAAGCTTAACTCCTGGACAACAAGTTATTAAAGTAGTAAAAGAAGAGCTTACGGAATTAATGGGTGGAGAAGAAAGCAAAATTGGTGTGAGTAAACGTCCTCCAACTGTCATTATGATGGTCGGACTTCAAGGGGCGGGGAAAACAACCACCACTGGTAAGCTTGCAAATTTACTGCGTAAAAAACATAATCGTAATCCACTATTAGTAGCTGCAGATATTTATCGTCCTGCTGCGATTAAGCAATTGCAAACATTAGGAAAACAGCTTGATTTTCCAGTTTTTTCACTAGGAGACCAAGTTAGTCCTGTTGAAATTGCAAAGCAAGCGATTGAAAAAGCGAAAGAAGATCATCATGATTATGTATTAATTGATACAGCAGGTCGTCTTCATGTAGATGAAGCCCTAATGGATGAATTAAAGCAAATCAAAGAACTTGCAAACCCAGAAGAAATATTACTTGTTGTCGATGCAATGACAGGGCAAGATGCTGTCAATGTAGCCGGAAGCTTTAACGAGCAGTTAGGATTAACGGGAGTTGTCTTAACAAAGCTTGATGGTGATACACGTGGGGGTGCTGCGCTTTCCATACGTTCTGTTACAAACACACCAATTAAATTTGTTGGTTTGGGAGAAAAAATGGACGCGCTTGAAACATTCCATCCTGAGAGAATGGCTTCTAGAATCCTAGGAATGGGTGATGTGCTTAGCTTAATCGAAAAAGCGCAAATAAACGTGGATGAAGAAAAGGCGAGAGAATTAGAAAAGAAAATGAAATCAGATTCATTTACCTTTGACGATTTTCTTGATTCCTTAAGCCAGGTGAAAAGCATGGGACCACTTGACGAATTAATTAAAATGATGCCAGGTGCGAACAAAATCAAAGGCTTAAACAATATGAAAGTGGACGAAAAGCAAATTGCACATGTAGAGGCAATCATTAAGTCCATGACTAAGCAAGAAAAAGAACATCCAGAGATCATCAATTCTGGCAGAAGAAAGCGTATTGCAAAAGGAAGCGGTAGAACCGTTCCGGAAGTAAATCGACTTTTAAAACAGTTTGATGACATGAGAAAAATGATGAAGCAAATGACCAATATGGGTCAAAAGGGCAAGAAAAAAGGTAAATTAAAATTACCTTTCAACCCGTTCTAACGACAGTTTTTTATATAAAATTGGCTTCGTTTGTCCATTGAAATTGGGCGAAAACAGACTGTTAGAGGGCGTAAATAAAGATTTTTAACACTGACAAGAAAAAACACTTTACAAAGTGTTGGAGTATCTGATAATATACTATCTTGTGTGAAACTATTCGGAGGTGCAATATTAAATGGCAGTAAAAATTCGTTTAAAAAGAATGGGAGCAAAAAAATCTCCTTTTTATCGTATCGTAGTAGCAGATTCTCGTTCACCACGTGATGGACGTTTCATTGAAACAGTAGGAACTTACAATCCGGTAGCAAACCCAGCTATCGTGGAAATCAACGAAGATAAAGCTCTACAATGGTTACAAAATGGTGCAAAACCATCTGATACAGTACGTAACCTATTCTCTAACCAAGGTATTATGGAAAAATTCCACAATATCAAAAACGCTAAATAATTTTTGATGCAATGAAAGAGCTTATAGAAACGATTGTTAAGCCCCTTGTTGATTTTCCAGAGGAAGTTGCCGTAACTGTAACAGAAGAGGATAATCGTATCACTTACTTGCTTTCTGTCAACGAGAATGACATAGGAAAGGTAATAGGGAAGCAAGGGCGAGTAGCGAGAGCCATTCGAACGATTGTTTATGCAGCAGGATCATTACAACAAAAGAAAATTATTGTTGATATTAGAGATTAAATGAAAAGGAAGGAGGGGGAACCCTCCTTCCTTTGTTTTTTAGGAGAAATATGCGTTTGGCTGATTAGTGCGCTTCTTTGGCTGATATCGATGGAGATTTGGCTGATAAATGATTATTTTGGCTGATAAACATGTTACATTGGCTGATATAGTAAACTTAAGTGCTAGCATTTCTTCAGAAGTAGCTGTAGTGTTGGTAAAATGATTGATAATTTACTTGTATTTAGACGAAAAATGCAATATATGTTACCTTGTTAGTGGTATGTACAAAGGTTGTCATCTGTTAGGAGGAAGTATATGAAGATTCTTCAGTCTGTAACAGTAAAACAAGTTTTAACAGAGAAAACGCGAAAGTCCATTTCTGAACGATATCGGCAAGAAATAGAGCAACTAGAAAAAGAAGTACAACAGCTTTATTTTGAAGAAAGAAAACAATTGAAAAATCACCCTTCTGGTTCGGAAATTAAACGTTTTTTTCGAAAGGAAGTTACAAATAAATTAGAGAAACAAAAAACGATAGAGTTCCAATTAAATCAATTACATATACTACCATTAGGGACAGAAATCAAGGAGCAAGAAGTAATGGCTGTTGTTGATGTTCAGGTGGGGCAGTCTTGGGAAAATACAAATAAGTCAATTATTGTAAAAGATGGAACAGTGGTTGATATTCGATAGAGGTGAATGCAATGGAGAAATGGTTTAATGTTGGTAAAGTTGTCAATACACATGGGATAAGAGGAGAAATTCGTGTTATTTCTCGTACTGATTTTCCAGAAGAACGCTACAAAATTGGGAATACGATTTATTTTTTTCAGACAGATAAAGCGAATCCGCTTGAATTGAAAATTAAAGGCCATCGAGAACATAAGAACTTCAATCTGCTTACATTTGAAGGCTATGAAAATGTGAATGATGTGGAATTTATGAAGGGCGGCCTTTTAAAGGTGCCAGAGAGCTTTCTTGGAGAACTTGCAGAAAATGAGTATTATTTTCATGAAATTATCGGTTGTAAAGTGGTAACCGTAGAAGGGGAAGAGCTTGGAGAAATTACGGAAATCTTAACACCGGGAGCGAATGATGTGTGGGTTGTGAGAGGCCAAGATAAAAATGAAATCTTGATTCCATATATCGAAGAAGTAGTGATGAAAGTAGATGTGCAAGAAAAACTAGTTGTAATAGAGCCAATGGAAGGGCTGTTTTCTTAATGAAGATTGATGTACTTACATTATTTCCAGAGATGTTCGAAGGGGTTCTTCATCGTTCTATTTTAAAGAAGGCAGAAGAAGGCGAAAAAGCTGCGTACAATGTCGTGAATTTTCGCGATTACGCTGATAATAAGCATCAAACCGTTGATGATTATCCGTACGGAGGAGGTGCTGGAATGGTATTAAAGCCCCAGCCGATATTTGACGCTGTTGGTGCATTAACAGCAAAAAAGGAAGGAACCAAGCCTCGTGTCATTCTAATGTGTCCTCAGGGAGAAAGATACACGCAAGCAAAAGCGGAAGAACTGGCCAAAGAGGAGCATTTAATCTTCATTTGTGGTCATTACGAAGGATATGATGAAAGAATCAGAGAGCATTTGGTAACAGATGAAATCTCCATTGGTGACTATGTCCTAACTGGCGGTGAATTGGGCGCAATGGTTGTCATTGACAGTGTTGTACGGCTATTGCCAGGTGTACTGGGGAAAGAAGCATCCCATGTAAATGATTCGTTTAGCACTGGTTTGTTGGAGCATCCTCATTACACTCGACCAGCTGATTTTCGTGGTATGAAGGTTCCGGATACACTGTTATCTGGAAATCATGCTCATATAGATGAATGGAGAGAAAGGGAATCTTTCCGAAGAACGGTTGAAAGACGTCCGGATTTACTAGATAATTATCCGCTGACAGAGAAGCAGAAAAAGCTTGTAAATGAGTTAAAAAAGCAACATCATCCAAGTTAACATAATACAATTATATTAAAAATAGCAAAGTTCTATTATTTTTAGAAAAAATATTGCTGTTATTATAGTTTTATGTTAAGATAACACTTGTGACTTAAACAGATGGATTTCTGTGAAGAGTCTTATAACGATGTTCCGCTGCAAGTGGTCTCCATTATGAGTGCAAGAGCGTCTGTTGGAAGGAGTTGAAAACGATGCAAAAATTAATAGAAGAAATTACAAAAGAACAACTTCGTTCTGATCTTCCTTCGTTCCGTCCTGGTGACACTGTACGTGTACACGTGAAAGTTGTTGAGGGTACTCGTGAACGTATTCAGTTATTTGAAGGTGTTGTAATTAAGCGTCGTGGTGGTGGTATCAGCGAAACTTTTACAGTACGTAAAGTTTCTTACGGAGTTGGCGTTGAGCGTACATTCCCTGTTCACACACCTAAAATTGCGAAGCTAGAAGTTATCCGTCGCGGTAAAGTACGCCGTGCGAAACTTTACTACCTACGTAACCTACGTGGTAAAAAAGCTCGTATTAAAGAAATTCGATAATTGTTACCAAAAAAGAGCTTGTTCTTGTAACAAGTTCTTTTTTATATCTTACTTTCCAATTTTACTTCATCCAGAAATTCCGCTAAAATATATCATGTTAGTGAAGCGTTCAATCATACATAAATAACTACCTATATTGTTCAGTTAAGGATTGGTGAAAGGTATGGCAACTGAAAAGAAGAAGAAAAATGAAGTATGGGAATGGAGTAAAGCATTAATTATCGCTGTTTTACTCGCCTTTGTCATTCGATATTTTTTATTTGCTCCCATTGTAGTAGATGGAGAGTCTATGCAGTCAACATTGCTTGACCAAGATCGAATGATTGTAAATAAAATAAACTATAAAGTAAGTGAACCAAAGCGTTTTGATATTATTGTTTTTCACGCGCCAGAAGGCAAAGATTATATAAAAAGAGTAATTGGCTTGCCGGGAGATACGATTGAGTATCGAGATGATGTGTTATATGTCAATGGACAAGCTTATGAAGAGCCCTACTTGGAACATAATAAGGAAGGGCTAAATGGACTACTAACGGAGGATTTCACTGCAACCGTACCAGAGGATGAGTTATTTGTAATGGGTGACAACCGCAGAAATAGCAAAGATAGCCGCCATATTGGTACAATTGGCTATGATAAAATAATTGGCAGTACAAGTGTTGTATATTGGCCGATTTCCGATTTAAAAATAGTAGAATAATGTAAGTGGAAGAAATAGAGGTGCAAGATGACTATACAATGGTTCCCGGGGCATATGGCGAAAGCCAGAAGACAGGTAACGGAAAAATTAAAGCTGGTAGATATTATATTTGAATTAGTGGATGCGAGAATTCCTCAATCATCTCGAAATCCCATGATTGATGAAATCATCCAGCATAAACCGAGAATTGTGTTATTGAACAAAGCAGATATGGCAGATAAAGAACGTACAAAAGAATGGATAAACTACTTCAAAAAGCAAGGTATACAAGCGCTTGCGATTAATTCACACGCAGGGGTAGGAATGAAGGAAATTACTGCTTTAGCAAAAGTAGTTTTGGCGGAAAAATTTGATCGCATGAAAGCAAAAGGAATTAGACCACGAGCAATTCGAGCAATGATTGTCGGAATTCCGAATGCAGGTAAATCTACCCTGATTAATCGATTGGCGAAAAAAAACATTGCCAAAACAGGAAATACACCAGGTGTAACGAAAGCACAGCAATGGATTAAAGTAGGCAAAGAAATGGAGCTATTAGATACACCAGGAATATTATGGCCGAAATTTGAAGACCAAGAAGTTGGATTAAAGCTTGCTTTAACGGGAGCAATTAAAGATACTATTTTAAATTTACAAGATATTGCTATCTTTGGACTACGCTTTTTGGAAAAAGAATATCCAGAACGTTTAAAAGAAAGATATGATTTAGATACGATTCCAGAGGATACGGTTGAACTGTTTGATAAAATCGGCACATTTAGAGGAGCATTATCAGGCGGCGGTATGATTGACTATGATAAAGTGACAGAATTAATAATCCGTGATATCAGAAGTGAAAAATTTGGACCTTTGACATTTGAAAAAACAGAAGATATGTAAAAAGCTCTCAAAGAGAAGTGGCTAAAATCAGACACTTCTCTTTTCTATGTAAAGAGTAGGAGATAAATTTCTAATTTTCATAGTTATAAGGAGAGAAGAAATTTTGTGTCTGAAATGGAAAAATAACGGCCAACATTTTCGGAAGCGAAGTAAAAGCATACCGAACAGATTAAAATAAATAAAATCATCCATAAACCGATATAAATATCGAGGTGTAAAAAATGAAATTAGCAACGATGAAAGAAATAAAAGAGACGCTAGAAGGGATAAAGGAAGTTAATGACCCTTTTATCCTTGAATTACGAAAGGACGAGAGAAAAGGGGCTCAGAAGCTTCTAGAAGCATGGGAGAAGCGTATCGTAAAGGAACAGAAGCTTCATGACCATTTCGTCAAGATGAATCGTTATGAAATAGAAATAAGAAGCAAGGGATATACATATATTGCAGGCATTGATGAAGTAGGCAGAGGACCGCTTGCTGGACCTGTTGTCACAGCGGCCGTTATCCTTCCGGAAGGTTTTTACTTACCTGGTATCGACGATTCAAAGAAATTGTCAGAGAAAAAAAGAGAATTATTTTATGAGGTCATTAAAAATGAGGCAATTTCGATAGGGGTGGGAGTAATCTCACCTACAGAAATAGATCGAATTAATATTTATCAAGCAACAAAAAAGGGAATGTTAGAAGCGATTAATGAGCTTTCCCAAACGCCAGATTACTTACTTATTGATGCAATGAAATTAACCACTCCATACCCTAGCCAGTCCCTTATTAAAGGGGATAGTAAAAGTGTTTCAATTGCTGCGGCAAGCATTATTGCAAAAGTAACGAGAGATCGCATGATGAAAGAGTTACATGAAGTGTATCCTGATTATCATTTTGCGAGCAATATGGGCTATGGCACACAGGAGCATCTAGTAGCTCTTAAGGAATGTGGGATTACGATTCATCACCGCAAGAGTTTTTCCCCTATCAAAGAGATGGTGGAGAATATAAAATAGCTAATGGAATGGTTGTATTTTTGTTAAGGAAGAAAGGAGGAATAAGATGAATATTAACCATATTGTACATGATTTATTTCATGAAAATCGTTTAGGTAACAAAGCCCTTGAATTAAGAGATGGACAACTAGTATATGGAAAATTGACAAAATTATTTCCTCAACAAATGGCAGAGGTACAAATAGGATCGCAAAGAATGCTTGCCAACCTAACCATTCCCGTAACCGTTGATCAAAGTTATTGGTTTCAAGTTTCCATAACGGATGATAAGCCAGTTTTAAAAGTTTTAACCCAAGCAAATGAAGTACCAGAAGAAAAAGGAAATATGACTGGATTGCTTCAACAGCTAAATCTTCCTAACACAAAAGACAATAGATTGTTACTCCATTATCTACTATCTAATAATCTACCAATTACGAATGAAGCGATTGGAAACATAAAGGAATGGCTGCCAAGTTCTTTGGGAAAACAAGAGCTTTCGATTATTGGCCTTATGCTTGAAAGAGAGCTGCCTCTAACAAAAGAAGTATTTTCAAGTCTTTCATCCTTGCAATCAGATAAAGGATTTAGTGTCCTGATAGAGGAGTTGCAACAGCAGCTTTCTTCCCATAAAGTGAAGGAACCAATCTTAAACAATTTGCTTTCTAGTTTAACAGAGGGAGAAAATTTTTCCAAAGATAGTATGGTAGATACGATAAAAACTATAATTCATAAAATGGGCTATTCGTATGAAGCTGGATTATTAAAACGAACTCCGATGGAAGACGAACAAGCCTTTCATCAGGAAATGCTAAAGCCCATGCTACTAGAGTTAATGGGAAAAGACGTTCCAATAGCTGTGAAAGAGACAGCAGGACAACTGATCGATAAAATGACAGGCTATCAGCTTATGAGTCAGCAAACTGGTCCTATTATGCAGCTAGTTACAGAAATTCCCCTTCGTTTTTTCAACCAGCAGGTGGATGTAACGATGCAGTATAATGGCAGAAAAACGGAAGATGGCAAAGTGGATAGCAATTATTGTCGCATCCTTTTTTACTTAGAGCTTGCTCATATGAAGGATACGGTTATTGATTTAAATATCCAAAACCGAATCATGAATATGAGTATCCTTAATGATCAAGCAACTGAAATAATGCCAATAATAAAACAAAAGGAAGAGTCTTTAAAAGAAAGGCTTAGGGAGCTTGATTATAAACTGATGGCAGTTCATGTGAGACCTTTGACAAAAGAAGACAGGCCTATGTGGAGTCCTCAGCAAGCAATGCGAGTAAATGGTTACAAAGGAGTGGATCTTAAAATATGAACAAGCCTAGGCCTTTAAAACGAAAAGAAGCGATAGCGTTAACCTATGAGAAGCATAAACATTCAGCTCCTGCAGTTATTGCAAAAGGGAAAGGCTTAGTGGCTGAGCAAATACTTGAACGGGCGAAAAAAGAGAATATCCCGATTCAGGAAGATGCTTCGCTTGTAGAACTTCTAAGTAAATTAAATATAAATGAACAAATTCCAGAAGATTTATATATGGCAGTTGCTGAAGTGTTTGCATATATTTATTCATTAGAGAAGGAAACGACGAAAAAAGACGCTCCAAAAGGCAAAAAATGAAGAAAAAATATTTTTAAATGTAAAATATTTAAAGATAAAAGCCTTTTTTATAGACAAAGAAAGGTTTTTTCATTTAAAATGAAAGCGTGACCATATTTTTGTTTTTTCCAAATAGATAAATAAATCGTAAATCGCTTTTAGGAAAGCCTATTACTACAGTGAAAACGATTATTATGTCAAAAGGAGAAAACAAAAAAGAATGAAATAAATTTCATTCATTCGTTATAAGATGTATTAATGCAGTTGTCTCCAATTTTACAAAAAAGGGAAATCAAAGGGGTGTGGAAGCTTGAATATTCATGAATATCAGGGGAAAGAGATTTTAGAATTAAAAGGCGTCTCAGTACCAAAAGGAAAAGTAGCTTTTACAGTAGAAGAGGCAGTGCGAGCTGCAGAAACATTAAACAGTGATGTATGGGTAGTGAAAGCACAAATCCATGCAGGTGGTCGAGGGAAAGCTGGTGGAGTAAAGGTTGCAAAAAGTTTGGAAGAAGTACAGACTTATGCATCAGATATATTGGGCAGCACATTGGTTACCCATCAAACAGGACCAGAAGGAAAATTAGTAAAACGATTATTAATAGAAGAAGGCTGCAGGATCAAGAAGGAATATTACATAGGATTTGTCGTGGACCGTGCAACATCTCGAATCGTATTAATGGCTTCTGAAGAGGGTGGTACAGAAATTGAGGAAATCGCAGAGAAGTACCCAGAGAAAATTGTCAAAGAAGTTATTGATCCAGTAACTGGTCTTACTCCGTTTCAAGCACGTCGGGTTGCATTTGCAATTAATATCCCAAGCAAGCAAGTAAATAAAGCAGTTGCATTTATGACTGGTTTATATAAAGTATTTGTAGACAAAGACTGCTCGATTGCTGAAATTAATCCACTTGTGCTAACAGAGGATGGAAATATTATGGCGTTGGATGCAAAGTTGAATTTTGATTCAAATGCCCTTTATAGACATAAAGATATTGTAGCATATAGAGATTTAGATGAAGAAAACGAGAAAGAATTAGAAGCGTCTAAATATGATCTAAGCTATATTGCCTTAAATGGAAATATTGGCTGTATGGTAAATGGTGCTGGACTTGCTATGGCAACGATGGATATTGTTAAGCATTATGGCGGAGAACCGGCAAACTTTTTAGATGTTGGGGGCGGAGCAACAGCAGAAAAAGTAACAGAAGCGTTTAAAATCATTTTGTCTGATTCAAAAGTAAAGGGAATTTTTGTTAATATTTTTGGTGGCATTATGAAATGTGATGTTATCGCAACAGGAATTGTGGAAGCTGCAAAGCAGGTCAGCCTTCATGTGCCGCTTGTTGTTCGCCTAGAAGGAACAAACGTAGACTTAGGCAAAAAGATTCTTCGGGAATCAGGTGTGGATATTGTAGCAGCAGAATCGATGGCTGATGGTGCTGAGAAAATTGTAACCTTAGTAGAACAAGGAGGGAATTAAGCATGAGTGTTTTTATTAATAAAGATACAAAGGTCCTTGTCCAAGGAATAACTGGTGCAACAGCACTTTTCCATACAACACAAATGATTGAATATGGTACAAAGATCGTTGGGGGCGTAACTCCAGGAAAAGGCGGTACAACGGTAGAAGGAGTACCTGTTTTTAATACCGTGAAAGATGCTGTAGAAGTTACGGAAGCAAATGCATCGGTTATTTATGTACCAGCTCCATTTGCGGCAGATGCGATATTAGAAGCGGTTGATGCAGAACTTGATTTAGTAATTTGTATTACAGAGCATATTCCTGTTCTTGATATGGTGAAAGTAAAACGCTATATGGAAGGGAAAAAGACTAGATTAATAGGTCCGAACTGTCCTGGGGTAATTACACCTGAAGAATGTAAGATTGGGATTATGCCAGGATATATCCATAAGAAGGGCCATGTAGGGGTTGTTTCTCGTTCAGGTACCTTAACATATGAAGCTGTTCATCAGCTTTCCCAGGCTGGTATTGGCCAATCTACTGCAGTAGGAATTGGCGGAGATCCAGTAAATGGAACAGATTTTATTGATACACTAAAGGCATTTAATGAAGATGAAGATACGTATGCAGTAATTATGATTGGAGAAATCGGTGGTACTGCAGAAGAAGAAGCGGCAAGATGGGTAAAAGCAAATATGACGAAGCCGGTAGTAGGATTCATCGGCGGGCGCACTGCACCACCAGGTAAGCGAATGGGGCATGCTGGTGCAATCATCTCAGGTGGAAAAGGAACGGCGGACGAAAAAATTAGCGTTCTATCAGAATGTGGCATAAAAGTAGCGCCAACTCCATCTGATATGGGAGCTACATTGATAGAGGTATTAAAAGAGCAGTCTTTATACGAAAAATGTAAAACACATGAAGTAGTTACAAAATAAAAAAGAAATCTAGTCTTATTTTGCAAATAAGGCTAGGTTTTTTCGTGATATTTTTTTAAGATTAGTTAGGAAGATATGTAATCTGCGGATTTACAAATGCAAACAGTGAAAATGAATACTAGGCATAATTCAAAAAACTATTTATAATGAAGGAAGATAATTCCTTATTTATGAAGTGTTTTTCGTCTTCCTTTTGTATGTTAGCTAATTTTTTGTGAAAAAGTAGACAAGTGAAAGGAAGAAAAGATGGAAATTGTAAACAAAACATTAATTAAGCTACATCACTGTCGAGGAATTAGTTGGAAAATAATAGGGAGTCTTCTGAAAGAAGATCCTACTCTTCAGTTGCATAAAATCCCTTCCTTTTTATCCTCGTTACCTCCTAATGTTGAAAAGGAAATAGTGGAAACAATCCATTCGAATTATGTGGAAGAGCTAATGAACCAGTATCGTTACAATCATATCCACACTATTCCTTTTTTTGATCCATTATATCCACCCCTTCTAAAAGAAATCTACCAGCCGCCTTGGGTTCTTTATGCAAAAGGAGATCTTTCCTTGCTTCAATCGAAAAAAAAGCTAGCGATTGTTGGTTCCCGTTTAGCTACTACCTACAGTACGAAAGTGATGCAACAGCTTCTAAAAGAACTAGTAGAGGAGAAAATCACCATAGTAAGTGGTCTAGCCCACGGGGTAGATTCTATAGCCCATAAGCTTACTATTGATCATGGGGGTAAAACAATTGGCGTTATTGCGGGAGGCCTTTTTCATATTTATCCAAAAGAAAACCGCGAGCTAGCCGGAGAAATGATGAAAGATCATCTCGTGCTATCTGAATATCCCCCATTAACAAAACCACTTAAATGGCAATTTCCAATGAGAAATCGCATTATTAGCGGCTTAAGTAACGGAACCCTCGTGGTAGAAGCGAAGCAGAAAAGTGGCTCCTTAATCACCGCTAATTTTGCCGTCAATGAAGGGCGAGACGTATTTGCTATACCAGGAAATATCTTTAGTCCCTATTCAGTTGGCCCGAATGAATTGATCCAACAAGGCGCAAAGCCCGTACTCGTAGCGAATGATATAATAGAAGAATGGAAGCATTTAGAATAAGTAAAAGCCTCTAATTTATTTATATAAAAATAGTTTTTAATCTCTATTTATCAATTGAAAAATAATCATTATCACAATAGGCAAATGAAAATAGTTTTCAATGCGAAAGGAAAGTGTTACGCTATAAACATAAAATTATTTAAGGAATTATCTTTTTTTATTTAAATTTTAATTGTTTTATCGGTTAATACTTGTACATTCGAGCAGACTGTGTGAAGTGGACACAAGCTGCGGAATTAGAAAGCAACCCTATTAGAAGCAGAAATAATCTTTCCATAAATTAGGAATTATTCATGAAACTTTAAAAAAAACTATTGCTATTTTTAGAAATTTGTTATACATTTTGCAACGTATAGATATTTAACCCGAAAAATTTACATAAATAAAGAGAGTGAAAACGTTTACTAGTTATCGGAATGTTTGACAAATCAAAACATAGTATACAATAATAGTGAATATTTAAATCCCTCTTAAGGAGGACAGTGGATGTCAGATTTTTTAGTAATCGTTGAGTCACCAGCAAAAGCAAAGACAATAGAACGATATTTAGGAAAAAAATTTAAAGTGAAAGCATCAATGGGACATATTAGAGATTTACCTAAAAGTCAAATGGGTGTTGATATAGAAAAACAATTTGAGCCAAAGTACATAACAATCCGCGGAAAAGGTCCTATTTTAAAGGATCTAAAAACAGCAGCAAAAAAAGCGAAGAAAATTTATTTAGCAGCTGACCCGGATCGCGAAGGGGAAGCAATTGCATGGCATTTAGCTAATAGCTTAAATGTGGACATTGAATCAGATTGTCGTGTTGTTTTCAATGAAATCACAAAAGACGCTATTAAAGAGTCATTTAAGCACCCAAGAGCGATTAATATGGACTTAGTGGATTCACAGCAGGCAAGAAGGGTTTTAGACAGATTAGTTGGATATAATATTAGTCCGCTATTATGGAAAAAAGTAAAAAAAGGACTGAGTGCAGGAAGAGTACAATCAGTTGCTGTACGTCTCATCATTGAAAGAGAGCGAGAAATCAAAGCATTTGTACCAGAAGAATACTGGTCTATTGAAGGTAGCTTTATTAAAGGGAAAAATAACTTTGAAGCATCCTTTTATGGAATAAATGGAGAGAAAATCGAACTTCATTCAGAAGAAGATGTTAAGAAAATAACTAGTCAACTAAAAGATAATAAATTTACAGTAGATAAAGTCAGTAAAAAAGAACGAAAGAGAAATCCCGCTGTTCCATTTACTACATCATCTCTCCAACAGGAAGCTGCCCGTAAATTAAATTTCCGTGCGAAGAAAACAATGATGTTAGCACAGCAATTATATGAAGGAATAGATCTTGGTAAAGAAGGAACAGTTGGTTTAATTACGTATATGAGAACCGACTCAACTAGAATTTCCGAGGTTGCCCAAGGAGAAGCATTTGAATTTATAAACAGTAATTATGGGAAAGAATATACAAGAGACGAGAAGAAAAAAGAGAAAAAGAATGCAAAGGTACAAGATGCCCATGAAGCAGTTCGTCCAACTAGCATTGGTCGAGAGCCAAATAAGGTAAAGGAATTTTTATCCCGAGATCAATTTCGGTTATATAAGTTGATTTGGGAAAGATTTATTGCTAGCCAAATGGCATCAGCTATAATGGATACAATGAGTGTCGATCTATCAAACGGCGACGTAAAATTCCGTGCAAACGGCTCAAAAATTAAGTTCCCTGGCTTTATGAAAGTTTATGTGGAAGGCACAGATGATAACGTTGATGAAAAAGACCGCCAGCTTCCTGATTTAAAGGAAGGGGACACGGTATTAAATAAAGATATTGAAACAAAGCAGCATTTCACCCAGCCACCTCCACGTTATACAGAAGCGAGACTAGTAAGAACGCTAGAAGAATTAGGTATAGGAAGACCATCAACATTTGCTCCAACCCTTGATACTATTCAAAAGCGGGGTTATGTAGCACTTGATAATAAACGATTTATTCCAACTGAATTAGGAGAAATCGTCTTAGAATTAATCTTGGAATTTTTCCCAGAAATATTAAACATTGAATTTACTGCCAATATGGAACAAGATTTAGATAATATTGAGGCAGGTAAAGTCGATTGGGTAAAAGTAATTGATGAATTCTATCAAACGTTTGAGAAAAGATTAGAAGTAGCTGAACAAGAAATGCAGACGATAGAAATAAAAGATGAACCAGCAGGAGAGGATTGCGAAGAATGCGGACATCCGATGGTTTATAAAATGGGCCGATATGGAAAGTTCATGGCTTGCAGCAATTTCCCGGATTGCAGAAATACGAAAGCGATCGTGAAGGATATTGGAGTAAAATGTCCGAAGTGCCATGAAGGGAATATAATTGAAAGAAAAAGTAAGAAGCGCAGAATCTTTTATGGTTGCGATCGTTTTCCGGAATGTGATTTTATTTCATGGGATAAGCCACTTCAAAGACCTTGTCCGAAATGCGAAAACATGTTAGTAGAGAAGAAGTTGAAAAAAGGGGTTCAAGTACAGTGCGTAAACTGTGATTATAAAGAAGAGCCACAAAGCTAACGAGGTTTCGTATAAAGATAATCGATCTACTTCGAAAATAACATTAAAGTAATGGTTCCGAGGGTGAGTGATGTGCTCACTCTCTTGTCAATTACTAACATATTATCTTTTGTGTATTTTCCTAAATATAATATATATGGAAGAAAAAGTAGTGGAAATTCGATTATATAAAAAAATATTTATTCTCTTGAAGTAGAAACTTTTCATTCTTTCATTCGTATAGTAAAATGCTATGAGTAATGACTTCATAAAAGTTGCGATTGTCTTTCGTGTTTTCCATGATTATTTAAATGTCTTGCTTTTAAATAGAAGGATGGTTCCTATATTTTAAGATTAGCTTTACAAATCGAAGGGAAAAGGAAGAAATAAACATGAAATGAAAGGATTGTCACAAACAATTCGGAACTTTGTGAAAAATGTGTAAATTTATTGCTTGTAGATAAAAAGTATGATAATATGATGAAGCCATTGTGAGGTGAGGGTATGAAACAGGAATTAAACAATCATGTTCAGGCATTTATTACCTATTTACAGATTGAAAAAAATTACTCACCATATACAATAGAATTTTATATGCAAGATATTGACCAATTTTTTCGCTTTATGAAGGATCAAGTAATAGACAAGTTAGATGACGTAAATCCTTCTGATGTAAGAATATACTTAACAGAGCTTTTTTCACAGCAATTAGCAAGAAAGACGATTGCGCGGAAAATATCTAGTTTGAGAAGTTTTTATCGATTTTTGCTAAGGGAGAAGGAAGTAGGCAATAATCCGTTTTCTGCCGTATCGATTCCTAAGCTGGAAAAGAGATTACCTGATTTTTTCTATGAGGAAGAATTGCAGCAACTCTTTTTATCATGTGATACAAACACACCCCTTGGGCTAAGAAATAAAGCATTGCTTGAATTATTGTATGCGACAGGCATTCGTGTTGGAGAATGTACAAAAATTCAATTAAGCGATATTGATTTTAGTGTTTCTACCGTATTGGTTAGGGGAAAAGGACAAAAGGAGCGCTATGTTCCATTTGGTAGCTTTGCTCATCAAGCTCTTGAAGCGTACATAAAAACTGGTAGGAATAAACTGATGAAAGATAATTCATCTCATTCTTATTTGTTTGTTAATTATCGCGGAGGAATTTTAACAGATAACGGAGTTCGTGATATCTTAAATAAAATGATGGATACTTCATCCTCACAGGGAAAAATTCATCCCCATAAATTGAGACATTCATTTGCAACTCATTTGTTGGCAAATGGTGCAGATATGAGAACGGTTCAAGAATTATTAGGTCATGCATTTTTAACATCAACTCAAATATATACTCATGTAACAAATGAGTATTTAAAAAAGACATATATGTCTTATCATCCTAGGGCATAGTCATTTGGATAAGGAGGAAGTAACATGTCTGAAATGCCACAATTTCATGCAACAACTATTTTTGCGGTAAAACATAAAGGGAAGTCAGCAATGTCCGGTGATGGTCAGGTTACACTAGGGAATGCTGTTGTGATGAAACACACTGCCCGGAAGGTAAGAAAGCTTTTTAACGGGAAAGTAATTGCAGGATTTGCGGGATCAGTTGCGGATGCCTTTACCCTTTTCGAACTATTTGAAGGGAAATTAGATGAGTTTAATGGGAACTTACAGCGTGCATCGGTGGAGCTTGCGAAGCTATGGCGCAGTGATAAAGTTCTTAGAAAACTGGAAGCGATGCTGATCGTTATGAATGAAACAGACCTATTATTAGTATCTGGAACAGGCGAAGTAATTGAACCAGATGATGGTATACTTGCAATTGGTTCTGGCGGAAACTATGCACTTGCTGCAGGTAGAGCGCTCAAAACTTATTCTGGAGATAATCTTTCTGCATACGACATTGCGAAGGCTGCTCTAAAGATTGCTGGTGAAATTTGTGTGTATACAAATAATAATATCATCGTGGAAGAATTATAGGGGAGGATTTTTAATATGCAAAAAAGTGCTAGTTTAACACCTCGTCAAATAGTAGAGCGCCTTGATCAATATATTGTTGGACAAAAGGATGCCAAAAAAGCAGTTGCTGTTGCTTTAAGAAACCGTTTTCGCAGAAGCTTGCTGGATGAAAAGCTTAGAGATGAAATCAATCCAAAAAATATTTTAATGATGGGGCCAACTGGTGTCGGCAAAACAGAAATAGCAAGAAGGATTGCTAAGATTGTTAACGCGCCATTTGTTAAAGTAGAAGCAACTAAGTTTACGGAAGTAGGTTATGTCGGACGTGATGTAGAATCAATGGTTCGTGATCTTGTTGAAACATCTGTACGCTTAGTGAAAGAAGAAAAGATGTTTCAAGTTAGAGAGAGAGCAGAAGTTGCTGCAAATAATCGACTTGTTGAATTATTGGTTCCTTCTGCTGCAAAGAAAACCTCGAACTACAAGAATCCTTTGGAAATGCTTTTTGGCGGTGGAGCTACAGATACAGACGAAGAAGAGTCAACTGTGGAAGAAACTAGTAAGTCAGAAAAAAGAAAGATAGTAAAAGAAAAGCTTGCCTTAGGCGAACTAGAAGACGAAGTAGTAACGGTAGAAGTAGAAGAACAACAGCCTTCTATGTTTGATATGCTTCAAGGTTCTGGCATAGAGCAAATGGGAATGAATATGCAGGATGCCTTAAGTAGTTTTATGCCGAAGAAAAAGAAAAAGCGCAAATTAACGGTTAGAGAAGCAAGAAGCGTTTTAACAAACGAAGAAGCGCAAAAACTAATCGATATGGACGAGGTTACACAGGATGCTCTCGTTCGTGCAGAACAAATGGGTATAATCTTTATCGATGAAATCGATAAGATTGCTAGCAAGTCAAATGGCAGTTCTTCAGCGGATGTTTCAAGAGAAGGTGTGCAGCGAGACATTTTACCTGTAGTGGAAGGATCGACAGTCGTAACAAAATACGGTTCGGTTAAAACGGATCATGTCTTATTTATTGCTGCAGGTGCTTTCCATATGTCTAAGCCATCTGATTTAATCCCAGAATTACAAGGAAGATTTCCGATTCGTGTTGAGCTTACGAAACTAACAGTAGATGATTTCTATCGTATACTTGTGGAGCCAGACAATGCATTGATTAAGCAATATCAAGCATTATTGCAAACAGAAGGTATAGAAATTGAATTTTCTGACGAAGCTATTCGTAAGATAGCTGAAGTAGCTTATGAAGTAAATCAAAATACAGATAATATCGGTGCGCGTAGACTTCATACAATTCTAGAAAAACTATTAGAAGACTTGTCTTTCGAAGCACCAGAAATAACAATGGAAAAAATAACGATTACTCCGAAGTATGTGGAGGAGAAGTTAGGAGCCATCTCAAGAAATAAAGATTTAAGTCAATTTATACTATAATTTTGTAGAACTAAAATATACTCCTGAAAAGGTAACGGTATAAGTAGACATAGATTATTTCAAGTGTTGGTTTGAGTTAACAGGAGGAATATGAAATGGATTTATTAACGAAAACAAGAAAAATAAACGCAATGCTGCAAAGAGCTGCAGGTAAGCCAGTAAACTTTAAGGAAATGTCTGAAACGTTAAGTGACGTTATCGAAGCAAATATTTTCGTTGTGAGCAGAAGAGGGAAATTACTAGGGTTTGCAGTTAATCAGCAAATTGAAAATGATCGCATGAAAAAGATGCTTGAAGATCGCCAATTCCCAGAGGAATATACAAATAGCTTGTTTAACATTCAAACAACTTCAAGTAATTTAGAAATCGAAAGTGAGTATACTGCTTTCCCAGTTGAGAATAAAGAATTATTTGCGAAAGGTCTTACTACCATTGTACCTATTATCGGTGGTGGCGAAAGACTTGGAACATTAATTCTTGCAAGATTACAAGAACAATTCCATGATGATGATTTAATTCTTGCAGAATATGGTGCTACAGTAGTTGGAATGGAAATTCTTCGTGAAAAAGCAGAAGAAATCGAAGAAGAAGCAAGAAGCAAAGCTGTTGTTCAAATGGCGATCAGCTCTTTATCTTATAGTGAATTAGAAGCAATCGAGCATATTTTTGAAGAGTTAAATGGTAACGAAGGTTTATTAGTAGCTTCTAAAATTGCAGACCGTGTTGGTATTACAAGATCTGTGATTGTAAATGCATTGCGTAAATTAGAAAGTGCTGGCGTTATTGAGTCGCGTTCTTTAGGAATGAAAGGTACTTATATTAAAGTGCTAAATGACAAGTTCTTATTAGAGCTTGAGAAATTAAAAACAAATAAATAAAAAGTATCTATTGAATATTCATTAATAAAACAGATGACGATAAAAAACCTTTTCAAATCATTGGAAAGGTTTTTTTGCGTTATATGAGCAGGAAGAAAGATTAACATGTTGGTTCGATTATACTATTAGCTATCGTTCGACAAAAACTGCGGATTTTCCAATTATTTTTCATTTACATTACAGAGTAGCAACATGTATATTTGTCTACGTAGCCAATTAATCATATCGATTAGTAACTAATAACCATGAAAATAGTAACGGTAAAGGTTCGAAAAACACCAACTCATACCCGTTTTTAGGAATAATTATGTCAATTATGAACTAAAATAGGTAAAAAGCATCATTAAAATTATCCTCTTTTCCATAGACATATTATTGCAAATTCATTAAAATTAAATCTATCATGTAAAAAAAACGTCACAAAAAAACAAAATTCAACAATTTTCTCAAAATTCGTTTCTCGAGGTGTAAAAAATTGAATCTTTTTTCTAATACAATAACAACCTTAGAAAATGCAATAAATTATTCTAATCAAAAACAAAAGGTTATAGCACAAAATATAGCAAATGTAGATACACCAAACTATAAAGCGAAGACAGTGACTTTTAAAGATTCGTTATCTAGTGCTATGAATGCAAATGTCACAAATAGTAAGCATATGTCTTTTTCCGCTAACAATGCTTCAACAACAGTCGTTTCCAAAAGTGGAGTTACTTATAATAACAGCGGTAATAGTGTAGATATGGATAAAGAAATGACAGACCTTGCGACAAACCAAATATATTACAATGCGTTAATTGATCGAATTAGTGGGAAATTTAGTTCGCTTGAAAATGTAATTAGAGGAGGGAAGTAAACATGACTATTTTTAATAGTATAAACACTACTGCCTCTGCTTTAACTGCTCAACGGTTAAGAATGGATGTTATATCTTCCAATATGGCAAATGTAGATACAACAAGAGGTAAATTAGTAGATGGAGAGTGGGAGCCATACAAACGAAAACAAGTTGTTTTTCAAGAGCAAGAAGGTTCGTTTGCTTCCCATTTGAATGCTGCAAGAGGAACAAGCTCAGATACAGGTTCAGGAGTTAAGGTATCTAAAATTGTAGAGGACGAAACACCATTTGAGATGGTTTATGATCCGGAAAATCCAGATGCAGATGAAAATGGGTATGTAAGTATGCCGAATGTAGATCCTTTGCGGGAAATGGTTGATTTAATGAGTGCCTCTAGGTCATATGAAGCCAATGTCACTGTTTTAAATGCTTCTAAGAGTATGTTAATGAAAACATTAGAAATTGGTAAATAAAAACGAATAGGAGTAATGAAATGGAACCTTTAAATTTTTCTGCAGTATCTTCTGCATTTCCATTAACAAATACAGCAACTACTAATAAAACATCTGTTGCAAATACACAAAAAAACTTTGCGTCCTTTTTAAAAGAATCCATTAACAGTGTGAACCAGGCACAAAATGAATCAGATGCGCTAACAAATAAGCTAGCAAGAGGAGAAAACGTCGATTTATCTCAAGTAATGATCGCATCTCAAAAGGCTAGCATCACGATGCAAGCTACAATGGAAATACGTAATAAAGCAGTAGAAGCTTATCAGGAAATAATGCGAATGTCAGTGTAATAGTAAGAATGTTTTCAATAAACGAAGTTGGAGGATAAGAGGTAACTCCCTTCCTCTCCGTAAAAAGCAAGTGTCCATGCGATTAATGGGCTTCGTTGAAAAAGAAACACTCATGAGAAAACTGATGACATAAAAAGATGGGCGGTTATTACCTAAACAAAATTACGGTAGCCGGGGGAAGAGAATGAAAGAGAATCTAAATAAAATATTTAATCCTTTAAAAGAGTATTGGCAAAGTCGTTCGAAAAAGCAAAAGACTGTGATAACAAGTAGTGGACTTTTGCTTCTTCTAGTTGTTATATTTTCAGTTTATTTTTTTACGAGAGTAACACTAGTGCCACTTTACAGTAATTTAACACCTTCAGAAACAGGAGCAATCAAAGAGAGTCTTGATAGTAGAGGTATAACTTCTGAAATTTCTAATGGGGGTACGGTTATTAGTGTTCCAGAAGAAGTAGTAGATACATTGAAAGTTGAACTTGCAGCAGAAGGAATACCGCAGTCAGGTAGCATAGACTACTCCTTTTTTAGCGAAAACGCAAGCTTTGGAATGACAGATAATGAATTTAATGTATTAAAATTAGATGCCCTCCAGACAGAAATCGCAAACCTAATAAAAGGTGTGGATGGGATTAATGACGCGAATGTTGTTATCACTTTACCAGAAGAAAGTGTATTCGTTTCTGATCAAGGAGGAGAAGCTACAGCCTCTATCGTGTTAAATACAAAACCAGGCTATAACTTCTCAGAAAATCAAATAAAAGGGTTATATACACTCGTGTCCAAAAGTGTACCAAACCTTCCTACAGATAATATCGTCATTACTAACCAAACCTTTGAGTATTTTGACTTAAATTCTTCGAATAATTCTGCCACAGATACTTTTACCGCGCAAAATAATGTGAAAAAACAAATTGAACGTGATATTCAAAGACAAGTACAAACCATGCTAGGGACGTTAATGGGGCAAGATAAGGTCGTTGTATCTGTTACTGCTGATATTGACTTTACCCAAGAAAACAGAGAAGAAAACCTAGTAACGCCTGTTGATGAAGAAAATATGGCAGGGATTGAAATAAGCGCTCAAAATATTACGGAAACATATACAGGTGAAAATGCTGCTAATGGCGGAGTTGTCCAGGCAGAAGACGAGACAGATACAACAACTTATAATTCAGAAACAGGATCCGGTAATGGGGACTATGAAAAAGTTGAACAAACCGTAAATAGTGAAGTAAATCGTATAAAAAAACAAATTGTTGAAAGTCCATATAAAATTCGTGATTTAGGTATACAAGTCATGGTAGAACCACCTGATGCTAATGATACTACTTCCTTACCACAGGAAAGCATTGATGATATTTCCAATATTTTAGGGACGATTGTTCGTACATCTATTGATAAAACGTCAACTGGTGGAGAACTTACAGATGAAGATATCCAAAGCAAGATTGCTGTGTCCGTTCAGCCGTTCAATGGAAAAATACAAGCAACAGAAGTAGTACAAACATCGATTCCTTGGTGGATTTATGCTGTTGGAGGAGCATTGCTTGCGATTATTATTCTATTAATCTTCTTATTTATGAATGCAAGAAAGAAAAAGAAACAAGAAGATGTGGAAGAAATTATTCAACCAGTTACTCCTGTTAAGGATATCAATGAAGAACAAGAAAATGAGGGGTCAATCAGAAGAAAGCAGCTTGAAAAAATGGCAAAAGAAAAACCAGAGGAATTTGCAAAATTACTACGTACATGGATAACAGAAGATTAAGGAGTGTTGTTAAATGGCAAGAAAAGAATCAAATGAATTATCCGGCAAGCAAAAGGCAGCCATTCTCCTTATATCATTAGGTCCTGATGTTGCAGCTTCGGTTTATAAACATTTAAGTGAGGATGAAATTGAACGATTATCACTTGAGATATCAGGAGTTAGAAAAGTGGAGAATACTTCTAAAGAAACGGTGTTAGAAGAATTTCATAATATTGCACTTGCTCAAGATTATATTTCTCAAGGCGGTATTGGATATGCAAAAACGGTGTTGGAGAAGGCTCTTGGAGAAGAACAAGCGTCTATCATCTTAAACAGATTAACTTCTTCTCTCCAAGTAAGACCTTTTGATTTTGCGAGAAAAGCCGATCCGAGCCAAATATTAAATTTTATTCAAAATGAACATCCACAGACAATTGCTCTTATCTTATCGTATTTGGATCCAACGCAAGCAGGGCAAATTCTATCTGAACTGCCACAGGAAGTACAAGCAGATATTGCCAGAAGAATTGCGGTAATGGATAGTACTTCACCAGAAATAATTAATGAAGTGGAACAAGTTTTAGAAAGAAAGCTATCTAGCACTGTTACACAAGACTATACACAAACGGGTGGCATTGAAGCTGTCGTTGAAGTGCTAAATGGAGTAGACAGAGCAACAGAACGGACGATTTTAGACGCGCTTGAAATTCAAGATCCAGAATTAGCAGAAGAAATTAAGAAGAGAATGTTTGTCTTTGAGGATATTGTTACATTGGATAACAGAGCAATCCAAAGAATTATTCGTGATTGTGAAAATGAAGATCTTATGCTTGCTCTTAAAGTTTCTGGAGATGAAGTGAAAGAGATTGTCTATAGCAATATGTCGACAAGAATGGCTGAATCCTTTAAAGAAGAAATGGAATTTATGGGGCCAGTTCGCTTAAAGGATGTAGAAGAAGCACAATCAAGAATTGTTGCAGTTATTAGACGACTTGAGGATGCTGGAGAAATTGTAGTTGCCCGCGGCGGAGGAGATGATATCATTGTCTAGGTTAATTAAGTCAAGATATTCCAATCCTGATGCTAAGAAAGAGAAACTAATTTCAATTAAGTATATAGATACCTTCGATTCTGACTTTGAACAATCAAGGGAAGTAACACAAACGGAATATAACAACATAATAGCTACTGCACAGAAAGAAGCAGAAGAAATAAAGAGACTCGCCTTAGCTGAAGCTGAACAAATAAGTCTTCAGCTTTCAGAAGAAAGGCAAAATTGGGAATTAGAAAAAGCACAATTAATAGAAAACGCGAAGCAAGACGGCTATCAGGCAGGATTTGAGACAGGTAAAAACGCTGGATACAAGGAAGCATATAGTTATATCCAACAAGCGAAGGATACTGTAATAGCATCCAAGACAGATTATGAAAAGTATCTACAATCTGCTGAAAGCACTATTTTAGAGCTAGCTATTGAAGTGGCAGGGAAAATAATGAACAACAAGATAAAGGAAGACGAGCAACATTTCATTCCTCTTGTCCAGCATGCCTTAAAAGAAGTAAGAAAACAAAGAGAAATACAATTACATGTTAACCCTATCCATTACGAAATGGTAGTAGCAGAAAAAGAGGAGCTGCTCCAATTATTTCCGATAAAGCCTAGTCTATTTATTTTTCCGGATGAATCAATGGAGGAAAATGGCTGTATCATTGAAACAGCAACTGGTCGTTTGGATGCTAGTGTAGATACACAATTACTCATGATTAAAGAAACACTACTTGAAATATTGGAGAGTGAGGAAGGATGAAAGCACAGGCTTTATTAAGCACCATTTCGTCCATTGACTCTTATAAGCAATATGGTCGTGTGAAAAAAGTAGTCGGATTAATGATAGAGTCACAAGGTCCAGAAAGCTCGATTGGGGATGTTTGCAATATTCATATTGGCACAAAGCATAAACGGATCATTAAAGCAGAAGTGGTCGGATTTAATGATGAAAATATTATTTTGATGCCATACACAACAGTTAATGATATTTCACCAGGGTGCCTAGTTGAAGCTTCTTCTGAGCCATTAGAAATAAAGGTTGGACCAGGATTAATCGGAATGGCTGTTGATGCATTAGGAGTGCCTTTAGATGGTTCGTTGCTGCCAAAAGGGTTAAAGTCTGTTCCAATTGATCAGGAGCCCCCTAACCCAATGACAAGACCACCTATATCTCAATCGATGGAAGTGGGTGTTCGATTAATTGATGGGCTACTAACGGTCGGAACTGGCCAAAGACTTGGGATTTTTGCAGGTAGTGGTGTCGGAAAAAGTACGTTATTGGGAATGATTGCACGAAATACAAAAGCAGATTTGAATGTTATTGCTTTAATTGGAGAACGTGGAAGAGAAGTACGTGAATTTATTGAACGTGATTTAGGACCAGAAGGTTTAAAAAGGTCGATTGTTGTCGTTGCGACATCTGATCAGCCAGCACTAATGAGAATAAAGGGTGCTTATACAGCTACAGCCATTGCAGAGTATTTTCGAGATAAGGGGTTAAACGTCATGCTGATGATGGATTCTGTTACACGGGTAGCAATGGCACAACGGGAAGTCGGTCTAGCTATTGGAGAACCACCAACTACGAAAGGGTATACCCCTTCTGTATTTGCGATACTGCCTAAGCTTTTAGAACGAACAGGGACAAATGAATATGGTAGTATAACAGCCTTTTATACCGTATTAGTTGATGGGGATGATATGAATGAACCAATCGCAGATACGGTGCGTGGAATCTTGGATGGGCATTATGTCTTAGATCGGGCGCTTGCGAATAAAGGACAATATCCAGCCGTCAATGTCCTGAAGAGTGTTAGTCGGGTAATGAATCATATAGTGCCCAAAGAACATGTGAAAGCTGCAGAGCGATTGCGGGAGCTTCTTAGTACCTATATGAATTCCGAAGATTTAATCAATATAGGTGCTTATAAGAAAGGTTCTTCTAAAGAAATCGATACGGCAATTCGATTGTATCCAAGTATTCTATCTTATATAAAGCAGGCTACAGATGAGAAGGTTTCAATTGAGGAAAGCCTCCATTCCTTATTAACTTTAATTGGAACTGAGGGATAAAAGATGAGTTATCAATTTAAATTTGAAAAAATCTTAACTATTCGAGAAAGAGAAAAAGAAGAAGCTAGCTCGGCTTATAATCAATCAGTAACTAGATTTGAAGAGGCTGCTGAAAAACTGTATGAGCTATTAAAAAGAAAAGAAGAGCTAGAAGCATATCAAGCTGACAAAATGGCGACAGGTTTATCTGTTCAAGAAATTAGACATCACCAGCAATTTGTGGGCAATTTAACAAAAACTATCGAACATGCACAAAAAATGGTGCAAAATGCACGAAATTCGATGGTTTATTTTCAAGAAAAAATGCTAGAAAAAAATATCGAAGTCAAAAAATTTGTGAAGATAAAAGAAAAAGATCATTCCAATTATTTAGCGTTAGAAAAAGCAGAAGAGGCAAAACAAATGGACGATATTTCGCTTCAACAATATATGCAACATGAAAAGGTGGGTGGTTAAATGGAAAACTCATGGGAAGAAAAAAAGAAGCCATTTAATTTTTTCCAGCGTTTTCTTATGGTTGCTATCATTCCAAGCCTGTTTGCAGTCATTGTCCTTGTGTTATTGCTCATGTATTCGGGAGCAGATATTGCAGAAAAGGGAAAAGAGTTACTAAATACGATTCCTTTTCTAAATGAAGAAAAAAAGTCGACGGATAAATTGCTAGAAAATAATAAAAATACGATTGTCTCCTTACAAACAAAGCTGGAAGAACGGGAAGAGCAAATAAAATCGTTAGAGTCCCAGTTAGAAAACAGTGAAAATAGAATTCAATCTGTCAATTCGGAAAAAGAAAAATTACAGAGTGAGCTAACTTCTCTTCAGTCTGCTCAAGAAGAAACAAAAAAGGCAGTTGCTGAAATTGTGAAGACATATGATACAATGTCGCCTAAAAATGCTGCGGCCATCTTGTCAGAAATGAGTGAAAGCGAAGCATTGAAAATTTTGGCAGAGCTTAAACCAGCAAAACTTGCGTCGATATTAGAGAAAATGGAACCATCCATTGCTTCAAAATATACGGAGCTTTTAGCCGCTAATACAACGGTAAATCCTTAAGTAAAAGGTTTTCGACTTGAAAGGGGGTGAAAAATTGCAGCTAGGAATGATTAATTCATTGAGAAAAATGGAATTAGCAAGTGGTAGTCAAGGAATACCAAGCGAAAAAATAGATGGACAGTTTATGTTAATGTTAAATGCCCTAAAAACAAGACCTCCACAAAATGAGTCCAGTCAAAAGGACGGACAAGCAAAAGAGGGCATAAATCAGCTATTAGACATACTATCTAGTTCAGCGGATGTAAGCCTTATGTCAAATAGGGAAGATAAATTGGAGGCAGAAGCAGTAAGCTTTTCGACAGAAGATGATCAGCTTTCATTAAATCTGAAACATTTAGTTACCACTTATCATTCTTTTTCGGATAGGGAAGAAACGCTTGATTTAGATGTATCGAATCTGGATTCCATTTTAACAAATACATTTGCTAATCTAGAAAGCAAAATCACTCAGGTTTTAAAGAACGAAACGAATACGAAGATTGCCCCAGATATGTTTAATCAAACAGAATTACCGGTTTTACTTTCGGATTTAAAACAGCTTGAGCATACAGCGAATAATCTGCCTGATATTTCGGTTAATGAAAAAATTTCGGAAACGGTACAAGATTTACAGGGGTTAATCGTTTCTATAACCAAATTCATCGAATCAAATGAATCAACGAAAAAAAATGTGGAAAAGGATACTAATCTTAAAGCAGGATATTCATTTACCAATGAAAATAATTTTATCGTTGGATATAATAAGCTGTCTTCCACAAAAATCACCGTGCAAAAAGCAGATAAAGAGCAAGCAATAGAAGTGAAACAAGAAGATACGGATGCTATTTTGAGTGAAGCTGATCCAAGTAGTTTTATGTTTTCAAATCCTGAGAAGCTTGAAGTGGAGATAGAAGCTCCAACATCAGAAATATTACAATCATCTGTGAAGAAACTTGAACATAAGTCTGAGACAAATGTTTCTGAGAATTCAATTGGGAAAAATGAAGATATTAGGAATTTTAGCCCTACTGAACAGCCAAGTGGTCGTATGAATAAACAAATGGTTGATCAAGCGAATATTAACCCTCGAGTGAAGAATACAGATACAAATCATGCGCATGAAGGAAATCATCTAGTTCAAATGAATGGAAAACAAGATTATGCAGAAGGATATCAAGAGGGATTAATCCTACCAACTGATCAAAATAATCAAAATAGCGTATCCAAAGTAAATAATGCAGTAGAATCTCTAGTTAAGGAAACAACGATAGCAGCTGAGAGCACTGGTGAAATGATTTCGAAAGCTCCAACTCCTAATACAGTGATAGATAGGACGAAAGATAATCCTTTGTGGATCGCAATTAATCCAAATAATGGATTAGAAAATCAAAAAGAAAACAGCCAATCTATAAAAAATAGTTTGCTTGATTCCAATTCAGAAGAAACAGCAACATCCTTTAACGAAGCAGAATTAATGGCTAGTAAGGAAAATGGGGAAAACGTAAAAAGATTTTCGACTATGGATTCAAAGCTGTTAGCAATACAAAATCGTGTATTGTTAGAAACTAGAAATGCGGTTGGAAAAGAAGCAAATACAACGAAGCAAAAGATCGATACTTTGCAATCAACCCAATCGAATCTTTTTCAAGGAGATAATCGCCTTACAGAAGCAACAACGGAGCTTAAATCGATTATTTCTTCTATTCTATCCAAGCTAGATAAACAACCAGAAGGAAAGAGTGCAACAGTTGTTCAAAAAGTCATGAATCCGATAATGGTAAGCTCCTTACGAAAAACAGGAGACATAATCTTACCATATGTAGGAATGAAGGAAGCAGTTGAAGTAAGTCAGGAAGATGCAAACACGAATGTGCTTCCATCTATGCAAAATTCCTATATAAAACAACATCCGTTTGTATTGTTAACAGACACAGGGAAAATGGCACAGCCAAAAGATGTCGAGGAACAGTTTACTAAACTATTAGCAAATAGTACGTTTACAAAAGTCGGCGATATGCAAAAGCTCTCCATTCGTCTTGCGCCAGATCATTTAGGATCAATTCGAATCGAAATTACGCAAAATGAGGGCAATATGATAGCTAGAATTATTACCACAAATGCTGAGGCAAAAGAAGCTTTAGATAAACAGCTTACTAGCTTAAAGCATGGATTTACTGCACAAAATTTGCAAGTGGATAAACTGGACATCGTTGTCTCTACTCCACCACAGGAGAAACTGCAAAAAGAGCAACAGCAGCAACAAGAACAGCAACAATCTCAATCACAAAGAGAGAAGAAAGATGCTGATGAAGAGGAGAAAAATCGAAAATCTTCTTTTTTTGATGAACTATTAAATATGGAAATATAGAGGAGCAAGTAAAAGATGGCAAATACAATTAATGATTCTTCTCTTTATTTATCAGACTATCAGAAATCAAATAATTCTACTGGCAGTTCGTCTTTAGGAAAAGATGATTTCTTGAAAATTTTGATTACTCAATTGCAAAACCAAGACCCAACTAGTCCGATGGATGATAAAGAGTTTATCGCACAGATGGCTCAATTCTCAAGCTTAGAACAAATGCAAAATTTGAATACATCTATGACAAACTTAATTTCCCTGCAAACACAGTCCAATTTAATTTCTTATGGACAATTTATGGGGCAAGATGTGAATTGGAGCAAGGTAGAAACCGATGACGAAGGGAACAGTACGACAACTTCTGGAGTAGGAAAAGTAAGCTCCATTGCTTATACAGAAGATAGCGTCGTATTTACACTAGAAGATGGAACACAAGTTACTCCAGCAAATATATCGAGCATGAGTTCAAGCTCTTCAGAAAACAATCTAGTACTAGCAAGCCAGTTAATTGGAAAAACGGTTTCTTATTCCAATGAAAATAAGGAAGAAGTGAGTAGCAAAGTTCAGTCTGTATCTTTAAAAAATGGACAAATACTACTAACATTAGATGATGAGGCGGGGAGCCAAATTACCTCAGGACAAATTACAAAAATTGAATAGGAAGTGATTAGATGGATAAGCCTATTTATCCCTCCATAAAATCACAAGCTGCTATTAAAAATGGTATTGAGGCGATTAAATCCAAGTCAACTGTGCATAAAGCACAAAATCTCACATCGTTTTCGACTCATTTCCATCAGTCCATTTCATCCTTAAATACGCTGAATATTAGTAAACATGCAAACGAGAGACTTCAGCAACGGGGGATTGAAATAGATGATGCCAAATGGAAGGCGATAGAAGAAAAAGTTACCCAAGCAAAGAAAATGGGAATAAAAGAATCACTCGTACTTTTAAATAATGCCGCATTAATCGTAAGCGCAAAAAACAATACGGTAATTACAGCAATGGATCGTGACGAAGCGACAGATCAAATTTTCACTAATATAAATGGAACAATCATTATGAATTAAAAAAAGGCTGGACCAAAAATGGAGGCCAAAAGCTGCTGAGTGATAGAGGCAGTTCATTCGAAGGGAGATAATTATACATGTTACGTTCATTATATTCAGGAATCAGTGGAATGAAAAACTTTCAAACAAAATTAGATGTTACTGGTAATAATATCGCAAACGTAAATACGTATGGATTTAAAAAAGGTCGTGTGACGTTTAGTGATTTAATAAGTCAAACAACAGCATCTGCAACTGCACCGTCAGCAACAACAGGGGGGATTAATGCAAAACAGGTTGGGCTAGGTGCACAAATTGCTTCTGTCGATACATTGCATACTCAAGGTAGCATGCAGACAACGGGTAGAATATTAGACTTAGCTATTTCAGGAGATGGTTATTTTGTATTAAGATCACCAGGCTCTACTACAGATTACTATACAAGAGCTGGTAATTTCTACTTGGATGGAGATCGTAATATTGTGGCGACAAATGGTATGGTGTTACAAGTAGAAAATGGAATTACCGATGTTACAGTTACTACAGATGAAGATGGTAATACAGATACAACAGTAGAGAGAGCTGGGGAAAATACTACATCGGGAACAAAAATTCCTGAAACTGCACAAAGTTATAGTATATCTGCAGATGGAAAAATCAGTTATGTTGATGAAAATGGTGAGACTCAAGAAGCTGGACAAATTGTCATGGCGAAAGTAGCAAACCCAGAAGGTTTAACGAAATCTGGAGCAAATTTATATCAAGCTTCTAATAACTCAGGTGATTTAGCTACTGGTGGACTTGTAACATCTGGTGTTGCTGGAACAGGTTCCATTAACAGTGGATTCCTTGAAATGTCGAACGTTGACCTATCAGAAGAATTCACAGATATGATTGTTTCTCAAAGAGGATTTCAAGCAAACACTAAAATTATTACAACTTCTGATGAAATTCTTCAAGAACTAGTTAACTTAAAACGATAATTTTAATTGGAGGGGAAGAGGCTTTCCGTTAGGTTAGCCTCGCATATAAAAAATGATACATTTAACTCGACTAAACGGGAAAAAGTTTTTATTAAATGCTTTATTTATTGAAACAGTCGAATCCTTTCCTGATACAACTATTACTTTAACAAATGGAAATAAATTTGTTGTTAAAGAAAGGGAAGAGGAAGTTTTAGAGAAAATGAATCATTTTTTTCAAAAGGTGAACCTCTTCGGATTACCACATGTGGGAGAGAAGGACGATGAAGAATAATAAAGTTATTATTACAATGCTTGTTTTATTACTAGTCATAACACTAGCCGGAGCTGGAGCATTCATTTATATTTGGAAATTCACTGGCGATGAGAAGGACAAAGAACCTTCGATTGAAGAAATCTTGGAATCCTCTGTTGAAATGGAAGAAATTACGACGAACTTAGCATCCGATAATTTCATTAGAATATCCTTTACGATTCAGACAGATAGTAAGAAGGCGAAGGAAGAACTAGAAAAACGGGACTTCCAAGTGAAAAATATTATTATTCAAGAGCTATCTGAGAAAACTACAGAAGACTTAAAAGGAAAAAAAGGACAAATTCAATTAGAGAACGATCTCAAGGATAAGATTAACGAACTGATGCAAGAAGGCAAGGTAGTCCAAGTTTATATTGTAAACTCTCTACTCCAATAAAATAAAAGAGAAAAAGATGGAGGTGAGTAATTTTGTCAGCTGATATTTTATCCCAAAATGAAATAGATGCCCTTCTTTCTGCACTATCCTCTGGTGAGATGGATGCAGATGAATTGAAGAAAGAGCAGCAGGAAAAAAAGGTTAAGGTCTATGATTTTAAAAGAGCATTAAGATTCTCGAAGGATCAGATTCGAAGTTTAACAAGGATCCATGAAAATTATGCTAGATTATTAACTACCTTTTTCTCTGCACAATTAAGAACATATGTGCAAATTACAGTTACATCAGCAGATCAAATTCCATATGAAGAGTTCATTCGCTCGATTCCTAAAATGACCATTTTAAATGTGTTCGATGTTCCACCACTAGAGGGAAGAATCCTGATGGAAGTGAATCCTAATATAGCCTATGCTATGATGGATCGAATGATGGGTGGGAGAGGCAGCAGTATCAATAAAGTCGAAAATTTGACAGAAATTGAAACAAAAATAATGTCAAATACTTTTGAAAGTGCCTTTGATCACTTTAGGGAGGCAATGGAAGATCTTATAGAAATTGAACCTAGCCTTGCAGAGTTTGAAGTAAATCCACAGTTTTTACAAATGGTTTCTCCAAATGAAACAGTAGTAGTTATTTCGTTAAGTACTACGATTGGTGAAACGAGTGGAATGATTAATATATGTATTCCCCATGTGGTGCTTGAGCCTATCATGCCAAAGCTATCCGGACATTATTGGATGCAGGCAGAGAAAAAGGAAAGATTGCCTGAATTTACATCTCGTCTTGAAGAGAATATTCAGCAGTCGATTGTGCCATTAGTAGCTGAATTAGGTACATCTGATATTTCTATCCAAGATTTTTTAATGTTGGATATTGGTGATGTAATTGAAATGAATCAAACGATACAACAACCCTTAATTATTAAAGTTGGAGATATCCCTAAATTTATTGGACAACCAGGAAAAGTAAATAAAAAAATGGCCGTTCAGATTTTAGGAACTTTAGAGGAGGGGAAGGAAGATGGTGAGTAAGGATATGCTATCACAAGATGAAATTGATGCTCTCTTAAGGGGAGATACTGTAACAAACGAAAGTTCAGAGATGGATGTAGAAAAGTACTTATCTGATATAGAAAAAGATACGTTGGGGGAAATTGGAAATATATCCTTCGGTAGCTCGGCAACAGCTTTATCTACATTATTAAACCAAAAAGTCGATATTACAACACCAAGTGTTAGTGTAATCTCAAAAAATATGTTATCAGACGAATTTCCGCAGCCCTATGTGGGGATTAGAGTCAATTATACAGAAGGATTTACTGGTATGAATTTACTTGTTATTGAACAAGCGGATGCTGCTGTTATTGCTGACTTAATGCTTGGTGGAGATGGGCTTAATGCTAGTAAGGATATGTTAGATGAAATCCAGTTAAGTGCTGTTCAAGAAGCAATGAACCAAATGATGGGTTCTGCAGCTACATCCATGTCCACCATTTTTAGCAAAAAAGTCGATATATCGCCTCCTAGTATTGATATTTTAGATATAAATCATGGAGAAGGAACGGATACGATTCCGGATGAAGATATTTTTGCGAAAATTTCCTTCCGCATCAGGATAGGAAATTTAATAGATTCTAAAATCATGCAATTATTACAGCTTTCTTTTGCGAAAGATTTAGTAGAAGGATTATTAAATCCAGATATTAAAGAAGAAGGCGTTTCAAATATTCCCAAAGTCGATTATAATTCAGTATATGAGCCAAAAGAACCGATGCAAGAGTCACGTGTACAAAGTAATAATCAGCAAGTATCTAACGAAATGCCTAATAATAATAATCAGGTCAATTATGCCAATACAAATGCTAATCAGAACAACGTGAATCATCAGCAACAATATTTTGGCTCAGGTTCTAATACACAAGGTCCGCCACCCAATGTGCAGCCTGCAGGGTTTTCTAGCTTTGAAATGCAACCACAAATGACGACAGAAACAAAAAATCTAGATATGTTGTTAGATATACCTTTACAAGTAACGGTTGAGCTTGGAAGAACAAAAAGATCCGTTAGAGAAATATTAGAGCTGTCCTCAGGTTCCATTATTGAGTTAGACAAGTTAGCCGGAGAACCAGTGGATATTCTTGTAAATAATCGTTTGGTAGCACAAGGGGAAGTAGTGGTAATTGATGAGAATTTCGGTGTTCGTGTAACCGATATTGTTAGTCAAAAGGATCGATTAAAGAATTTAAAATAATTTTGGGGGTATTGAGGAAAATGGCACAAAAAATACTAATTGTTGATGACGCAGCATTTATGCGAATGATGATCAAGGATATTCTATCAAAGAATGGATATGAAATTGTTGGAGAAGCTGCAGATGGTATGCAAGCAATTGAAAAATTTAAGGAAACACAACCAGATTTAGTAACAATGGACATTACCATGCCAGAAATGGATGGGATTACAGCTTTAAAAGAAATTAAAAAGCTAAACCCAAATGCGAAAGTTATTATGTGTTCAGCAATGGGACAACAAGCGATGGTTATTGATGCAATACAGGCGGGTGCGAAGGATTTTATTGTTAAGCCATTTCAAGCAGATCGTGTATTAGAAGCAATCAGTAAAACATTAGGCTAAAAATGAAAATAGAGGGTGCCGAATGTGAATAAAGTATATTTATTAATTCGTTGTTCACTACTCATCATTGTTCTGCTAGGCTTTGGAACGAAAGCCTATGCAGAACAAATTGATAAAAGTGTATATGATATTTTACATAATGAAAAATCAGAAGAGAACAAAAAGCAAGAAGATGCAAATAAAGATACAACAGAAGAAAGTACGAATGCTGAAGATCAAACATCGGATCAGTCTGAATTACTGCTAGATGAATCAGATAGAGAGGAATCAGGTTCCATTGGTGTTACCATTTGGGATTTTATTAAGATGATCTTTGCAACCATATTTGTCATTTTTTTAATGTATTTTATTCTGCGATTTATCAATAAAAGAAATCATGGTTATAAGAACGCGCAAATTATTGAAAATATTGGTGGTACTGGCTTAGGTTCCAATCGATCCATTCAATTAATAAAAGTAGGGAATCGATTACTAATAGTAGGTGTTGGAGATAGTATTCAATTAATTAAAGAGATTGATGATGAACAAGAGTATAAAGAAATTTTAGAAGAATATAATCGGAAATTAGATCAGCTAGTACAACCAAGCGATATTGTGACAAAGGTGAAGAAGATAGTAGCTTCCGGTCATTCTACATCGAAGCCAAAAGAGTCTTTTACTATGCGTTTGTCAAAAGAACTAGAGCGAATATCGAGAGAACGTAAGGAAAAGATGGATGTACTGGAGAAGAAAAAGAAAGGAACGTCTGAAAAAAATGAATGAGTTTATGCAGTTGTTTAGTAACAATGATCCAGGAAATGTTTCAACTTCTGTTCAATTGTTATTATTATTAACCGTCCTTTCTTTAGCACCTAGTATCATCATTTTACTAACTAGTTTTACGAGAATAGTGATTGTTCTTTCCTTTGTCAGAACGGCGCTTGCAACACAGCAAATGCCTCCTAATCAAGTAATTGTTGGGTTAGCTTTGTTTTTAACATTTTTTATTATGGCTCCAACTTTTCAGGAAGTAAACGATAAAGCACTGACCCCTTTATTTAATGAAGAAATTACATTAGAGGAAGCATATGATAACGCAGCATTACCCTTTAAAGAATTTATGAGTAAGCACACGCGTCAGAAAGACTTAGCGCTGTTTTTAAACTATTCGAATGCAGAAGCTCCTGAATCAATTGAAGATATTCCTTTAACTACAATGGTTCCTGCTTTTGCAATTAGTGAATTAAAAACAGCCTTTCAAATAGGATTTATGATTTTTATCCCATTTTTAGTCATTGATATGGTTGTTGCAAGTATTCTGATGTCTATGGGGATGATGATGTTACCACCTGTTATGATTTCCTTGCCGTTTAAAATTCTACTTTTCATTATGGTAGATGGTTGGTATCTAGTTGTAAAATCACTGTTAGAAAGTTTTTAAGAAGGTGAAAAAATGTCACAGGAAATGGTTATTTCCATTGCTGAGAAAGGTATACTTACCGTTTTAATTGTCAGTGGTCCATTGTTAATTATTGCTTTAGCAGTTGGACTAATAATCAGTATTTTTCAAGCTACAACACAAATTCAAGAACAGACTTTGGCCTTTGTACCAAAAATCGTAGCTGTTCTTGTTGGGCTTGTTTTCTTTGGATCATGGATGTTAAGTCACATGCTTTCCTATACGAAAGATATATTTTCGAATCTAACAAGGTTTATTGGTTAGAAAGATGATGGATGAACTTTTATCAAATTTTCCAGCATTTTTACTTATCGTCGTTCGGGTTACTTCGTTCTTTTTAATGTTGCCTATATTTTCTTATCGGACGATTCCTACATCTTTTAAAGTAGGTTTAGGCTTTTTTTTATCTTTAATTATGTTTTGGGGAATGGATGTGCCAACACTAGCAATTGATTCAACCTACTACTTTCTTATTATGAAAGAAGCCATGGTAGGGATACTAATTGGATTTGTTGCCTATATGTTGTTTGCTGCCATTCAAATCGCAGGTGGTTTTATAGATTTTCAAATGGGATTTGCTATTGCAAATGTCATAGATCCCCAAACAGGTACGCAAAGTCCACTTACTGGTCAATATTTAACCATTATTGCTATGTTCTTTTTGTTAGCATCTAATGGTCACCATTTGTTATTAGATGGAATTTTTTATAGCTATCAATATATACCGCTAGACCAGGCTTGGATTCATTTTGGTGATGGGAATTTGGCAGAATTTCTCCTTAAAACATTCAGTTTAATGTTTGTAATTGCCTTTCAAATGTCCATTCCTATTGTCGGGAGCATCTTTCTTGTTGATGTGGGATTAGGAATTGTCGCAAGAACCGTTCCACAATTAAATATCTTTGTTGTTGGGGTTCCCATTAAACTAATTGCAGGCTTAGTCATTCTCTTTATTGTTATAGGGGTACTCATGTCTTCCGTCTCTCATTTATTCTCGTCCATTTTAACAACAATGAGGGGAATAATGAACATATTAGGAGGTGGTGGATAAATGAAACTCCTACGAGTGAATCTACAGTACTTTGCAGGAGAAAAAACAGAAAAAGCTACTCCTAAGAAAAGACAAGATACTAGAAAAAAAGGACAAGTTGCAAAAAGTCAGGACGTTAATACAGCACTTGTTCTTTTAGTTGTATTTGGTGTATTAAGCTTCACAGGTGGATATCTTTTAGATGGATTAATGTCCATTCTCACTTTTACTTTTAGTGATTTTACGAACATTAACACTTCTGTAAATTCTATGCAGGCCTTGTTTTTAGATATTGTGAAGGAAGCTGCACTTCTATTAAGCCCTATTTTAATTGCAGCCCTTGTTGGGGGCATCGTAGCTAATTATATGCAAGTTGGTGTTTTGTTCTCGCCCGAAGCAATTAAATTGAAATTAGAAAAAATAAATCCTCTGTCAGGATTTAAGAGAATGTTTTCCCTTCGCTCTATTGTTGAGCTCTTAAAGTCTTTGCTTAAAATTACGGTAATCGGCATCGTTGTTTTTTCTGTTCTATGGGGAAAAATGGATGAAATCCTTATTCTTTCCCATAAATCAATCGGTTCTATTGCAGTGACAATTGCTAAATTGACCGTGCAAATGGGACTTTATGCGTCCGTTGCACTGTTAGTCATATCGCTAATGGACTATATGTATCAACGATATGACTATGAAAAAAATATTCGGATGTCAAAGCAAGACATTAAAGATGAATATAAAAACATGGAGGGGGACCCATTATTAAAGTCAAAAATAAAACAAAAGCAAAGAGAAATGGCGATGCACCGAATGATGCAGGATGTGCCTTCTGCAGATGTAGTCATTACTAATCCCACTCATTATGCAATTTGTTTAAAATATGATGAGGAAAAGTATGATGCACCCTATGTTGTTGCCAAGGGAGTAGATTTTATTGCACAAAAAATAAAGCTAGTGGCAAAAGAAAATAATGTTGTGATGGTAGAAAATCGTCCATTAGCACGAGCTATGTATAATCAAGTAGAGATAGGAGATTTAGTGCCTGAAGAATTTTATAAAGCAGTTGCGGAAATTCTTGCTATTGTCTACCAGACGAGAGATAAATAATGCGAGAATTATTAGTAAATGAATTATTGTAAATAATAAGGAATCAAATGTGCGTTTTTAAGGAGCGGAAGAAATGGCAAGGAAAGACTTAATCGTAGTGATAGGAGTAATTCTCATTATTGCAATGTTAATTATTCCATTTCCAACGTGGTTATTAAGTGTTCTTATCTTACTTAATATTACATTGGCGCTACTCATCCTATTATTAACTATGAATATGAGTGAAGCTCTCGAATTCTCTATTTTCCCTTCGCTTTTGCTATTAACAACCCTTTTTCGACTAGGGCTTAATGTATCCACTACTAGATCCATTTTATCTACAGGGGATGCAGGTGGGGTAGTACATACCTTTGGAACCTTTGTTATTGGCGGAAATATTGTTGTTGGGTTAGTGGTCTTTTTAATTCTGGTTATCATTCAATTTGTAGTTATTACGAAAGGTTCAGAGCGTGTATCAGAAGTCGCAGCTCGTTTTACATTAGATGCTATGCCAGGGAAGCAAATGAGTATTGATGCTGATTTAAATGCTGGAATTATTTCCGAGCAAGAAGCAAGACAGCGTCGAGAAAAAGTAAGTAGAGAAGCAGATTTTTACGGTTCTATGGATGGTGCCAGTAAATTCGTTAAAGGGGATGCCATTGCTGGTATTATTATTGTTTTTATCAACCTGATTTTTGGAATTGTAATTGGAATGACCCAGCTTGGAATGGCAACCGCAGATGCTGCCCAGCACTTTTCTTTACTTTCAGTAGGGGACGGAATTGTCAGCCAAATACCTGCATTATTAATTTCTACTGCAACAGGTATTGTGGTAACAAGAGCTGCTTCTGAAGGTAACCTAGGTTCTGATATTACATCACAGCTAATGGCTTATCCGAAAATGCTGTATGTTGCTGGCGGAACCATTTTTCTCTTAGGATTATTTACACCGATAGATGACTTTTTAACCATTCCTATTGCAGGACTTCTTATCTTTGGTGCCTATTACTTGTCGATAAAGCCAAAGCCTGATTTGGAGCAGATGCAAGAGATGGAGGAAGAAATACAGACAGATGAGTTGAAGAGTCCAGAAAGTGTCGTTAGTTTATTAAATGTGGATCCAATTGAATTTGAGTTTGGATATGGACTGATTCCGCTTGCAGATGCTAATCAAGGTGGAGACCTGTTAGATCGAGTTGTTATGATTAGGAGACAACTAGCAATAGAATTAGGACTGGTAATACCTGTTGTCCGTATAAGAGATAATATTCAATTACAGCCAAATGAATATCGGTTAAAAATAAAAGGGAATGAGAGAGCGCGCGGAGAGCTATTGTTGGATCATTATTTAGCAATGAGTCCAGGGATGGATGATGATGCTATAGAAGGTATTGATACTATTGAGCCATCCTTTGGGCTACCAGCTAAATGGATTACAGAAAGCACAAAGGAACAAGCAGAAATATTTGGATATACAGTAGTAGATCCGCCATCTGTCGTATCGACCCATATTACGGAGGTTATTAAGGCAAATGCTTATGAATTATTAGGCAGACAAGAGACAAAACAATTAGTGGATCATGTGAAGGAAAGCTACCCAATCTTAATTGAAGAAGTGACACCTAGTCCGTTATCTATAGGAGAAATCCAAAAGGTTCTCGCAAAATTGTTAAAAGAAAATGTTTCTATCCGCAATTTGCCAGTGATTTTTGAAACATTAGCAGACTTTGGGAAGATGACATCTGATACAGATTTACTTGTTGAGTATGTAAGACAATCATTAGCTCGTCAAATAACCAATCAATATTCAAATCAAAATGATTCCCTAAAAGTTGTAACTTTATCAGGAAAAGTGGAAAAACTAATAGTGGATAATATACAACAAACAGAACATGGAAACTTTTTGGCACTTGATCCAAGTGTTTCTCAGTCCATTTTAGAAAGCATCGCAGGACAAATTGAGCAACTGTCTGTCATGGAACAGCTACCGATTCTTTTATGCTCACCAGCTGTTCGTATGTATGTAAGACAATTGACAGAACGCTATTTTCCACAAGTTCCAGTATTATCGTACAATGAATTAGAAGCAAATGTGGAAGTTCAAAGTGTGGGAGTTGTGAATATCGAATGAAAATACAAAAATATATAGCACGTGATATGCCGGAAGCTATGAAAAGAATTCGAGCTGAATTAGGAAATGATGCCGTTATTCTTCATTCTAAAGTGATTTATACAGGAGGCTTCTTAGGCCTTTTTAAAAAAAGAAACATAGAAGTCCTTGCAGCAATTGATCCAAGTGTTTCGGATGTGCCCGTTCCTCAATATAAACAAATGAAGAAGAACGAGGTGCGGCATCCAATATTAATAAAAGAACAACCACCTAACACAAAATCTTTTGATCAACCTAGTATAGATCAGTCAGTGAATGGGAAAGGGAGTGCTGATTATCCGGATATCGTAAAGCAACTTGATGAAATTAATCAACATGTACAAGCATTTGGAGACTTAAGTAGCAATGTCTCCTTCTCCATCCCTACTCCTATAAAAAAAGTAGTGCACCAATTAGCAAAACATGAAATAGAAAAATCCATTAAAGACAGATTGGTTAAAGAACTTGTGGCTAAATGGTATGCAGCAGGGGAAAATGTACAAGAACCTGATGTTTTTAAATGGGCACAACAGCTTCTATTAACGGAAATTTCCTCCTATTCCTTTGGAGAAATCTCTTTATCCAAAAAATATATTAATGTAATTGGTCCTACCGGTGTAGGAAAGACAACAACTTTAGCAAAAATAGCAGCAAATATAATTTTAAAGCAACAAAAAACGGTAGGCTTTATTACGACAGATACATACAGGATTGGAGCGATTGAACAGCTTAAAACATATGCAACTATTTTGGATGTTCCCCTTGAGGTTTGCTATTCGATGGAAGATTTTGAAAACGCAACAAGGAAATTAGAAAATTGCGATATTATTTTAATTGATACAGCAGGAAGAAATTTTCGAAATAAAAAATATGTTGAAGATTTGATGCAAGTTGTCGATTATAAAAGAGAAATGGAAACATTGCTTGTTCTATCGTTGACGGCAAAGCAGAAAGACTTAGAAGAGATATATCAACAATTTTCAGCAATTGAAATCGACTCATTTATTTTTACAAAATTAGACGAAACGTCTTCTTATGGAGCAATGATCAATTTAATCGTTTCATGCAAAAAGGGTGTTGCCTATATTACGACAGGGCAGAATGTTCCTGACGATATTATCCAAGCAACGCCAATAGAGCTGGTAAATAAAATAATTGAGGTAGATTAAGGATGACAGATCAGGCTTCAATCTTAAGAAAAAAAATCGAGCAATTGAATACAAATCGTAAAAATCAGTCCAATCACAAAACATTAGCCATTATAAGTGGAAAAGGTGGGGTTGGGAAATCAAATTTTTCTCTTAATTTTGCCCTCACGTTACAAAAACGGGGCTACCGTACATTGTTAATTGACATGGATATAGGAATGGGCAATATTGATATTTTAATGGGAACCCAATCTCGTTTTACAATCGTTGATTTTTTTAGAAATAATATCGGCTTTGAGAATATTATTACAAAGGGGTTCGAGGGACTAGATTATATTGCAGGTGGTTCTGGACTTAGTGATTTTGTTAATATCGAGGAGGAGAAGCTTGAAAGTTTCTTTCAGCATTTTCATATGTTGTTAAGCCAATATGATTATATCCTCCTTGATATGGGAGCAGGAATCAGTACGGATTCCTTAAAATTCATATTATCTGTTGATGATTGTATTGTCATCACTACGCCGGAACCGACATCGATAACAGATGCTTATGCAGCGATGAAATTCATTCATACGAGGAACAATACACTTCCATTGTATCTTGTCGTTAATCGTACGATAACGAAAAAAGATGGAGTGGAGACACTCCAAAAGCTTCGTCAAGTAGTGAAACAATTTTTACATCGAGATCTTATTAACCTAGGCTATATTCCAGATGATACAAATGTTGCACAGGCTGTCAGAAAACAAATTCCTTTCGTCTTTTTTAATGAAAAATCAGAAGCATCTAAAGCTTTGCGTGAAATTGCCGATAGATATGGTAAACAACAGTTTACAGAATCTCATCTAGTTAATAGACACTCTTTTGTGTCAAAATTAAAAAGGTTTTTGTTTGAAAGGTAGTTGGGGATTAAAGTGGAGAAAATAAAGGTTCTCGTTATTGACGATTCTGCATTTATGCGGAAGCTAATTACTGATTTTCTTTCTGAAGACACGAGAATAACCGTTATTGGCACCGCTAGAAATGGCGAGGATGGCATTAAAAAAGTCAAGGAATTAGCTCCTGATGTGGTAACTCTTGATGTTGAGATGCCAGTATTAGATGGACTAAGTGCTTTAAAGAGAATGATGGCAGAGCATCCTGTACCAGTTCTAATGCTTTCAAGTATAACGAAGGCGGGAGCGGAAAGTACCATTCAGGCAATGCAGGCAGGTGCAATTGATTTTATTACAAAGCCATCTGGTTCTATTTCTCTAGATTTATATAAAGTAAAGCAGGAATTAATAGAAAAAATAATTTTGGCAAGCAATGTAAAGCGAAAAACATTAATAAATCTCTCTAATGAAGGAAAAAAGACTATTCCTTCACAATCTTCTTATAGTAAAATGGAACCAAGCGAAGAAAAAGAGAAAGTAGTACAAAAGATAGGTTTTTCAGATAAATGGATGAAACCTATGAAAAAAGTAGTGGTTATTGGAACATCGACAGGTGGTCCAAGAGCGTTGCAAAAAGTTTTAACTAGTTTACCAAGTGATATAGAAGCACCGATTTTAGTCGTTCAGCATATGCCAGCAGGATTTACCCGTTCGCTTGCAAATCGCCTTAATACGTTATCGGCGATTACAGTAAAGGAGGCCGAACATGGCGAAATTATCCGTAATGGTGTTGCCTATATCGCGCCAGGTGGTTTGCATTTAAAGGTAAAGACAGCTGGAGGTCATACAGCCATTGTGTTGGACGAAGCAGCACCTCTAAACGGTCATCGGCCATCAGTAGATGTAATGTTTGAGTCTGTTAGCGAATTGAAAGCCTATGCAAAAATTGCAGTTATTATGACTGGTATGGGTTCTGATGGTACAGAGGGTTTAAAGAAATTAGCAAGACAAGGCTATCTAAAGGCTATCGCTGAGTCGCAAGAAACATGTATAGTTTTTGGAATGCCTAAAACAGCTATTGCCACGAATTATATAGATGATATTCAAAAGGTAGATCAAATTGCGGAAACTATTATGAAATATGTATAACGTCAAGGGATGTGAAGCAAGGTGGAAATGAGTCAGTATTTAGAAGTTTTTATTGAAGAGAGTAAAGAACATTTACAAGCATGTAATGAACATCTATTAGAATTGGAAAAGGATCCTGAGAATTTACAAATAGTAAATGAGATTTTCCGTGCAGCCCATACTTTAAAAGGGATGTCGGCGACAATGGGGTATGAGGACTTAGCAAGCTTAACCCATCAAATGGAAAATGTGCTTGATGCAATCAGAAATAAGAAGATTGTTTTTTCTCCAGAAATATTGGATGTCATTTTCTTAGCTGTCGATGATCTTGATGCGATGGTAGAATCAATTGCTAGTGGTGGAGACGGAAAGAGAAATGTAGAGGAAGTTGTTGAAAAGCTTGTTCAAATCGAAAAAGGTGAACCGATAAATCAACTTAAGAAAGCGGAGGTTGAGGTTGCCGCTACTACTATAGAAAAAGCTCCAGCAAGAGAAAATCATTATGATCAATTTGAAACGACCGTATTACAACAATCAGCAGATCAAGGTTTTTTTACTTATGAAATTAATATTACATTGAAAAGCGACTGTTTATTAAAAGCTGCAAGAGTATATATGATTTTTGAAGCTTTAGAATCATTAGGAGAAGTTGTTAAATCGGTGCCAGCTGTAGATGAGCTAGAGGAAGAAAAGTTTGATTATGACTTTATGGTAACTCTTATATCAAAAGAAGCAGCTAATAAAATAGAAACATCTATCATGAAAGTTTCAGAAGTAGAAAAGGTAGAAGTAAGAGAGTTTTTTGCAACTAGTATATCAGGTAAGCAAGCAGACCAATCTACAACTGAAATGAATGTGGTGGAGGAAGGGCAGGAAGAAAAGAAAAATACTCCTGTTGCAGAAAATGATGCTCCTGCAGAAAATAAGCAGCCAGAGAAACAAACGGCGACTAAAATTTCGAATAAGACCATTCGTGTTAATATTGAGCGTTTAGATATTTTGATGAATCTTTTTGAGGAGCTTGTTATAGACAGAGGAAGATTAGAGCAAATATCTTCTAATCTCAAAGATCAAGAGCTGCATGAAACCGTGGAGAGAATGTCAAGAGTAACAGGAGACCTGCAAAATATTATTTTGAATATGCGAATGGTTCCTGTTGAAACCGTGTTTAATCGTTTTCCAAGAATGGTAAGACAGCTTGCTCGTGATTTAAATAAGAAAATTGACTTGCAAATCATTGGTGCTGAAACAGAACTCGATCGTACGGTTATTGACGAAATTGGCGATCCGTTAGTTCATTTAATCCGCAATGCGCTTGATCATGGAGTGGAAACACCAGAGGTTAGAAGAGCAAATAATAAACATGAAGAAGGGACAGTCGTTCTTCGTGCATATCATAGCGGGAACCATGTTTTTATTGAGCTCGAAGATGATGGAGCAGGGATAAATAAAGAGAAAGTTCTTTCTAAAGCTATTAATAAAGGCATTGTTTCAAAAGAAATAGCTAAGACATTAACGGATTCGCAAATTGCTGAACTTATTTTTGCATCTGGGTTTTCTACCGCAGACCAAATCTCAGATATTTCGGGACGTGGCGTAGGACTTGATGTTGTAAAAAATACAATAGAATCTTTAGGTGGTTCCATCACAATCGAATCAGAAGAAGGAAAAGGATCGCTATTCTCTATTCAATTACCATTAACCCTATCGATTATTTCTGTAATGCTAGTAGAAATTCAAGCTGAAAAGTATGCCATTCCATTGTCATCGATTATTGAGACAGCCATTGTTTATAAAAAGGATGTAATGCATGCCCATAATCAGACAGTCATTGATTTCCGAGGTAAAGTGGTTCCATTATTATTCTTAAAAGATATTTTTGATGTTCCATCAACAAAAGCGGAAAGTGAATATTATTCAGTTGTTATCGTAAGAAAAGGAGAAAAACTCGCAGGTCTTGTTGTGGATGGATTTATCGGACAGCAAGAAGTTGTATTAAAGTCATTAGGTGCTTACCTTTCAAGTGCATATGCAATATCTGGGGCAACCATTTTGGGTGATGGACAAGTAGCACTAATAATGGATTGTAATGCATTAATTAAATAATTCTCTTATAAAAGATGTATGTCTATGTAGCAAACATAATACCCATTAATATGGCAAACACATCAAATGGTGGAAATGTTAATGCATGCTATAAAATGACATAAAGCATCACTTAGGTGATGATAAAGACTCTTTGGCTTTAGTATGTAGATAAGGTTAATTGGAGAGGGATGAAAAAGATGAGTGATGCAGTTTCAACAGACGAAAAATTAATAATATTTGAATTGAAAGGAAAGGAATATGCTATTTCTGTCAATGAAGTCATGTCCATTGAAAAGAATATGCATATTACTAGAATTCCAAATATCGCTCCTTTTGTTAAAGGTGTGATTAATTTAAGAGGAGTAGTAACGCCGATTATTGATTTACGGCTTCGGTTTAATTTGGAAGAAATTCCTTACACAGAAAGTACAAGAATCATCATTATTATGTTAGAAGATATGGAAGTAGGCATTATTGTTGATTCAGCCAATGATGTTGTAGATGTAGATACTGCTTTATATGAGCCAGCTCCAGAAACCATTAATGGGGATGAGGTTGATTATATTAAAGGGGTAGTCAAGCTTGATAAACGTTTACTAATTCTTGTAGATTTAGAAAAAGTGTTTGACCGCACTATTTTAAGAAATTATTCTACTACTAAAAGTGATGAATAAGCATGGGTTATATAAATGATATTGATTCAATGAAGCTTGATGTATTAAGAGAAATTGGTAATATTGGGGCAGGACACGCTGCAACCTCTTTGTCAAAGCTCCTTAATAAAAAGATTGATATGAAGGTGCCTGATGTTCAAATTGTAACATTTGATGAAATGATGGAAATGGCTGGAGGGGCAGATAATATTGTTGCAGGAGTTTTCTTAAGAATAGAGGGCGATGTTCCTGGAAGTATGTTCTTTATTCTTCCTATCGAGCAGGCAACTAAATTTGTCCAGGATATGATTGGAGATACTTCTGTTAACTTTGCACTGCCATATGATGAGTTATCTATTTCAGCATTACAGGAATTGGGAAATATTTTATCTGGTTCCTATTTATCTTCCTTATCCGATTTCACGCAGCTATCCTTATATCCATCTGTTCCAGCGCTTGCCATTGACATGGTTGGCGCGATTGTTACATATGGATTAGTCGAACATTCACAAGTAAGCGATTATGCAATTGTCATCAATACAGAATTGAATGGAGAAGATATTAAGCTTTCTGATACTGTAAATGGACATTTCTTTTTATTGCCTGATCCAGACTCTTTTAGCACATTATTTCAGTCATTAGGAGTGAAAGATGGTGACTGAACAGACTACAGTGATAAAAGTTGGAATTGCTGATATGAATGTGGTACATCCTCCTAACACGATTCGAACCTCAGGACTCGGATCCTGTGTAGGAATTGTATTATATAGTCCAATGAAATCTATTGCTGGATTAGCACATATCATGCTGCCAGAAGCGTCTATTTCAAAATCTGGAACTATAAATAAGGCTAAATTTGCAGATACAGCGATTATTGAATTAGTGGAACGTTTAGAAGGGTTAGGGGTAAAAAGACATTCCTTATTAGCCAAAATTGCTGGCGGAGCGCAAATGTTTCAGTTTAATGGAACAAGCGATGTTATGAGAATAGGTCCTAGAAATGTAGAAGCAGTGAAAAATACATTGGAAGCATTAAGGATTAAAATAGTTAGTGAAGATGTAGGGGGGAATAGCGGAAGAACAATTGAATTTTCCCCAGCTACCCATCAATTAACGATTCGTACGGTGAACAAAGGAATACATATTATCTAAGTTGGACGAAAGTAGTTTGTTTAATGAACCGAATAGGAGTGAAGAATAAGACTGTCTCTCGTTAAAAAGAATTCCTATTCTATAGGTTATTCTTTGTTAAGAGCTAGTCTTTTTTTGCTGCTTTTTTATTGAATAAATACTATAGCAGTTTAACTGGAATGCTCCCATCGAGATTCTGTGAACATATTGTGGCCGAAAAGAAAACTTCTTATTTTTGAAGCAAATTTATAATAAGTCTTTATACCTATTTTTTGTAGCGGTATTAGAAAGGATAGATAAAAAATCATGTCTTCTGCTAAAATCAATAGTGAAATATATACATAAAAAGGGACGAAGTATCTTAATTATAATTCTTATTTTTTTGCTGAATGGATAGGAATGTAAAGGATAAAAATAAAAAGCACGAAAATGAAAAAATGGGACGACCTATTCTCTGTTCCTACTCCTAAACATAAGTAAGACTCTCACTTCTTGCTTTTTATAATTCAAAAGATAACAGGGAGACGAACCGTCCTTACATGTCCGAGGATTCAGCTGACCATTAGTGGGAGAAGGGGAAAGCCTGCTGATGAGTGTTCATTTTAGTGAATGGCTTTATAAATGTAGTTTTCTTGTAGAAAAAGGAAAGGAAAGAATGAAAGTCTCTTTCTCCTTTACGATTATAGACAGAAAAGATTTAGTGCGAATGTTAATGTTCACTGTTTTTTAGAGGAGGGTATTTAATGGCCAATGAGTCAACAACAGAAGAAAAGCAAGCATGGGAATTGTGGATTAGTTCGAGAGATCAAGAAGCAGGCAACCAGTTAATAAAGAAGTATATGCCTTTAGTTAGTTTTCATGTGCAAAGAATATCCATAGGATTACCGAAAAGTGTGTCGCGAGACGAATTAACGAGCCTCGGGATGATGGGTTTATATGATGCTTTACAACGATTTGATCCAAATAGAGACTTAAAGTTTGATACATATGCATCTTTTCGGATTAGAGGAAGTATTATTGATGGCCTTCGGAAGGAAGACTGGTTATCAAGGGGGACAAGGGAAAAGTCAAAGAAGATTGAAGCCGCAATTGAAAAACTGGAACAAAAATTAATGAGAAATATCACTGCACAGGAAGTTGCTGATGAATTAGGCACAAGTGTTGAAGAAGTGTATAGTACGATGAATGAACACTTTTTTGCCAACGTGCTATCTATTGATGAGCAGCTAAATGAGGGGGAGGAGAAAGAGGCACAAAGTTTTTCAATCCGAGATGATAAAACCATTATTCCAGAAGAAAAAGTTATCAAGGATGAATTAGTGCAAGAAATGGCAGAAAAAATTCAGGAGCTAAATGAGAAAGAACAGCTTGTTATTAGTTTGTTTTATAAAGAGGAATTAACGTTAACGGAAATTGGACAAGTAATGAATTTATCCACTTCAAGAATATCGCAGATACATTCAAAAGCTATCTTTAAATTAAGGCATTCTTTAGAAAAAGTAATCTAATGAAATGGGTGAAGGCATATGAGTTTGAAGGCAATAGAAATGCAAGTTGCTCTACCAAGAACTTATGATGCAGGAAAGCTTCAAGAACAACAAGATCAGAAACATCAGCAAATGTATTCTTTCGCTGCCAAAGAAGCTGGAAAAGAAGAGGAAAGAAAAAGAATAACGGTCATAAAGGGAGAAGGAAAGGGAAAAGTCAATTCTAATAAAAAGGGAGATAAACACCTTCACGAACAAACAAGGAGTGAAGAAAAGAAGGAGTTTAACGAAATAGAGAATACCACGATACACCCATATAAGGGACAAAGTATCGACTTTAGTGGATAGAGGGATAAAATGGTTAACTTTTTACTTTTTTTAAGCATTACATTAAATTTAATCGCTATACTTAGTATTGTCATTTTATATCTTAGACAAAATCGGTTTGTCGACATAGAAAAAGAACAGAAAAAGAATATAGAGGAAATGGAAGAAATAATTTCTACCTTTATATCGGAAATTAAAGAGGATAATGAACAGTTTATCGAAAAGCTTTATTCATTCCAACCTAAAGTAATACAACAGGAGAAGCGAGAGGAAAAAGAGATGGATGATGCGACAAACGTTGACTTTAAGCCGAAAGAGTTGAAAGGGAATAAAGCCATGTTAAATGTATATAAAAATACCTCTCCTTCTCCGTCTGAACGAGAAAATAATAAAGAAGATAGACTAGAGAAGGAAGATATGGAAGAGCTGTTGAACTTAATCCTTCCGCCAGAGAAAGAAAAGAAGGAAAAGTCTATTGCTGAATTAGCCTCTGAGATGCAAGCAGAAGGAAAAAGCATTGAGGAAATAGCGAAAACATTAAATAAAGGGAAGACAGAAATGGAGCTACTCCTTAAATTTAGACAAAATTCGTAAATATACTTGATTGTATGTAGTACATATGCTATATTAACAAATGGTGTTAATACACACGCTTTTGGATTTAATCATTGGTGCTGTATTATTTACAGTTTTGATTAAAAATGAAAAAAGCGGAGGAAATCAAAACCATTAGGAGGAAAAAACATGTCAGTTATTTCAATGAAACAATTACTTGAAGCTGGTGTACATTTCGGTCACCAAACTCGCCGTTGGAACCCAAAAATGAAAAAATATATTTTCACAGAGCGTAACGGCATTTACATCATCGACCTTCAAAAAACAGTTAAAAAGGTTGAAGAAGCTTATAACTATGTGAAAGAATTAGCTGGAAACGGCGGTACAGTTCTTTTCGTTGGTACGAAAAAGCAAGCACAAGATTCAGTTAAAGAGGAAGCTATCCGTTCTGGTCAATACTATGTAAACCAACGCTGGTTAGGTGGAACTTTAACTAACTTTGAAACGATTCAAAAGCGTATTGCTCGTCTTAAAGATATCGAAAGAATGTCTGAAGATGGCACTTTTGAAGTACTTCCTAAAAAAGAAGTAGTTCAATTAAACAAAGAGCTTGAGCGTTTAGAAAAATTCCTAGGCGGAATTAAAGATATGAAGAAGATTCCTGACTGCTTATTCATCGTAGATCCACGTAAAGAACGTATTGCAGTTGCAGAAGCTCATAAATTAAATATTCCAATCGTTGGTATTGTTGATACTAACTGTGATCCAGACGAAATTGATGTTGTTATTCCTGCGAATGATGATGCAATCCGTGCTGTTAAATTATTAACTGCAAAAATGGCAGATGCAATTCTTGAAGCTAAACAAGGCGAAGAAGTAACTTCTGCTTAATAGAACCGCATGACTTGTTACGAATGAGTTTAGGATCAATTTGATTGAACTTAATGGATAATAAGTATTTGTTTAGGGACTTGTGGAAAAGGTGATAAAGAGCATCCCTCTTATCACCTTTTTTTCAAGCATCCTGCTTAAAAGTGAAATAAAATGGTAAAAAAAATAATACATAAACCTTAAGGAGGCAAATTACTATGGCTGTTACAGCTCAAATGGTAAAAGAACTACGTGAAAAAACTGGTGCTGGAATGATGGATTGTAAAAAAGCACTTACTGAAACGAATGGAGATTTAGATAAAGCGATTGACTTCTTACGTGAAAAAGGTATTGCAAGTGCTGCTAAGAAAGCAGACCGTGTAGCTGCTGAAGGTTCAACTTATATCGCTGTAGAAGGTAATGAAGCAGTTATTCTTGAAGTAAACTCTGAAACTGATTTCGTTGCGAAAAACGAAGGTTTTCAAAACTTAGTAAACGAACTTGCTACACATTTATTAGCAACTAAACCTGCAACTGTAGAAGAAGCACATGCTTCAAACATTACGGAAGGTACAACAGTTGAATCACATATCAATGCAGCAATCGCTAAAATCGGTGAAAAATTATCTCTACGTCGTTTTGAAATCAAAACAAAAACAGATAATGATTCATTTGGTGCTTATCTTCACATGGGCGGACGCATTGGTGTTCTAACTGTATTAGAAGGAACTACTGATGATTCTGCTGCTAAAGATGTTGCGATGCACATTGCTGCATTAAATCCTAAATATGTATCTCGTGACCAAGTTTCTCAAGAAGAAGTGGCACATGAGAAAGAAGTATTAACACAACAAGCGCTTAACGAAGGAAAACCAGCTAAAATCGTTGAGAAAATGGTTGAAGGCCGCTTAAGCAAATATTTTGAAGATGTATGTGCACTTGATCAAACATTTGTTAAAAACCCTGACCAAAAGGTTCGTCAATTTGTAGAATCTAAAGGTGCTACTTTACGTGAATTCGTTCGTTACGAAGTGGGAGAAGGAATCGAAAAACGTGAAGATAACTTCGCTGAAGAAGTTATGAACCAAGTAAATAAGAAATAATAATAAATAAATGATTGATTAATTCATGTTATCATAGGGGGCACCACGGTGTTCCCTATTTTTCAAGATATTTCAAATATAGCGGAGGTTTCCATGAGTAGTAATCCAAAATATAAACGTGTTGTTCTGAAATTAAGTGGTGAAGCATTAGCTGGTGAAGCTGGATTTGGTATCAATCCAAGTGTAATCAAAAACGTAGCACAGCAAGTGAAGGAAGTTGCAGATCTTGGTGTAGAAGCGGCTGTAGTTGTTGGCGGTGGAAATATTTGGCGCGGTAAAATCGGGGAAGAAATGGGAATGGACCGAGCGAACGCTGATTATATGGGAATGCTTGCTACTGTTATGAATTCATTGGCACTTCAAGATAGTTTAGAGCAAATGGGCATTGAAACACGTGTACAATCTTCAATTGAAATGAGACAGGTAGCGGAGCCTTATATTAGAAGACGTGCCATTCGACATCTTGAGAAGAAACGTGTTGTGATTTTTGCTGCAGGAACTGGAAACCCTTATTTCTCAACAGATACAACAGCTGCCCTAAGAGCTGCTGAAATAGAGGCAGACGTTATTTTAATGGCAAAAAATAATGTGGACGGTGTATATTCAGCAGATCCGAAAGTAGATAAAACTGCAACGAAATTTGAAGAACTTACTTATTTTGATGTGATTAAAGACGGTCTTGCAGTAATGGATTCAACTGCTTCATCATTATGTATGGATAATGACATTCCGTTAATCGTGTTCTCTATCATGGAAGACGGCAATATTAAGAGAGCGGTAATGGGTGAGACAATTGGAACAATCGTGAGGGGGAAAAATAATGCCTAAACAAGTTATTGCAAATACAAAGGAAAAAATGAATAAAGCGATTCAAAGCTATTCACGTGAGCTTGCAAGTATTCGTGCAGGTAGAGCTAATGCTTCCTTATTAGATCGAATTACAGTAGATTATTATGGTGCACCAACACCAATCAATCAAATTGCTGGTATTAGTGTTCCAGAAGCTAGGTTGCTTGTAATTCAACCGTATGATAAAACGATTCTTGGAGATATTGAAAAAGCAATTCTTAAATCTGATATTGGATTAAATCCTTCAAACGATGGAAGTGTTATCCGTCTTTCTATTCCAATGCTTACAGAAGAGCGTCGTAAGGAATTAGTAAAGAACGTGAAAAAAGAGTCCGAAGAAGCGAAAATTGCTATTCGTAATATCCGCCGAGACGGTAATGATGATCTAAAGAAATTAGAAAAAAACGGCGAAATCACAGAAGATGCACTACGCGGCTTTAATGAAGATATCCAAAAATTAACGGATGAATTCATTAGTAAAGTTGATGCGTTAACAAAAGAAAAAGAAAAAGAAATTTTAGAAGTATAACACTGCAAGGTACTAAGGTGTATTCTAATGAGAATTCTTTAGTTGATTCTTACAGCAATGGACACTAAACTTCTGCGGGAAGAGAGGGAAGTGGAAAAATCCCTGCAAGCTATAAGCCAAGGAGGCGCTCCTCCCATTTCTCTCCAAAAAAGCAAGTGTGTCTGGAGCGGAAATCAACGAGATTTGTTTATATGTTGATGAAACCCTCTACTATATAGGGGGTTTTTTTCTTCATCAAATTCATGTCTTTCTTTTCTAAAATTACTTTTTGTCTATTTAAGAGTAAGTTGTTTAAAGCAGATAAGAGAGGGAATAACTTCCTCCAGCTAGCAAGAATAGTGTTAAGTGATTACGTATAAATAAATCAATTTGAAAAGGATCAAAATTGTCCAAAATATTAATTTTTGTCCAAAAATAGCCAAAACTAGCTAGTTTTTTAATTCTTAGTTGCTTAAGCTGACTATTTTCCTATAATATAGAAAGGGAACTTATTGTGTTATCTTACTAGGGGATATGATAGGTTTATGGACACGAAGAATTTAATAGAAAAGTCGATCCTTGTATTATGCAATATCGTTATTATGATGATTATCTTAAAGCTAGTTGTTTAGTAGAGAATATAAACAGATACAGTTTAAATCATATACTGTATACATATAATCACTGTTAATAGTAAGATACGAAAGGGATCTATTTTGGAGGAGCTATTTTATGTTTAACAAAATAAGGTTATGGAAAAAGAAACCAATTTCTTCTAATTTCCAAGACCGCATATCTGCATTAAAAATGCGAAATATTCCAGAGCATGTTGCGATTATCATGGATGGTAATGGGCGATGGGCGAAAAAAAGAAAATTGCCGAGAATTGCTGGACATCATGAAGGAATGAAATGCGTTAAGCGGATTACAACCATCGCAAATGATCTTGGAATTAAAGTGTTAACTCTATATGCCTTTTCTACAGAAAATTGGAAAAGGCCAAAATCGGAAGTGGATTATATACTGTCCCTTCCAGAACAATTTCTTGGTACATTTTTGCCGGAATTAATAGAGAAAAATGTTCGTGTAACAGCGATTGGCTATACAGAGGGATTGCCTGAGTCTACACTTAATGCCTTAAATCGTGCTGTGGAACAAACAAAGCATAATACTGGTCTTCAATTAAACTTTGCCTTGAATTATGGTTCTCGAGCCGAAATCATAGACGCTGTTAAAGGTGTTGTAAAAGATAGTCAATCGGGGAAAATAGAGATAGACAACTTATCAGAAGAAATGTTTGCCTCTTATTTAATGACAGAAGAGATAATAGAGCCTGATTTATTAATTCGTACAAGTGGGGAAATAAGAATAAGTAATTTTATGCTATGGCAAATAGCTTATTCGGAACTTTATTTTACAGAAGTCTTATGGCCAGATTTTAGTGGCCAACATTTAATAGAAGCAATCGAAGAATTTCAAAACAGACAACGCCGTTTTGGCGGTGTCTGAAGAGAGTTGGTTTAGAGATGAAGCAAAGAATAATTACAGCAATTATTGCAATAGCCGTATTTTTGCCGTTCGTTTTAATCGGAAAGCTACCACTGGTACTTTTCACTTTTCTACTAGTCGGAATCGGCATATTTGAAATGTTTCGGATGAGAAAAATACCGTTTCTTTCTATTCCGGGAATTATTTCTTTAGTTACTGTATGGTTGATGGTACTACCTAACCATTATTTAAATATCACAAAAGTTGAAATAGGATTAATCGCTGTTTTATTGTATTTAACGTATATGGTTTTTTCTAAAAATAAATTTACATTTGATGATGTCGCATTTTCGATATTGGCTGTTATTTACATAGGAACTGGATTTCATTTCTTTATTGAAATTAGAGAAACACAATTAGCGTATCTTATTTATTCGTTATTTATTATTTGGGCAACAGACTCTGGGGCTTACTTTATAGGCAGAGCTATTGGAAAGCGAAAATTATGGCCAGAAATCAGTCCAAATAAAACAGTCGAAGGATTTGTTGGAGGGATTATCAGTGCTTTAGTGGTAGGGGTTCTATTTAGTGTGTTTGGCTACATAGAATGGTCTATAGGCTTTGCTTTTACTACCATTATCTTATCCATTTTTGGACAAATTGGGGATTTAACAGAATCAGCTTTAAAGCGCCATTATGATGTGAAGGATTCTGGTAGATTATTACCAGGACACGGTGGGATTCTGGATAGGTTTGATAGCCTTATCTTTGTCTGGCCACTGCTTTATTTTATCTTTGAACGATTTCTTGATTTAATTTAAAATAAAAGGTAGGAAATAATGGGTGTAGGAGTGAGGTAGTGAAGTATATTAGTTTGCTTGGGGCGACTGGATCGATTGGAACACAAACGTTGGATGTTATTAAAAATCATCCTGATATGTTTCAATTAGTTGCCTTTTCATCAGGAAGAAATTTAGAACTTACAAAAAAGATTATCGAAGAATTCAGACCATCACTTGTTTCCGTTTCAGAAAAAAGCGATTATGAGCAATTAAAACAAATTTTTCCGACCATTCATTTAAGCTATGGAATGGAAGGTCTAACGGAAGTAGCTGTCTTTGATAAAGCAGATATACTAGTTAATGCAGTAATTGGTAGTGTTGGGCTACATCCAACCTTACAAGCAATCGAAGCAAAAAAGGTTATAGCGATCGCAAATAAGGAGACATTAGTAACAGCAGGGCATATTGTGATGGAAGCTGCTGCAAAATATAATGTACCTATTTTACCAGTTGATAGTGAGCATTCGGCTATTTTTCAATGTTTACAAGGGGAAAATCAAAAGAATATTGAGCGCCTAATCATTACAGCCTCGGGTGGGAGCTTCCGAGATTTAAGCAGAACAGATTTAGAACAAGTGACAGTAGAAGATGCTTTGAATCATCCGAACTGGTCAATGGGTGCAAAAATTACGATAGATTCTGCAACAATGATGAATAAAGGATTGGAAGTAATTGAAGCACACTGGTTATTTGGGCTTCCGTATGAGAAAATAGATGTATTATTACATAAAGAAAGTATCATCCATTCGATGGTAGAATTTCATGATAGTAGTGTGATTGCTCAATTAGGGACACCAGATATGCGAATACCAATCCAATACGCCCTTTCCTATCCAGAGCGCCTTTCTGTTGCGAATGGGAAACGATTAGATTTGGCTACAATAGGAAAATTGCATTTTCAAGAAATGGATATGGAGAGATTTAAATGTCTTCATTTTGCTTATGAGGCAGGAAAAGCAGGCGGCACATTGCCAACCGTTTTAAATGCAGCAAATGAAGTGGCGGTTCAAAAGTTCTTAAATAACGAAATTAGCTTTCTGCAAATTGAAGACTTAATCGAAAAAGCACTAAATAGTCATCAGAATATACTAAACCCTAGTCTTGAAGTGATCCAAGAGGTTGACTTAGAAACAAGAAAAAGAGTAAGCACACTTCTATAAAAAGGTGGTTAAATTTTGTATACAGTTATAGCTTTTATCATCATTTTTGGTGCGTTAGTATTTTTTCACGAATTAGGGCATTTCGTTTTAGCTAAGCGTGCAGGTATTTTATGCCGTGAATTTGCAATTGGAATGGGACCTAAAGTTCTTTCCTTAAAAAAAGGAGAAACCGTATATACGATTCGTCTTCTACCAATTGGTGGCTATGTCCGTATGGCAGGGGAAGATCCAGAAATGGTCGATATTAAACCTGGCCATCGAATCGGTTTAATCCTAAATGAAAAGGAAGAAGTAACCAAAATCATTATTAATAATAAAGAGAAGTATCCAAATGCACGTGTTATTAATGTTGAGGATGCTGATTTAGAACATAAGCTCTTCATTAAAGGCTATGTTGAGGATGACTTGGAGGAAAAACTGCTTGTTTTTCCTATTAAAAAAGACGCGGTCTTCGTTGAGAATGGTGTTGAAACACAGATTGCGCCATATGACCGTCAGTTTGCAAGTAAGTCATTAGGACAACGAACGCTTGCTATTTTTGCAGGTCCTGCCATGAACTTTGTACTAGCTTTCCTTATTTTTATCGTTATCGCTCTATTACAAGGGATTCCTTCGAATGAAGCTAAGCTTGGTAAGCTAACAGATGATGGGGTAGCAATTAGTGCTGGGTTACACGAAGGTGATAATGTAATAAGTATTGATGGCCAGTCGGTTGGATCATGGAAAGAAGTTGTTTCTATCATTCAAAAGAGTCCAGGGGAAAATTTAGAATTTCTTATTGATCGTAATGGACAAGAAATGACGATTGATGTTACACCGAAGGAAACAGAAGTAGATGGGAAAACAATTGGGCTTGTTGGTGTATACAGCCCAATGGAAAAATCCCCATTAAAATCTATTCAATATGGAGCAACACAAACCTATACATGGACGAAAGATATTATTGGAGCAGTTGGAAAACTAGTAACAGGCCAATTTTCGATTGATGCATTAGGTGGTCCTGTAGCTATTTATCAATCAACAGATACTGTTGCTCAATCAGGCGTCTATTCCTTAATGAATTGGGCGGCTGTCTTAAGCATTAACTTAGGAATTATGAATCTACTTCCATTACCTGCATTGGATGGTGGACGCCTATTATTCTTTGCAATCGAAGCAGTTCGCGGTAAACCAATTGACCGACAAAAAGAAGGGTTGGTCCATTTTATTGGATTTGCTTTACTCATGCTGTTGATGATCGTTGTCACTTGGAATGATATCCAACGATTTTTTATACAGTAGGATACTTTTCATTCCCCTTTTATAAGGGGAATGTTGTTTTGTGGAGAAAAAATCAATCTAATCTATAGCTTTCTTCACAATAATAACAAACACATAAAAATATTAGAGGTGCAAACATAGATGAAGCAAAGTAAAATGTTAATACCAACATTAAGAGAAGTACCAGCAGATGCTGATATTAAAAGCCATCAGTTATTATTAAGAGCAGGATATATTAGACAAAATGCAAGTGGTATCTATTCCTATTTGCCACTAGCAAATAAAGTAATAAAGAAAATTGAACAAATTATTCGCGAAGAAATGGATGCTGCAGGAGGAGTAGAACTTTTGATGCCTGCCTTGCAACAAGCCGAATTATGGCAGGAATCAGGCAGATGGTTTACTTATGGACCAGAATTGATGCGTCTTAAAGACCGCAATAGTCGTGAATTTGCATTAGGTGCAACCCATGAAGAAGTCATCACAAGCTTAGTTCGTGACGAAGTAAAATCGTATAAACGTCTGCCGCTTACCCTTTATCAAATCCAAACGAAATTCAGAGATGAGAAAAGACCACGTTTTGGAATCTTGCGCGGCAGAGAGTTTATTATGAAGGATGCATACAGCTTCCATTCTTCCCATGAAAGCTTAGGGGAAGTTTATGATGCGATTTTCAAAGCATATTGCAATATTTTCGAGCGTTGCGGCTTAAATTATCGTGCAGTTATCGCAGACAGTGGTGCAATGGGCGGGAAGGATACCCATGAATTCATGGTATTATCTGATGTAGGAGAAGATACTATTGCGTATTCTACGGAATCTAATTATGCTGCAAATATTGAAATGGCTCCTGTTATTAATTCCTACGAAAAAATGAACGAGCCTGCAAAAGAACTAGAAAAAGTAGAAACGAAAGAGCAGAAATCAATTGAAGAAGTTTCTTCTTTCTTAAATGTAGCAGCAGAAAAATGCATTAAATCTCTTTTATTTAAAGTAGATGAAAAGTTTGTTCTAGTATTAGTTCGTGGAGACCATGAAGTAAATGATATAAAAGTGAAAAACTTATTAGAAGCAAATAGTGTAGAATTAGCAGATCATGCAGATACGGAAGCTGTTTTAGGAAGCAAGATTGGTTCATTAGGTCCAATTAATGTAAAAGATGTAGAAGTAATTGCCGATCATGCTGTGAAAGCAATTGTTAATGGTGTTTGTGGGGCAAATGAAGAGCATTTCCACTATGTGAATGTGAATCCTGAACGTGATTTTGCGGTTGATCAATATGCAGACATCCGTTTCATTCAAGAAGGGGACCTTTCACCAGACGGAAAAGGCACAATTACTTTTGCAAAAGGGATTGAAGTAGGACATGTCTTTAAGCTTGGTACTCGATATAGCGAAGCAATGGGTGCAACATATTTAGATGAAAATGGCAGAAGCCAGGCGCTTATTATGGGCTGCTATGGAATTGGTGTATCTAGAACGATGGCAGCAATTGTAGAGCAATTTAATGATGACAGAGGAATTGTATGGCCAAATACTATAGCTCCATTCGATGTTCATTTAATCACTGTCAATACAAAAGACGAAGCACAAAATGAATTAACAGATAAATTATATGCATCATTAAAAGCAAATCGTTTTGATGTATTAGTCGATGACCGCGCTGAGCGTGCTGGTGTGAAATTTGCTGACTCTGATTTAATTGGTTTACCAATTCGAATAACAGTTGGGAAAAAAGCATCTGAAGGAATCGTAGAAGTGAAAGTGAGAAGTACAGGAGAAATGCTAGAAGTTCATGAAAGCGAGCTTGCAGCTACCATTCTTCGCTTAACACAAGTAGAAGGATAATTGAAAAAAGATAAAAAGAAAAAGATTTAGCCAATTGCTAAATCTTTTTCTTTTTGTGTATTCGATTGTATGCTAAACTGCATTAAGTAAAAGAACAGATTTTCTGTGCTATAATTATTTTTATAGAATTTAGTAAGATTGGAAGGAGCGACATAAATGAGTGATATACAGGGGAAAGTAGATCGTTTCCAGATTTTGTTGCAGCAATTGCAATTCACAGACGATCAATATATTTCCCATTTTCGCAACGCCAGCATTGAAAAAATTGTTGTCGAAAAGCGATCCAAGAAATGGCATTTTCATTTTTTGTTTGACGATATCATTCCATTTCAAGTCTATCAATTATTTACTGCAAAGTTAAGAAGTAGCTTTTCTCATATTGCTACTATTACGTATGATATTCGAGTAAGAAATGGAATCGTCACAGATGTATTAATTCGTGACTATTGGTCTGCATGTATAGAGGAAATGCAAGGAATCTCTCCACCGCTTTTAAAATTATTAAATGAGCAAGTGCCTCAATTTAATGGAAATAAGCTAACCATTCAAGTGAGAAATGAAATGGAAGGTTTAGCGATTAAACGAAAATATGCTAACTTGATTACCGATGCCTATCAATATTTTGGTTTTCCTGCAATGAGTTTAGATACAGAAATTGTACAGGAAAAATCGAATTCAGAGTATGAACAATTTTTACTAGCGAAGCAAAAAGAGGACGAGGAAAGAGGAAAGCAAGCATTATTAGACATTCAGAAGATGGAAGCTGAAAAAGAAGCCGGCGATTCTCCAATACCTAGTGGTCCATTAACAATTGGATTAACGATTAAGGATGATAGTGACTATCGCCGTATGGAAGAGATAGTGGATGAAGAAAGACGTGTGACGGTCCAAGGCTATGTCTTTTTTGCTGAAACAAAAGAGCTTCGTAGTGGACGGACACTTCTAACCTTTAAAATTACAGATTACACAAGTTCTATTCTCGTAAAAATGTTCTCTCGTGATAAAGAAGATGCAGCACTTTTCCAATTAGTCAAAAAGGGTATGTGGCTCAGAGCACGTGGAAGTATTCAAAATGATACCTTCGTTCGTGATTTAGTGATGATTGGAAATGATTTAAATGAAATAAAGGCTGTTGAACGGAAAGATACAGCAAAAGAGGATGAAAAGAGAGTAGAATTGCATCTTCATACTCCAATGAGTCAAATGGATGCAGTTTCATCTGTTGCTACACTTGTTGGGCAAGCGAAAAAATGGGGGCACAAAGCGATAGCTATCACAGACCACGCTGTTGCGCAATCATTCCCAGAAGCGTTTGGAGCTGGAAAGAAAAACGATGTCAAAATTCTTTACGGAGTAGAGATGAATCTAGTGGACGATGGTGTACCGATTGCCTATAATCCAAAGGATATCGTGCTAGATGATGCCACGTATGTGGTATTTGACGTTGAGACAACAGGACTTTCAGCCGTATATAACACGATTATTGAGCTTGCAGCAGTGAAGATTCATAATGGGGAAATCATTGATCGATTTGAGTCATTTGCAAATCCGCATCATCGCCTTTCTGCGACAACGATAAATTTAACCGGTATTACTGATGATATGGTAGAAAGTGCACCTGAAATTGATATTGTCTTACGTAAGTTTGCAGAGTGGACAGGCGATAGTATTTTGGTTGCCCATAATGCTTCGTTTGACGTTGGGTTTTTAAATGTCGGTTACCAGAAAGCGGGATTGCCAAAATCGACAAATGCGGTCATTGATACATTGGAATTAGGTAGATTCTTATATCCGGAAATGAAAAATCACCGGTTGAATACATTAGCGAAGAAATTTGATATTGAATTAACCCAGCATCACCGCGCGATATATGATGCAGAGGCGACGGGGTATCTTGCGTTGAAAATGCTGAAGGATGCTTCTGAAAAGGGAATTCTTAATCATAATCAATTAAATGATAATATGGGGCAGGGAAATGCATACCAAAGAGCTCGTCCTTATCACTGTACCGTCCTTGCACAAACCGAGGTTGGCTTAAAAAATCTATTTAAGCTCGTATCAATTGCCCATATTAATTACTTCTATCGTGTTCCCCGTATTCCGAGATCTGTGTTGGAAAAATATAGAGAAGGTTTGCTAGTAGGCTCAGCCTGCGATAAAGGGGAAGTCTTTGAAGCGATGATGCAAAAGGCTCCTGAAGAAGTAGAAGATATTGCCCCATTTTATGATTATTTAGAGGTAATGCCAAAAGAGGTTTATGCTCATTTAATCGAAATGGAGCTAGTGCAAGATGAAAAAGCATTAGAAGAAATAATCGGTAATATCGTAAAGCTAGGCGATAAATTAGACATACCTGTTGTCGCAACGGGAAATGTTCATTATCAAAATCCAAATGATAAGATTTATCGAGAAATTTTGGTTGGATCACAAGGTGGAGCGAATCCACTGAATCGCCATAAGCTTCCAGATGTACATTTTAGAACAACGAATGAAATGTTAGACTGTTTCACCTTCCTCGGCAAAGAAAAGGCAAAGGAAATAGTCGTCACAAATACAAATAAAATCGCTGATATGATTGATGTCATTAAACCAATCAAGGATGATCTTTATACACCAAAAATTGAAGGCTCTGAAGAAGAAATGCGGGAAATGAGCTATGGAATGGCAAGACGGATTTATGGGGATGAACTTCCTGAAATCGTAGAAGCCCGTTTGGAAAAAGAACTGAAGAGTATTATTGGTCATGGATTTGCCGTTATTTATTTGATTTCTCATAAACTCGTGAAAAAATCATTAGATGATGGATATTTAGTAGGTTCCCGTGGATCTGTTGGTTCTTCTTTTGTCGCCACGATGACAGAAATAACCGAGGTAAACCCACTTCCTCCTCATTATATTTGCGCAGAATGTAAATATTCGGAGTTCTTTAATGATGGTTCTGTTGGTTCTGGATTTGACTTGCCGGATAAAAATTGTCCTAACTGTGGGGCGCGGTTGAAGAAAGATGGTCATGATATTCCGTTTGAAACGTTCCTTGGATTTAAAGGGGATAAGGTACCTGATATTGATTTGAGTGCGCCACGTTATCAATTGAAAAGATTGGTCACTAGCTTTTGCTAGGAGAACTGTTAACTCAAAGTGTGGAATGATAGGGTAACGCCTTGAAACACACTCACTGAATCTGCGGCAAGCGAAGGAAATAATGTAAATAGTTAAACTCGTTTGAAGCCCGCTAAAGTCGGCTGAAGTTTACCCTAACACATAATGGTGAGGCAAGACCCTAATAGAGTTGTAAACGATAGGCCGGGTGTCTACAAAACTTCTATGGTTAGTATGGATAGAGTTATCTGGACGAATCCTCGACTGACTCTTCGTGAATGTCACTAAGTAGAAATGCTTAGGGGTCCTAATAGGACTTTCTAGTGTGGATGAGTAAACGTTAGGTTATGAAAATCCATATAGCTTTATAGGAGCTATCAAGCTAGACGGAGTTTAGAGGAAACCTACGGAAGTATGTATAGATAGAGTTAACGGAACGTGGGAAGCTTCGGAGACTTGAGGTGATTACACACCGATTGAAAGTCGTTCTTCAAAAAGCTCAGCTTGAGTATAATGAAGATTTGTCGAAGTGGCAGTAAAGCCGTAGTACCGATTGTAGGAACTGCTGATGACGACCAAATATACTGAATAGGTCCGAGGGAAAAACAGTTCTGAGGGAAGGGCTTGAGTAGTCTTTTACGATACAAATCCTACACAAGTCAGTATTCTTGTATGACTAAATAGAAACGAAAGCCTTTCTTGGAGGTGATTAGTTGGCTGACTTAATGGTTCAAAAGCTAAGAAATAACGAATATTTCAATGTTCAAGACACATTTGACCATTTGTATGCTGAAAGTAAAAATGGAAGGTATTTTAATAAGCTGTACGATTTAATCATCTCAGAAGAAAATATTCTTCTCGCTTTCCAAAACTTGAAAAGGAACACTGGAAACAGAACAACTGGTCAAACTATTATCATGTCAATACACTAGACGCCAAAGCATTAAAGAAACTCAATGCACTACGCAAGGTAGTAGGATTCCGAGCGGTAGTGATCTAATTATCGTAAATATAAAGACGATAGAGCGCCGTATGACACCGAAAGGGTCACGTACGGTGTGGGGCAGGGGAAAAGCTAGAGATGACATCAAAGGCTTACCTATTGCCATATTTTTCCGGTGAATATCAGCCAATCGCCCATAACTATACAAAAGTACTGTTTGGTGATGAGTATGTATACCGTGCAGGAACAATAGGTACTGTAGCTGATAAAACAGCATATGGTTATGTTAAGGCATATCAAAACGATAATAATTTGCAAATTCGCGGTGCGGAAATTGACCGATTAGCATCTGGCTGTACGGGTGTTAAGCGAACAACTGGACAGCATCCAGGGGGAATCATTGTTATTCCGGATTATATGGATGTTTATGACTTTACGCCGATTCAATTTCCAGCAGATGATCGAAATTCCGAATGGAAAACAACCCATTTTGATTTCCATTCTATCCATGATAATGTACTGAAGCTTGATATTCTAGGACATGATGATCCGACTGTTATCAGAATGCTTCAAGATTTAAGTGGGATTGACCCTAAGACAATTCCGACAGATGATCCAGAAGTAATGAAAATATTCAGTGGTACGGAGTCACTTGGGGTAACCCCAGAACAAATTTATTGTAAAACAGGTACATTTGGTATCCCTGAGTTTGGAACAAAATTTGTTCGACAAATGCTAGAAGATACAAAGCCGACAACGTTTTCTGAGTTAGTACAGATATCTGGTCTATCTCACGGTACAGATGTTTGGCTAGGCAATGCCCAAGAACTTATTCATAATAATATTTGTAACTTAAGTGAAGTAATAGGATGTCGTGATGACATTATGGTTTATCTAATCTATCAAGGACTGGATCCAAGTTTCGCTTTCAAAATCATGGAAAGTGTGCGTAAAGGGAAAGGTCTATCAGATGAGATGGAAGAAGAAATGAGAAAGAACGAAGTACCAGAATGGTATATTGATTCTTGCAAAAAGATAAAATATATGTTCCCGAAGGCGCATGCCGCTGCTTACGTATTAATGGCAGTAAGGATTGCTTATTTCAAAGTGCATCATGCATTGCTTTATTACGCTGCATATTTCACTGTTCGTGCCGATGATTTTGATGTTGATGCAATGGTGAAAGGCTCCCATAGTATTAAAGCAGTAATAGATGATATAAGTGCAAAAGGGTTAGACGCATCAACGAAAGAGAAGAACTTATTAACTGTAATGGAGCTAGCCTTTGAAATGGTAGAAAGGGGCTATTCCTTTAAAAAGGTTGATTTATATAAATCTAGTGCTACTGAATTTATTATTGAAGGTAATTCTCTTATTCCACCATTCAATAGTATCCCAGGATTGGGAACAAATGCTGCAATAAATATTGTGGAAGCTAGAAAAAATGGGGAGTTTTTATCAAAAGAGGATTTACAGCAACGGGGAAAAGTTTCTAAAACCATTATGCAATATCTTGACAATCACGGTTGCTTGGCAGATATGCCAGACCAAAATCAGCTTTCCTTATTCTAATAGATTTTTTAGAAGTCGGAAGAAACGTTGTAATAACGGACTTTCATTTGCATAAATGAAGCGGTTATGGTATAGTTTAATTGGAAATACTAAGGATAACTTTCGCGAATGGAGAGTGGGGCAACCCACTCTTTCCTGTTTGTATTAGGGTTTTTTCCTAAAATCAGAAGTGAATGGTATCACACTAATTTGAGAATTGAGCAACAAGTGTACATATTTTAGTTTACTAAGTTGACTCTAAAAACATAATAAGGTTCCTTGCTTAAGGAGGGAAAAATTTTGAGCAAAGTAACACAAATAGTGGAAGAAATGGCACATCCCATTTTAGATGAACTACATTTAGAATTAGTAGATGTTGAATATGTAAAAGAGGGACCAAACTGGTTTTTACGTGTTTACATTGACAAAGAAACTGGCGTGGATATTGATGAATGTGCAGTTGTTAGTGAAAAACTAAGTGAAAAGCTAGATGAAGTCGATCCGATTTCAGAGAACTACTTTTTAGAGGTTTCTTCACCTGGAGCAGAACGACCATTAAAAAAAGACAAAGATTTCGAAAAGGCAATCGGGAAAAATGTTTATATTAAAACATATGAACCAATTGAAAACGAAAAAACCTTTGAAGGAATCTTAACAGCTTTTGATGGAAAAATGGTGACAGTCGAAGTCAAAATAAAGACAAGAAAGAAAACGATTGAGATCCCATACGAAAAAGTTGCTAAAGCAAGGCTTGCAGTTACTTTTTCATAATTTATAAAGGACCTTAATTAAGAAGCTTTAAGAAAAAGCTTCGCTAACTTACGGTCATTTCATTATTGATAATAGAGAATAAAGGGGGATACACGCTCATGAGCAGTGAATTAGTTGATGCTCTAGTGTTACTTGAAAAAGAAAAAGGAATATCACGAGAAGTGATCATGGATGCAATGGAAGCGGCATTGATCTCTGCTTATCGCCGCAATTTTAACCAGGCACAAAATGTGCGAATTGATTTGAATTTAGGTGCCGGTTCTATGCGTGTATTTGCTAGAAAAGAAGTAGTAGATGAGGTATTTGATCCACGTCTGGAAATTTCTTTGGAAGATGCACAAAAAATTAATCCGAACTATGAAGTAGAAGATATTGTGGAATTAGAAGTTACACCAAAAGATTTTGGTCGTATTGCAGCGCAAACTGCAAAACAAGTAGTTACACAAAGAGTTCGTGAGGCAGAAAGAGGAATTATCTATTCCGAATTTATCGATCGCGAAGAAGACATCATGACAGGGATTGTTCAACGTCAAGATAGCAAATTTATTTATGTAAGCTTAGGAAAAATTGAAGCAATCTTGCCTACAAATGAACAAATGCCAAATGAGCATTATAAACCACATGATAGAATCAAAGTGTTCTTAACAAAAGTGGAAAAGACAACAAAAGGTCCACAAATCTTTGTTTCTAGAACACATCCAGGTTTACTAAAAAGATTATTTGAGATGGAAGTGCCAGAAATTTATGATGGCACAGTAGAAATCAAATCGGTTGCTCGTGAAGCTGGAGATCGTTCCAAAATTTCCGTTCATTCAGAAAATGAAGAAGTAGATCCAGTAGGTTCATGTGTAGGTCCTAAAGGAACTCGTGTGCAGACGATTGTAAATGAGTTAAAAGGGGAAAAGATTGATATTGTTAAGTGGTCTAGTGACCCAACAGTATTTGTCGCAAATGCATTAAGCCCTTCAAAAGTATTAGAAGTAATTGTGAATGAAGAAGACAAAGCAACTACTGTGATTGTTCCAGATTATCAATTGTCATTGGCAATTGGTAAGAGAGGCCAAAATGCACGCTTAGCAGCGAAGCTTACTGGCTGGAAAATTGATATCAAATCTGAATCGGAAGCAAGAGAAGTTGGAATTTATCCAACAGAAAATTCATTAATTAAATTTGATGATGAAGTAGAAGAAGAGGATGATTTTCGTTTAAGCACGGAAGATTTCGAGTGATAGAGGTGAATGTGTGTGAACAAACCAAGAAAAGTACCAATGCGTAAATGTGTTGCTACCGGTGAAATGAGGCCGAAAAAAGAATTAGTTCGCATCGTTCGTTCCAAAGAAGGGGATGTATCCGTCGATTTAACAGGGAAAAAATCCGGTCGTGGAGCATATCTTTCATTGGATAGAGAAGCAGTACTATTAGCCAAGAAGAAGAATATTCTTTCTAATCAGCTAGAAGTTACAGTAGATGATTCTGTCTATGAGGAGCTGTTAGAACTAATAGATAAGGAGCAAAGACAATCCAAATGAACGATAACAAGTGGATGTCATTACTTGGCTTAGCAAATCGAGCACGGAAAATAACCTCAGGTGAGGAATTGACCGTAAAAGAAATTAGAAGCGGTAATGCAAAGCTAATATTATTGTCGGAAGATGCGTCACAAAACACGACAAAGAAAATCACGGATAAGTGCCGTTCCTATAAAGTACCAGTGAAGCTTGTTTCAAATAGGGAAATCCTCGGGAAAGCAATAGGGAAAGAGCAAAGAGTGGTTGTCGCTGTTTTGGATAATGGATTTGCAAAAAAACTTTTAACGCTGCTCGATTAATTCTAGCGGGGGTGAAATGATGAGTAAAGTGCGAGTATACGAATACGCAAAACAATATAACATTTCAAGCAAGGATGTTATTGCTAAATTAAAAGAGATGAACGTAGAAGTCTCAAACCATATGACAACATTGGAAGAGGAAGCAATAAAAAAACTAGATCGTGTATATAATAAAAAGAACGAAGAAAATAAGCCAAAAACACCGGCTCAAAAAGCGGTTGCTAAAAATATCGCAGACGAGTATGAAAAAGAAAGCGATGAAATGGCTGAAAAGGGGAAAGTAAATCAATCTGTGAAAAATACTAAAGATAATAAACCAGGGTTTAATAAACCAAAAAACAATAACAACAATAATAACAAAAATAGAAATAACAATCGCAAAGGGAAGCAAAATGCTGCTCCAGTTGCTCCACCTGCTCCGAAAAAAGAAAAAGAATTACCAGAGAAAATTACATTCAGTGAGTCTTTAACTGTTGCTGAATTAGCAAAAAAATTACATCGTGAACCATCTGAAATCATCAAAAAATTATTCCTACTTGGTGTAATGGCAACGATCAACCAAGAATTAGATAAAGATGCGATCGAGTTAATCTGTACAGATTACGGGGTAGAAGTTGAAGAAGAAATTAAAATAGATACAACGGACCTAGAAGTATACTTTGCAGATGATGAAAATGCAGAATTAATAGAGCGCCCATCTGTTGTTACAATCATGGGACACGTTGACCACGGGAAAACAACATTACTTGACAGTATCCGTAATACAAAGGTAACAGCAGGAGAAGCTGGTGGTATTACCCAGCATATCGGTGCATACCAAATTGAGGAAAATGGCAAGAAAATTACGTTTCTTGATACACCAGGACACGCAGCCTTTACTACAATGCGTGCACGTGGTGCGAAAATTACAGATATCACCATTCTTGTTGTAGCTGCTGACGATGGTGTTATGCCACAGACAATCGAAGCAATCAACCATGCGAAGGCTGCTGAGGTTCCTATTATTGTGGCAGTCAATAAAATGGATAAACCAACTGCAAATCCTGATCGAGTAATGCAGGAATTAACAGAACATGGATTAGTACCAGAAGCTTGGGGTGGGGAAACTATCTTTGTTCCACTTTCCGCATTAACTGGTGAAGGTATTGATTCTTTACTGGAAATGATTTTATTAGTAAGTGAAGTAGAAGAATATAAAGCTAATCCAAATCGTAATGCAGTTGGAACTGTTATTGAAGCAGAGCTAGATAAAGGGAAAGGTTCTGTCGCAACTTTACTAGTTCAAAATGGTACATTGCGCGTAGGAGATCCAATTGTAGTTGGAAATACATTTGGTCGCGTTCGTGCAATGGTTAACGATTTAGGTAGACGTGTGAAATCAGCAGGACCATCAACACCTGTTGAAATTACTGGTTTAAACGAGGTTCCACAAGCTGGTGATCGATTTGTTGTCTTCAATGATGAGAAAACAGCAAGACAAGTCGGAGAAGCTCGTTCTACACAAGCAATTCAAGCTCAAAGATCAGAAAAAACAAGAATCAGTCTTGATAATCTGTTTGAACATATGAAACAAGGGGAAATGAAAGATATTAATATCGTTCTTAAAGCCGATGTTCAAGGTTCAGCAGAAGCATTAGCTGCCGCTCTTTATAAAATTGAAGTAGAAGGCGTAAATGTTAAAATTATTCATACTGGTGTAGGTGCCATTAATGAATCAGATATTACACTTGCAGCTGCATCTAATGCAATTGTTATCGGATTTAACGTTCGACCTGATGTTAATGCGAAAAGAGCTGCAGATGCTGAAGAAGTAGATGTACGTTTACACCGTATTATCTATAAAGTAATTGAAGAAATCGAAGCGGCAATGAAAGGGATGCTTGACCCTGAATTCCAAGAAAAAATTATTGGTCAGGCTGAAATTCGTCAAACTTTCAAGGTTTCTAAAATCGGTACGATTGCAGGTTCCTATGTAACAGACGGAAAAATTACAAGAGATAGCGGCATTCGCTTAATCCGTGACGGTGTTGTAATTTTTGAAGGCGAAATCGATGCATTAAAACGTTTTAAGGACGATGCAAAAGAAGTAGCTCAGGGTTACGAGTGTGGGATTACAATCAAAAACTTTAACGATGTTAAAGAAGGCGATATTATCGAAGCATATGTTATGGAAGAAATTGAGCGTAAATGATAATTGGTTTAATGACAGTGGAATGCATTATTTATGATGCCCACTCATTAAAAGAAAAGCGGGCGGTCCTACAAAGGATTATGACCCGCTTAAAGCAAAAATACAATATCTCTATTTCAGAGGTAGACTTTCAAGATACTTGGCAAAGAACAAAGATTGCTATCGTTACAGTTGCTTCTGCACGTGTCTCCGTTGAAGGTGTGTTGCAGCAAGCACAGCAGTTTATCGATTCTTTCCCAGAAATAGAGAGAACGGTAACAGATATAGAATGGCTTTAATAAAATGAGGTGAATTGCGCGATGAGTCTAAGACCAAATCGTGTTGGTGAACAAATGAAGAAGGAATTGGGCGAGATTATTACTCGTAAGATAAAAGATCCTCGCATCGGCTTTGTAACCGTTACAGATGTTAACGTTACAGGTGACCTTCAACAAGCAACTGTGTATATTTCCGTACTTGGCGATGAGGAACAACGTGAAAATACACTAAAAGGATTAGCAAAAGCGAAAGGTTTTATCCGTTCAGAGATTGGACAACGCATTCGTTTACGCAAAACTCCTGAGATTACTTTTGAATTTGATGAGTCGATAGATTACGGAAATAGAATTGATACATTATTGCATCAAATCGCAAAAGAAAATCCGTCTAGCAACGACGAAAGATAAGATGTAAAAATAAGTATGCTCCTATCGGACTTTTTCCATGATGGTTATGGATATGGACGATAGGAGTTTTTTTATAGAGGCTTAAATAAAGTTAACTTTCGAACAAAGCGCGTTGATTTCCGTTACAGGAACTTGCTTTCCGCGGGGAGGGATGAGAGCCTCCTCGGCTTTGCCTGCGGGTCTCTTATTTCCCTCATCTCCCGCAGGAGTCAAGTTCCCTCAATCAACTCAGAATTTTAAATGACATTACAAGTAAAGAGCAAGATCTATTTTCGCATTAATTATTTAAATTTATAAATGAATAAAGGATGAGGTATATGGAAGGGATTTTACCGTTATGGAAGCCGAAGGGGCTTACTTCGCATGATTGTGTTTTTCGTTTGCGAAAGATATTACATATGAAGAGGATTGGTCATACTGGCACACTCGATCCAGATGTAACAGGGGTATTGCCGATTTGTTTAGGAAGAGCGACGAAAGTAGCGGAATATATAACAGATGCTGGCAAAGAATACGTAGGAGAAGTAACGATAGGCTACTCTACTACTACAGAAGACCGTTCTGGAGAAAAGGTAGAGGAAAAGGAAGTAACAGAAACGATTACGAGAGAAAGAATCGAGGCAATATTACAAGAATTAACAGGGACAATTACGCAAACACCGCCAATGTATTCTGCCGTAAAAGTAAATGGAAAAAGGCTTTATGAATATGCAAGACAAGGATTAGTGATTGAACGACCTTCAAGACAAGTGACTATTTATTCTTTAGAATTAATAGAAGAATGGAAAGAATTAAAGGGTGATATCGTATCCTTTCGATTTAAAGTAAGCTGCAGTAAAGGAACATATATCAGAACGCTCGCTGTGATGATTGGAGAAAAATTAGGGTATCCTGCCCATATGTCAGACTTAAGTCGAACACGTTCTGCAACATTTACGGAAAAAGAATGTGTGACCTTTGAAGAGCTTGAAGAATATGTAGAAAAAGGGATTGTTGATAAGCTTATTTATCCGATTGAAGACGCGCTTTTACATTTGCCGAAATATGAAATAAATGATACATTAGCAATGAAGGTACGAAACGGAACGGTATTAGAAACTCCTGCTCATTTAGTAGAAGAACAGGAGCCAATTGTCATTCAAACAACAACAGGTGAAGCGTTAGCTATCTATGTTCAGCATCCAACAAAAAATGGTTTAATAAAACCGTCAAAAATATTGAAAATTTTGGAATAGTGAATAATGCGTCGTACACCTTGAAACAGTGTGACAAAAGGGATAAAGAAATTAGAGCTAGAAAAGGTGAGTAGCGTAGTGAAAATAGTTAGAATTAATCATTCAGAACGAAATAAAGAGCAAGATTATCCGCCAATTTCCATTGCGTTAGGTTCTTTTGATGGTGTACATCTTGGTCACCAAAAAGTAATCGGAGAAGCAAAAAATATAGCAGATCAAAATGGATGGAGCAGTGCTGTTATGACGTTCGATCCCCATCCTTCTATCGTGCTAGGTGGAAAAACGAAAAAAGTAGAGTATTTAACCTCTTTTGAATCCAAAGTGGAAGAATTAGCAAAATTAGGAATTGATTATTTATTCATTGTTGATTTCACTATTGAATTTGCTAGTTTGCCACCGCAAGAATTCGTAGATACGTATTTAATTGACTTAAATGTGAAGCATGTTGTAGCAGGTTTTGATTATACTTATGGCAAGAAAGCTCAAGGAACGGCTGGAACACTTTCGGAACATTCACGAGGTAAATATGAAACAACCATTATTGGAAAAGAAACCATTGGGGGAGAGAAAGTAAGTTCCACATTGATTCGTTCCCTTATTAATAATGGAGATATGGAAAAAGTTCCTTCCCTATTAGGCAGATATTATACGATAAAAGGCACTGTCATTCATGGCGATAAGCGGGGAAGAACAATCGGTTTTCCTACAGCAAACGTAAAGCAAGCAAGTGATGTTATTTTGCCACCACTTGGTGTATATGCGGTCCGATTATTAGTAAATGGAAAGTGGTATGAAGGGGTATGTAATTTAGGCACAAAACCAACCTTCACTCCAGAAGAGAAAACAGCCAGCATTGAAGTCCATATTTTCGATTTCCATCAAGACATCTATGGACATTCCGTAACAGTAGAATGGCATAAACGAATCAGAAGTGAACAAAAATTCAATGGAATCGATGAACTAGTAGCCCAAATAGAAAAAGACAAGCAAACGGCATTACAATATTTTTATGATAACGCACAATAAGAAAAAAATGAAAGTAATACGGAATATTCTAAATAGATTTGGAAATACTGGTTAAATATATTCCAACAGGTAAATAGAAAGAAACAAGTAATAGTAAGGAAACTTTTATTTGTTTCTATTAGAATCGATGTTTGGCCAGACTCTCTTTTGTGTTCTTTGCTTATTTTAAAAAATAAAAGGTTATGTCTTGATTTTTCACAAGAAAACAGGTATTCTTAAATACGTACTAAAAACAACCTTTGCTTGGCAAATCGAATCACCAACGTTTTGCTCGGTAAATGGGGATTAGTGTAATAGAAATAGGAGGTGAAACAGGATGGCAATCACTCAAGAACGTAAAAACGAACTTATCAATGAGTACAAAACGCATGAGAACGATACTGGATCTCCAGAAGTTCAAATCGCTGTCCTTACTGAGTCAATCAATAACTTAAATGAACATTTACGTACACATAAAAAGGATCATCACTCACGTCGTGGTCTTTTGAAAATGGTAGGTAGACGTCGTAATCTTTTAACTTACCTACGTAATAAAGACGTTCAACGTTACCGTGTTTTAATTAACAAACTTGGTCTACGTAGATAGTTAAAAAAGCGGGATATTTTTCCCGCTTTTTTATTGTAAATAAATGCGAATCTAACATATGGTTTCTATAGATTACATAAATTAATTTCGTTTTTTAGTTACATAAAATGTGTATACTAGTAGAAGAGAAAATTTAAAGGTAGTATTCTTTATTTTATAAAATAGTAGGTTTTAGGTAGTATTTAACCGGAAACCTCCATGAAGTGAATGAGTAGAGAGGGGTTTATGAATGGGACAAGATAAGCATGTCTATTCCATTGACTGGGCTGGAAGAAAGCTTACAGTCGAAATTGGACAATTAGCAAAACAAGCAAATGGCGCAGTACTTGTACGATATGGTGATACTGCTGTATTAAGCACAGCGACTGCTTCAAAAGAACCGAAAAACTTAGACTTCTTTCCATTAACAGTAAACTATGAAGAACGCCTATATGCAGTTGGTAAAATCCCAGGTGGCTTTATAAAAAGAGAAGGACGTCCAAGCGAAAGAGCGATTCTTGCAAGCCGTTTAATCGACAGACCGATTCGACCATTATTTGCTGATGGCTTCCGTAATGAAGTGCAAGTAGTCAGCATGGTTATGAGTGTGGATCAAGATTGTACATCTGAAATGGCAGCAATGTTTGGGTCATCACTCGCATTATCTGTTTCTGACATACCATTTGGCGGTCCAATCGCTGGTGTATATGTTGGAAGAATCGATGGCGAATTTGTAATCAATCCTACAGTAGAACAAGCAGAGAAAAGTGATATTAATCTTGCTGTTGCAGGTACAAAGGATGCAATCAACATGGTTGAGGCTGGTGCAGATGAAGTGCCAGAAGAAGTAATGCTTGAAGCAATTATGTTTGGTCATGATGAAATTAAACGTCTAATTGCTTTCCAAGAAAAAATTGCTGAAGAGATTGGCAAAGAGAAAACGGAAGTTGTTCTATACGAATTGGATAAAGACATCGAAGCAGATGTGCGCGCATTATGTGAAAACGAAATGCTAGAAGCCATTCGAGTACAAGAAAAGCATGCTCGTGAAGCAGCTATTAAAGTGGTAAAAGATTCTGTTATTGCAAAGTATGAAGCAGAAGAAACAGAAGAAGAAGAATTAAAGCAAGTGAAAGCAATTTTAGATAAATTAGTGAAAAATGAAGTTCGCCGTTTAATTACGGAAGATAAAGTTCGCCCAGACGGACGTGGATTAGAAGAAATCCGCCCACTATCTTCAGAAGTTCATTTATTACCAAGAACACATGGTTCTGGTCTGTTCACTCGTGGACAAACGCAAGCATTAAGCATTTGTACATTAGGTGCTCTAGGAGACGTACAAATCTTGGACGGTCTTGGAGTAGAAGAAGAAAAACGGTTTATGCATCACTATAATTTCCCTAACTTCAGTGTTGGTGAAACAGGACCAATGCGTGGACCTGGACGAAGAGAAATCGGCCATGGCGCACTAGGGGAAAGAGCCTTAGAACCGATCATTCCTTCTGAAAAAGACTTCCCATATACTATTCGACTTGTATCAGAAGTATTAGAATCCAATGGTTCTACTTCACAAGCTAGTATTTGTGCAAGTACGCTTGCTATGATGGATGCTGGGGTGCCAATTAAAGCACCAGTTGCAGGTATTGCAATGGGTCTGATTAAATCTAGTGAACACTACAGTATTTTAACAGACATACAAGGAATGGAAGATCATTTAGGAGATATGGACTTTAAAGTTGCTGGTACTTCTAAAGGGGTTACAGCACTTCAAATGGATATTAAAATTGATGGACTATCTCGTGAAATTTTAGAAGAGGCATTACAGCAAGCAAAAATTGGTCGTATGCAAATTTTAGAATCCATGATGGCAACAATCAATACTCCTAGAGAATCTTTATCTTCTTATGCGCCAAAAATCTTAATGATGTCTATTAACCCAGACAAAATTCGCGATGTAATTGGACCAAGTGGTAAACAAATCAATAAAATCATTGAAGAAACTGGAGTTAAAATTGATATCGAGCAAGATGGTACAGTATTCATTTCTTCTATTGATGATGAAATGAATAACAAAGCAAAACAAATTATTGAAGATATTGTTCGTGAAGTAGTTGTCGGACAAATGTATCTTGGCAAAGTAAAACGAATCGAGAAATTCGGTGCATTCGTTGAAATCTTTAACGGAAAAGACGGCCTTGTTCATATTTCTGAGCTTGCTGAAGAAAGAATTGGCAAAGTAGAAGACGTCGTAGCAATTGGTGATGAAATCCTTGTGAAAGTAACAGAAATTGATAAACAAGGAAGAGTTAACTTATCACGCAAAGCGGTTTTAAAAGAACAAAAAGAACAAGCTGAGAATGCTAAAAACTAACTAAATAACAAAAAGAAAAAGATGACTTTGATAAAAGCTGTTAATGGTTTAACAGATATTTTATCAAGTCATCTTTTTTGTGGAATGAAATGATTCATCTTGAACCAAAATAAAAAATAAGGATAAGCAATGTCCATATTTCTGCGTTCTACCTTGTCCTTGATTATCATATTGTAATAACTAGGGGGGGAAGGTGATGAAGAAAATAGTTTCACTAGTAGGGATTGTTGTTGTCTCTTGGTTTTTAGTTAATAATCCTTTAGCAGATACATATGTTAGCACCTTGCAAGAAAAATCAGTAACCGTAACAGCAAATGGTTCCTTATACACAACTATTAGTGAAAAAGCAAAAGAGTTTGAAAAAGCACCAATAGATGCAAAGTTAGATCCAGTATGGAAAGCAATTCCTGGATTAAACGGGCTAAAGGTCGATATAGATGCATCATATAAAAATATGAAAAAAGAGAAGAAATTCAATGAACAAAAATTAGTTTTCCAACAAGTGAAACCAGAAATTACTTTAGCTGATTTGCCGCCTGCTCCTATTTATAAAGGAAATCCAGACAAAGAGACAGTTAGTTTTATTATAAATGTAGCATGGGGCAATGAATTTTTGCCTGATATTCTAGCTACCTTGAAAAAACATCATGTGAAGGCTAGTTTTTTCTTAGAGGGTAGATGGGTTCAAAAAAACCCAGATCTTGCAAAAATGATTGCAGAAGCTGGGCATGAAATCGGAAATCATTCCTATACACATCCTGATATGAGTAAAATTAGTAGCAGCAAAATTCATGAGGAAATAGTTAAAACAAATGATGTGATAGAAGCAACAACAGGAGAGCAAGTCACGTTGTTAGCACCACCAAGCGGATATTTTAATAATGAAGTAGTAAAGATTGCAGATCAGCAGAAGTTGAAAACAGTAATATGGTCTGTAGATACAATCGATTGGCAAAAACCAAGCCCAGATACATTGCTTAATCGAGTTCTTGCAAAAATCCATAATGGGGCACTTATCCTCATGCACCCTACAGAAGTAACGACAAATAGTCTCGAGCGATTAATTATTGAAATTGAGAATAAAGGGTATAAAATTGATACGGTTAGTGACATGCTTAGTGAGGAGCGGGAAAGCTATAATACAAAAAAATAGTAGTTCCATCCATCTTATAGTATTCTATAAGATGAAATGTATTTTAAATGCTGTTGCTTTATTTTTATGAAGGCTTGAATTAATGGATGTGTAAGGAATAGTTTCTTCGGGAATGAAGGAAATGGGAGCGGCGCCAGTAAAGCGGAAATCAACAGGGAGCATACGAAAAGTAAAAATAACATACTTATCTTCTCTTCATACGGGAATGAAACGTTATTCATCTTTTAAACCTTCCTATGTTATGATTATAATCAAACAATGTTTTGGAAAAAATAAGAGGAATAAGATATACTAGCAGTCGCAGCTATATTTAACAACTTGGTAGAAGAACAGGAGGAACATAATTGATCAAAAGATATACTTGCCAAAATGGAGTAAGAATAGTATTGGAAAACATTCCAACCGTTCGCTCTGTAGCTATTGGCGTATGGATAGGAACAGGATCACGGAAAGAGGATGAAAAAAATAATGGTGTATCCCATTTTTTAGAGCATATGTTTTTTAAAGGAACAAAAACACGTAGTGCAAGAGAAATAGCAGAATCATTTGACAGTATTGGTGGTCAAGTAAATGCTTTTACTTCAAAGGAATATACTTGCTATTATGCAAAGGTGTTGGATACACATGCTGATATGGCATTAGAAGTGTTAGCAGACATGTATTTTAACTCAACTTTTGATGAAGAAGAGTTAAAGAAAGAGAAAAATGTTGTATATGAAGAGATTAAGATGTATGATGATACACCAGATGATATTGTCCATGATTTATTAAGTCAGGCAATCTATGATAAACATCCATTAGGCTATCCAATTTTAGGTACAGAAGAGACGCTTGCTACCTTTAATGGAGATACGTTAAGAGAATATATGTTTAATCATTATACACCAGATAATACAGTTATTTCGATTGCTGGAAATATTACAGATACATTTATTTCCCAGGTAGAGAAGTATTTTGGAACATATGAAGCGGGTAAATCAGAAATAGAAATTGTGAAACCTTCTTTCCATGCCAATAATTTTTCTCGAAAAAAGGAAACAGAGCAAGCCCATCTATGCCTAGGCTTTAATGGATTACAAGTGGGCGATGAGAAAATGTATACACTTGTTTCCTTAAACAATATTCTCGGTGGTAGTATGAGCAGTAGACTGTTCCAAGATGTTCGTGAGCAAAAAGGCTTAGCTTACTCGGTTTTCTCTTATCATTCTGCATACCAAGATAGCGGGATTGTAACAATATATGGCGGTACAGGAGCAAAACAGCTAGATGAACTATTTGATACGATTCAAAGTACGCTTGCTACCTTGAAAAAAGAAGGAATTACTGAAAAGGAGCTTCTAAATAGTAAGGAGCAATTGAAAGGTAGCTTAATGCTAAGTTTAGAGAGTACAAATAGCCGAATGAGCAGAAATGGCAAAAACGAATTATTATTAGGTAAACATCGTTCCTTGGATGATATTATTGCTGATATAGACCGAGTTACGAAAGCGGATGTCGATCAAATGGCAAAAGATATTTTCACTGACACATTCTCTGTGTCTTTAATCAGCCCAGACGGACAACTGCCAAAACCACTTCAATAAATGGCACTACATATATAAAATAAAAACTAGGAAACAGAATTTATTTCTGTATTCCTAGTTTTTTTGTGCCCCTACCTTTGAACTAGTAGATTGCTTTCTACAACGAAATGATGGCATTGTTTCGTTTTGTCCTCCATTCTATCCGCTTTTACAACTTCCCGTGGGTAACTTATTTTATGAAGGTAATGAAGAACAGAAAGATAAAGGGATGCATAAATCGAATTAGATGAGAAATTTTGAAGTAAAAAAGGCTTTTAAGTAGCGGACGCTCGAGCTAGTTCGATTAGAAACTAGGACAGGAAGGTTACGAAGCTTTCCCTTCTTAGTTAGTTGTTCTAAATAAAGAAGAAATCCTTCTTATTGAGGAATTCCTCGAAACTACTCACCTAATAATATGTAATCACATAAGATGTTGAAGTAGCGAGCTATGAAAATAGGATCTTTAAAAAAAAGAAGGTGAAATATTCATGCTGAAAGGGATGAAAATCGCGGTTATCGGCGGTGATGCAAGGCAGCTAGAAATTGTTCGCAAGTTAACCGAACAAGAGGCAATCCTTTCATTAATTGGGTTCGAGCAGTTAGACCATGCATTCACCGGAGCTACAAAAGAAAAAATCGATAACGTAGATTTTTCGAAAATAGATGCTATTATCTTACCCGTTAAAGGTACCGATTTAAATGGGCAAGTTGATACAATCTTTTCGAACGAAAAGGTTTTTTTAACAAAAGAAATACTAGAAAAAACCCCAGAGCATTGCACCGTATATTCAGGAATAACGAATGAATATTTAAATTTGCTAATTAAAGAAACAAACCGAAAACTCGTTCAATTATTTGATCGAGATGATGTAGCAATATTAAATTCCATTCCAACAGTAGAAGGTACGATTATGATGGCAATCCAACATACAGATACAACGATTCATGGTTCTAAAGTAATCGTGCTAGGGCTAGGACGTGTAGGAATGAGTGTTGCTCGAACTTTCCACGCATTAGGTGCGAAAGTAAAGGTTGCAGCTAATCAAAGTGAACATATTGCACGCATTATAGAAATGGGATTAAGCCCTGTACATTTAGATGATTTACAAATCGCGGTGGAAGAGATCGATATATGTATCAATACGATTCCCCATCTTGTCGTAACTTCTGATGTCATTGAAAAAATGCCTCTACACACTTTGGTGCTCGATTTGGCATCTAAACCAGGTGGAACGGATTTTCAATATGCAGAAAAAAGAGGGGTTAAGGCATTACTTGCACCAAGTTTACCAGGAATTGTAGCCCCGAAAACAGCAGGGAATATACTCGCAGATGTCTTAGCTCAATTACTTGCTGATCAACCGCAACAAGGAAAGGAGAAATAAGCATGAGTAGTTTACAAGGAAAAAGAATAGGATTTGGAATTTCAGGATCCCACTGCACATATGCAGAAGTAGTACCACAGGTAGAAAAATTAGTATCACTTGGCGCAGAAGTAGTACCAGTTGTCACAGGAAATGTTAAAAATACAGATACTCGTTTCGGCAAGGGGAAGGATTGGGTTAGCAAAGTAGAAGAAATAACTGGGCAGCCAATAATCGATAGCATCGTAGCAGCAGAGCCTCTTGGACCGAAAGCACCACTCGATTGTATGGTAATCGCTCCATTAACAGGAAATAGCATGAGCAAATTTGCTAATGCTATGACAGACAATGCAGTACTAATGGCAGCTAAAGCTACATTAAGAAATCAAAAACCAGTTGTGTTAGGAATATCAACAAATGATGCATTAGGATTAAACGGCATGAATCTTATGCGCTTGATGGCAACAAAGAATATTTTCTTTATCCCATTTGGTCAGGATGATCCAGAAAAAAAACCAAATTCCATGGTAGCAAGAATGTCTATGCTTGCAGAAACAATTGAAGCAGCATTAGAATATAAACAGATTCAGCCAGTAATTGTAGAGAAATATTTAGATTAACGAGTGTTTTTTTATAATCACCGATAAAACAAGGCGCTTTTTGTAATCCAATTGGAGCTCTTTAGCGCCAATCGGTGTTTTTTGAAAGAATCTGATAAAAGTTTCTTTTATTGCTGCTTGAATATGTTAAAATAGATAATATTATTTAAGGCGGTGCATGACGCTAGCCTATGATTATTAGAGAAAGCCTTTGGAAGGAGAACCATTAATGGATCAATTAAAAGGATATAACGTAGCAGTAGTTGGAGCAACAGGGGCTGTTGGTCAGCAAATGATCAAAACATTAGAAAGCAGAGATTTTCCTATTTCAACATTAACACTTTTGTCTTCAAAACGTTCAGCAGGGACAAAAGTTCTTTATAAAGATAAGGAAATAGTTGTACAAGAAGCAACTCCAGAAAGCTTTAAAGGAATCGATATTGCGCTATTCAGTGCAGGTGGCGGGGTTTCAAAGGAGCTAGCACCACATGCGGTAAGACATGGAGCAATTGTTGTTGATAATACAAGTGCATTCCGTATGGACAAAGATGTACCATTGGTAGTACCAGAAGTAAATGAAGAAGATCTTCGCAACCATAACGGAATTATTGCAAATCCGAACTGTTCTACTATTCAAATGGTCGTAGCTCTACAACCATTGAAAGAAAAATATGGATTATCTAAAGTATTAGTGTCGACATATCAAGCTGTGTCTGGATCAGGAGCAGCAGCAGTAGAGGAATTAAATAGCCAAACGCAAGCGATTCTTAACAACGAAGCATTTGAGCCAAAAATTCTTCCAGTTAAAAGTGATAAGAAACATTATCAAATTGCTTTTAATGCGGTTCCGCAAATTGATGTGTTCACTGAAAATGGATTTACTTATGAAGAAATGAAAATGATTAACGAAACAAAGAAAATCATGCATGCAGAGGACTTAAAAGTTGCGGCAACATGTGTACGTATACCAGTTGCAACAGGTCATTCTGAATCTATTTATTTTGAATTAGACAATGACCAAGTAACAGCTTCAGAAATAAAAGAGTTATTACAAGTTTCTCCTGGCATTGTGCTACAGGATGATCCGAATAATCAAATCTATCCAATGCCTGCAGATTGTGTAGGGAGCAATGATGTTTTTGTCGGACGTATTCGTCAAGATTTAGACGTGAAGAACGGATTTCATATGTGGGTAGTATCAGATAACTTATTAAAGGGTGCCGCATGGAACTCTGTTCAAATCGCGGAAAGCCTAATTAAATTAGGACTTGTATAAGTAAATTAAGAAAGGCAAGACTTAAAAAGGATTAGAATGCAGGAAAATGCCTGTAAGTAGAGTTCTAATTTTTCTACATACAGGAAGTACAAGTTTGGACACAGCAATATACGCATCGTTTCCAAAATCTTGTCTTTCTTAACAAATGAGTATTTTTAGAAGAAAGAGATCCTTTTTTTAACGAATACTACAATTAAATGGCTCAAAGCTTAACTAGAGTCAAACAACAAGGGATCCTCCTAGTAATATGATGTCTGAGGTGAATCTAATCTATAGAGTTAAGGATTTTGAGAATCCTCCAATTGTTCTAGAAAAAGGCACCCTTATATTTACACTCATTTAGAAAGTGTTCAGAGGTGTTTACTGTGAAAATAATGGTTCAAAAATTTGGTGGAACATCCGTAAGAGATGAAAAAAGCCGAATTCAAGCAAAAGATCATATTAAAGATGCATTAAGTGAAGGGTATAAAGTGGTTGTAGTTGTTTCAGCAATGGGCCGTAAAGGAGAACCATATGCAACGGACACACTATTATCATTAGTTGGCGGAGCAGAAACAAGTATCAGCAGAAGAGAAAATGATTTGCTAATGTCATGCGGCGAAATTATTTCAAGTGTTGTGTTCACACAGCTATTGCTAGAAAATCAGATTTCAGCTACAGCTTTGACAGGTGCTCAAGCTGGATTTAAAACGAATAATGATTTTACGAATGCAAGAATAATGGAAATGGACTGCAGCCGTATTCTACAAGAATTGGAAAACCATGATGTAGTCGTGGTAGCTGGCTTTCAAGGAGCAGCACTAAATGGAGATACGACAACATTAGGAAGAGGCGGAAGTGATACTTCAGCAGCCGCTTTAGGATCTGCCCTAAACGCAGAATATATTGATATATTCACAGACGTAGAAGGAATTATGACAGCTGATCCAAGAATTGCTGAAAATGCTCGACCATTATCAGTGGTCACGTATTCAGAGGTATGTAATATGGCATACCAAGGGGCAAAAGTAATACATCCGCGAGCAGTGGAAATTGCGATGCAGGCAAAGGTGCCAATTCGAATTCGTTCTACGTATTCAAAAGGTACTGGTACCCTCGTTACATCTAGTAATGCAGAGAACAGAGGTAGCGACATTAAAGAAAGACCTGTTACTGGTATTGCGCATGTAGCGAATGTAACACAGATTAAAGTATTTGCAAAAAAAGATCAGTATGATTTGCAGGCACAAGTATTTAAAGCAATGGCAAATGAAGAAATAAGTGTCGACTTTATCAACATATCACCAAACAGTGTTGTCTATACCGTAACAAATGAAATGACCAATAAAGCAATAGCTGTTCTTGAAAATATGGGCTACGAACCTGTTATGGAAAGAGAGTGTGCGAAAGTTTCAGTAGTTGGTGCTGGAATGGCCGGTGTACCAGGTGTTACATTTAAAATTGTGACGGCACTATCAAATAAAGGAATTCGAATCCTACAATCAGCTGATAGCCATGCAACGATATGGGTCCTTGTGAAGCAGGATGATTTAGTAAACGCGGTGAATGTACTACATGATGCGTTTGAGCTAGAAAAAGAATAGAATAGATATAGATACGACAAGATCGAGATGAGAATAGGAGTGGAACGATGGGTTTATTTGGTAGGGTGTCAACGGCCATGATTACACCATTTGATGCCAAGGGACATATAGATTTTCCAAAAACAACACAGTTGATTAATCATTTAATTGAAAACGGAACGGATTCTTTAGTAGTAGCTGGTACAACTGGAGAATCACCCACATTATCCAAACAAGAGAAGATTGCGTTATTTAAACATGTGGTAAAGGTAGTGGAAAAGAGAGTTCCAATTGTTGCAGGAACAGGTAGTTATAACACATATGAGTCCATCGAATTGACGAAACAAGCTGAACTTGCAGGTGTGGACGCTGTTATGGTAGTTGGACCATACTATAACAAGCCAAACCAAGAGGGATTGTTTCAGCATATTAAAGCAGTTGCAGAATCTACAAAACTACCCGTTATGATATATAATATTCCAGGTCGTTCTGTTGTTAATATTGAACCAGATACTATTATTCGATTGTCTGAAATTGAAAATATAGTAGCAGTAAAAGAAGCTAGCGGAAATTTAAATAACATCACGAAAATTATTGCGTCAACCCCAGATGATTTTTACGTTTACAGTGGCGATGACGGTTTAACATTACCGTTATTATCTGTAGGGGGAACAGGAATAATCTCTGTTGCGTCCCATATTATCGGCAAAGAAATGAAAGAAATGGTGAATTCTTTCTTAGCTGGGAATATAGAGGAAGCTTCAAAAATGCATCAGAAATTACTTCCGCTTATGTTAGCCTTATTTAAAGCACCTAACCCTGTGCCTGTAAAAACGGCGCTTCAATTAAAAGGATTTGATGTTGGTTCTGTTCGATTACCATTAGTTCCTTTAACAGAGGAAGAACGCAAAGAACTAGCAGAGTTTTTATAAGGTGTTAGTCTTTATCCGCAATTAGGATTAACATGATAAAACAGCTTGTTTTGCAAGGTTAAAAGAATGTTACTAGTCAGAAGAGTTCAGCTATCTCTTATTACTAAGAATGTACCAATGCTAAAATTGGTTCGTTCCACCGTGAGATAACTAGCTCTTCTGACTTTTTTGTTTGATTCCATAATAAGAAGAACTTGTTTCTAATTCAGTAATTGATTATGATTGGATACATAGTAAATGTTCGATTTATGGAAAAATCTTAATTGCAAGTAAATGGAAGAAGTACGGAGGAGAAAGTATGACGAATAATAAGTTACAGAAAAATTTATTGCCAAGACATATCAGTTTAATGGCAATGGGAGGAGCTATTGGTACTGGAATATTTAAAGGAAGCGGCGAAACCGTATCGATTGCTGGCCCAGGCGTTATCTTTACATACATATTTGCAGGGCTATTATTACTCGTAGTAATGGGAAGCATTGCGGAAATGGCGATTATTTATCCAAATACAAATATGAAAGGCTTTATCGGAAAAGCTTTTGGCGATCGAATGGCATTCATCATTGGCTGGATGTATTGCATTTTATGGCTTGCTGTATGCGTGATTGAGGTTGTTGTAGCCGGAAGCTTTTTACAATTTTGGTTACCAGACGTACCACTTTGGATATTAAGCATTATTTGTTCCATTATTTTAATCGCTGTAAATACAATGAATGTGAAAAATTATGGTGAATTTGAGTTTTGGTTTGCAGGAATTAAAATTGGGATGATTATTCTCTTTATTATTCTAGGAGCAGCTGTTTTATTCGGTATTATTCCATCTGGCGAAACCAATTATTTGCAAAATTACACAGAAAACGGTGGGTTTTTCCCAAATGGCTGGATGCCTGTCTTTTCAGCATTATTAATTGTTATGTTTTCCTATGGTGGCTCTGAACTTATTGGGGTTACCGTAACAGAAGCAAAAGATGCAGAGAAAATACTACCGAAAGTAATTAAAAGCTTTATCTTACGAATCATATTATTTTACACACTACCAATATTAATTATTTGTGGTCTTATTCCTTGGAATAAGCTAAATGATGCTTCTAGTCCATTTGTACAAGTGCTGACTATTTCAGGATTATCTGGCGCAGCTCATATTATGAACTTTGTCTTGATTATTGCGGTGTTATCTGCGGCAAATTCGGGTATATATGGTTGTACAAGAATGATGTATTCTCTTGCGTTAGAAGGACAAGGACCAAAGGCGTTCAGCAAGGTAAATAAAAATGGAGTTCCTTTATATAGTTTAATGCTTACAGCTATTATTTTAATTGCTGGCTCCATGATTGCGTTAGTAAAGCAAGAGGAAGTATTCGCTTTGCTTATGGCATTCCCAGGTTTTGTCGTTTCGATTGTTTGGATTACTATTTGTTTAGCCCAAGTAAAGCTTCGAAAATCTTATCCGTTTGAACCAAGCTTTAAAATTTGGGGATATCCGTACATACCTATAATTACGGTTATTTGTTTAGCTATTATTAGTATCAGTTTCCTGTTTGATGAAGCAAATCGAATTAGCATCATGGCGTGTTTAGCTTGTTTCTTTGTCGTAATCATTATTTCTATTTTTAAATTCAAGTCAAATGAGCGTTAAAAGATGATTAAGTTACTATGGAAAAGCCGATAAAATAAGGAAAAATCAAATAATGGAATTGCTTTATTTTCTGAAAAAAACATTTTTAAAAAAGAAGATTTCATAAAATTGGTTGTAAACATTTTTAAACATCAAGTATAATAAGCATAACTGATCAATGGTCGGCTTAACTCAACATAGGAGGAAACAAAAATTTATGAAGAATGAAAAAATAAAGCTCGTTGCACTCGGTGGAGTGGGCGAGAACGGAAAAAATATGTTTGTAGTCGAAGTAGATGAAGACATATTTGTAATTGATGCTGGATTAATGTATCCACAAAATGAAATGCTGGGGATTGATATCGTTATTCCGGATATATCGTATTTAAAGCAAAACAAAGACAGAGTAAAAGGGATTTTCTTAACCCATGCACATGAAGACCATATAGGAGGTTTATCTTATATATTAAGAGATTTGGACGTGCCCGTTTTTACGACGTTTTTAACAGCTGAACTAACAAAGGAAAAGATGAAAGAGCAGGATTTCAAAGGACAAGCACAATTTGAAATTATTACCTCTAAATCAGTTCTTACGTTTGCTTCATCAAAAGTGTCCTTCTTTAAGACGAATCATAGTATCCCAGATAGTATTGGTATCGTTATTCATACATCAGAAGGTGCAATCGTACATACAGGAGATTTCAAATTTGACCAGACAGCAAGTGATTTATATAAGCCCGAGTATGGTGAGATGGCAAAAATTGGAGAAGAAGGCGTTTTAGCATTATTATCTGATAGTACAAATGCAGATAAACCAGGCTATTCAACTACAGACTTTGTCGTAACGCAAAGCTTAATTGACGCCTTTTTACAAACTAACGGCCGAGTCATTGCAGCGTGTTTTGCAACAGACTTAAATCGAATTCAGCATATCATTGACGCTGCAGAGAAAACGAATCGCAAAGTTGCCATTATCGGAAAAAATTTACAAAGAGTATTGCAGATTGCGATAAAGAACCAGTATTTAGTAGTAGATGAGGAAACAATCGTTACCTATAATGAGCTTCAAGCGTATGCACAGGATCAAATGGTCATTATCACAACTGGAACAAAAGGGGAGCCAATTGAAGCCCTACAAAAAATGGTGAGAAAAAATCATAAGCAAGTGAGCATTATGCAAGGGGATACCGTGTTATTTGCAGCATCTTCTTTCTTAGGCAGTGAAGTGTTTGTCGGAAAAACAATTGATAAACTATATAGAGCTGGTGCAACACTTCTTGCAGGCTATAAAACATTTAATAGCTCCAATCATGGCAGCCAAGAAGAATTAAAATTCATGATTAATATGATGAAGCCGAAATTTTTCTTGCCAATCCATGGTGAATATCGTTTATTAAAAGCCCATGAAAAAATTGCGGTCGAATGTGGGGTTGCTCCTCAAAATATTTATCTTCCTGAACAAGGAGAGGTTCTTGAATACAAAGAAGATACACTTCGAGTGGGTGGAAAGATTTCAGCAGGCAATGTATTAATTGATGGCAGTGGTGTTGGCGATGTCGGCAATATTGTCCTAAGAGATCGTAAGCTATTGTCACAGGATGGTATCTTAACAGTTGTCGTAACTTTAAATAAGATAGAGAGAAAGATTTCTGCTGGTCCAGAAATTATTACAAGAGGATTTGTATATGTTCGCGAATCAGAGAAATTACTTGAAGAAGCGTCTGACCGAGTAAGAGATATTGTCGAAAAAAGCATCAGCAAGGACAGTTTTGACTGGACTGGTATAAAGCAAGATATAAGAGACACATTAAACCAATTCCTATATGAAAAAACAAGACGCAGACCAATGATTCTGCCGATTATTATGGAAGTAAAACCAGTTAGAAAATAAAAGTTACAGCCTCCTTTGTTAGGGGGCTGTTTTTTTGTAATGGAGGAATGGCTTAGTAAACAGATAAAGAGATGAACGCTTTAATATGGAGAGAAGAAAGAAAAAGAGGTGTTCAAAAGGCAGATGAAAACCATTATGTGGTGAGAGGTGAGATAAAATGGTGTTCATCAAGAAAATCTAACCACATAATATCGAGACATCCAGAAAAAGGCAGTGCTCATAATAGCTAAAACCCCTCCACTATTCCAAGCCCTCCCTATAAAAATACATCCATAGCAATGCTCCCCGTCTATTGATTCAAATAACCCCTTTTATAATGCTGTTCCTTCCATCATTACTATAAACCCGATTTGTCTTTTGATTTCAACCGCATGAAATAGTGTCTCTCGCTTCATACTAATATTATTATGGTTTTAGGAAGGGAGAACATCATGGTTTCAGTAAATAATAATCAGCCTGAAGAACAGCCGAAAGAGGATAAACCAACAGGTGGTTTAATGGAAAAAATCCAACAGTTGGGTCAAACCAATGTCCCACAGCTTTCTCAGGATTCCAAAATACATTGTTTAACGATTGTTGGTCAAATTGAAGGACACTTACAATTACCACCTCAAAATAAAACGACGAAATATGAGCATTTAATTCCGCAAATTGTTGCAATTGAACAGAACCCGAAAATCGAAGGGGTACTGGTTATTTTAAATACAGTTGGAGGAGATGTAGAAGCTGGGTTAGCTATTTCCGAAATGCTTGCATCTCTTTCTAAACCAACTGTTTCTCTTGTTTTAGGAGGGGGACATTCTATCGGTGTACCAATTGCTGTATCTTGTGATTATTCTTATATTGCAGAAACAGCAACGATGACCATTCATCCAATACGATTAACAGGGCTCGTTATTGGAGTTCCTCAAACATTTGAGTACTTAGATAAAATGCAAGAAAGAGTCGTTAATTTTGTTACAAAACATTCCAAAATAACCGAAGAAGATTTCAAAGATCTTATGTTTGCAAAAGGTAATTTAACAAGAGATATTGGAACAAATGTAATTGGGATAGATGCTGTTACTTCGGGGCTTATAGATGATGTTGGTGGGGTAGGAAATGCAATGAAAAAGCTCAATGAGTTAATTGATGCAAATAAAGAACAGACAGAAGGGATTATTCAATGATTATGTATACAATGATGCCAGAAGAATTGATTTTTCCAATGAGTCAAGACATATATGAAAAGCAACAAGTTATAAATTATAATGGAATACCTATATTAGTAGCAAAAAATGAAGCAAATGAATTAGAAGTGGTGAGAGTGCTTAGCACTGACCCTAGTCATTTTCTCCATATAGGCATGCAGCCCGGAACAAAAATTCCAAACATATAATCTGTTTTTTCTAAACTATGGTATAATATAGTAATCAATAAAGAAGCAGCCTAAAGGCTGCTTCTTTATTACAAATGATTATATTAGGTGATATAAAATGGCGAAAAGGAAGAGAAGAAAAAAAAGACAAAAACAAGCGCTAAAATTAACAATACAATATGAACTTGCAGCACTTGTCATTATGGCGTTGAGTTTTATCTCCATTCTACAGCTTGGTGCAGTTGGTGCAACAATGGTATCCTTTTTCCGTTTCTTCTTCGGAGAGTGGTATATGCTTTGTCTGATTGGACTAATCGTATACGGTGGTTATTTAATGTGGAAACGAGAAAAACCATATATGTTTCATACTAAATTGAATGGCATCTATTTAATTGTTGCAGCTATTTTGTTATTAAGCCATGTGACATTATTTAAACTGTTGGCCAGTCAAGGAGCTTTTACGAATCCAAGTGTAATTTATAACACATGGGAATTATTTTGGATGGAAGTAGATAAACAAGCTACGAATATTGATCTTGGTGGTGGAATGATAGGAGCCGTTTTATTTGCCCTATTCCATTATTTATTTGATACAGTAGGTACACAAATCATCAGCTTTATTGTGATTGTGATTGGCTTTATCTTATTGACAGGCAAAACTTTAAGTGGTGCCTTTAAAAAGGTATTATCAGGTATTTGGAATTTTATTCAGGATCAATGGTCGGCGTTTGTGCAGGATTTGAAAGATTGGAAAGAATCCATGCAAAAAAATAAGGAAAAACGCCAAGCGGATAAACAAGCAAAGAAAGAAAGCAATCAGCAGGAGGAAAATACGAGTCCGCAGATTATCGTGAATACTCCGCAAGAAGAAGAGCCCTACATACAAGAGCCAATTATCAACACATTTGCAGAGAGAGCATATCAAGATGAAATCATTCAGGAAGAGCCTGTTTCAAAGACGGAAGAACCGCTGGATGAAGAGGATGTTGTTGTTCCAATAACATTTACAGAACTAGAAAATAAAGATTATAAGCTTCCTCCATTAAAACTATTGAAGCTACCAAGAAAGGCAGATCAGAGTGGGGAATATGAACAAATCCATGCAAATGCTGCTAAACTAGAAAGAACCTTTCATAGTTTTGGTGTAAAAGCAAGAGTGACAGAGGTTCATTTAGGTCCCGCTGTAACAAAGTATGAAGTTCATCCAAGTGAAGGGGTAAAAGTAAGTAAAATTGTCAATTTAAGTGATGATTTAGCATTAGCATTAGCAGCAAAGGATATTCGGATTGAAGCGCCGATTCCTGGGAAATCAGCAATCGGGATAGAAGTGCCAAATTCAGAAGTTGCTGTCGTTTCCCTTAGAGAAGTGTTGGAATCTAGTAAAAATGATAAGCCAGATTCCAAGCTGTTGATTGCATTTGGACGGGATATAACAGGTGAAGCAGTATGTGCAGAATTAAATAAGATGCCTCATTTACTTGTTGCCGGAGCAACGGGAAGCGGAAAATCAGTCTGCATTAATGGAATCATTACAAGCATTTTAATGAGAGCAAAGCCTCATGAAGTAAAATTGATGATGATTGACCCAAAAATGGTGGAATTGAATGTGTATAATGGGGTGCCTCATTTGCTTGCACCTGTTGTGACAAATCCGAAAAAAGCATCGCAAGCATTGATGAAGGTAGTAAGTGAGATGGAAAGAAGATATGATTTATTCTCCCATACGGGCACAAGAAATATTGAAGGCTATAATGAATATATAAAACGCATTAATGCAGAAGAACAGGAAAAGCAGCCACTTCTTCCATTTATTGTTGTGATTGTGGACGAGCTTGCTGACTTAATGATGGTAGCATCGTCTGATGTAGAAGATGCCATTACGAGACTTGCTCAGATGGCTCGTGCAGCGGGTATCCATCTTATTATTGCAACACAACGTCCTTCTGTTGATGTCATCACAGGTGTTATCAAAGCGAATATACCATCTCGAATTGCGTTCGCCGTATCCTCTCAAACAGACTCACGCACGATTTTAGATATGGGTGGAGCAGAAAAGCTATTAGGAAGGGGAGATATGTTATTTTTCCCTTATGGGGCTAGTAAACCGGTTAGGGTGCAAGGTGCTTTCCTATCAGATGAGGAAGTAGAGGAAGTAGTTGACTTTGTAATTGGACAGCAGAAAGCACAATATCAAGAAGAAATGATTCCTGATGAAATTGTCGAAGTTACAGGGGCAGTTGAAGATGAATTGTATAATGATGCGGTGGAATTAATCGTTGAAATGCAAACAGCTTCTGTCAGTATGCTACAAAGAAGATTCCGTATCGGCTATACAAGAGCGGCAAGATTAATTGATGAGATGGAAGCTCGCGGAGTAGTAGGACCATATGAAGGTAGTAAACCGAGAAACGTCCTTATCCCAAAGGGGTCGGAAGAAATGAACATCCAGTAAAGAACAAGCTAAATTAGTATGGATTAAATAAAATCCTAGCAGTTTTAGTATGAAAATTTTTGTTTAAATTAGATAGAAAATAATCATATTTAAGAAGAGAACCTGAAATAGTATAGCCTATTTCAGGTTCTCTTTTTATCGTATATTCGGAACAATCCTTCGAGTGGCGGAAGAAAAAGAGGAGAAATGCCTGGAATTTTTACAGGAATATACAAATGAAACCGATTGATTTCCGAACAATCCCTCATTTCTGTTTTTTTTCGACGAAATTCTTAAAAGTCTATTTATTTATTAGTCAAAAAGTGTTATAGTATTTTCGATTAGTAGGAATGATTGAACATCAGAGGTCTGATGTCTTAGAAATGTTTGGAGGAACATCATATGCTAATTAAATCGGATACGAGACATTTATATTTGCAAGTGGTTGATCGTCTAAAGAAAGATATTCAGAAGGGAATATTCAAAGAAAAAGAAAAATTCCCCTCAGAATTCGAGCTTGCAAAGACTCTAGGTGTAAGTCGTGCCACTTTAAGAGAGGCATTACGTACATTAGAAGAAGAAAATGTGATTGTCAGAAGACATGGCGTTGGCACTTTTGTTAACAGTAAACCATTGTTTAATTCTGGCATCGAACAATTGAATAGTGTCACGAATATGATTAAGCAGGCAGGAATGAATCCAGGCACCATATTTCTAAGTTCAAACACGATGTTTGCCACTGAAGAAGATACGACACGCTTCTCTACTGTGCAAGAGGAAGAACTACTCGTTATTGAAAGAGTTCGAACAGCTAATGGCGAACCGGTTGTTTATTGTATTGATAAATTGCCACAGAAAATCTTACCTGAACGTTTTTCATACGATCAAGAATCGATCTTTCAATTCTTGGAATCGGATAGTCAAAGACATATTACATACGCTGTTGCACAAATCGAACCAATTGGATATCACGAGAAAATATCTCCCATTCTGCAATGTGAGCCCGAAACTGCTCTGCTTGTTCTAAAGCAGATGCACTATGATGAGAAGGATGAACCGATTCTTTATTCAGTAAATTACTTTCGATCAGATAAGTTTAGCTTTCAAGTATTAAGAAAACGAATTTATTCGTAAAGGCTGGACAAACTAATCACAAACGTTCTTTAAATTACAAAAAATCTAGGGGGTACAAGCTTTGAAGAAGCGTAAATTTGGCTTAGCACTATCTTTAGTATTAGCTGCTGGTACTGTATTAAGTGCTTGTGGAAGTAATGACAAAGGTAACGACAATGCAGCAGAGGATGATAAAGAGAAAGACTCATTTCAAGTTGCAATGGTAACAGATGTCGGTGGAGTTGATGATAAATCATTCAACCAATCTGCTTGGGAAGGTTTACAAGCGTTTGGTGAAGACAATGGTCTTTCAAAAGGTAATGGTATTGATTACCTACAATCACAGTCAGATGCAGATTATGCTACTAATTTAAATAGCTTAACTCGCCAAGGTAATGATTTAGTATTTGGTATTGGATTTATGATGGAAGGTGCAATTTCAGAAATTGCTCAACAACAAACAGATGCTCATTTTGCAATCGTTGACGCTGTAGTAGATCAACCAAATGTAGCAAGTATTACATTTAAAGAGCAAGAAGCTGCTTTCTTAGCTGGTGTAGCAGCTGCCCATGCAACAGAGTCGAAGAAAATCGGTTTTATCGGTGGGGTTGAAGGAGAAGTTATCGGTCGCTTCGAAGCTGGATTTGTTGATGGAGTTAAAGCAGTAGACCCTGATATTGAAGTAGATGTACAATATGCTGGTGCTTTTGATAAACCTGAAATTGGTAAAACAATTGCAAGTAAAATGTACTCTTCTGGTGCAGATGTAGTATTCCATGCTTCAGGTGGTACTGGTGCTGGATTATTCTCTGAAGCACGTGATTTAAAAGAAAAAGATCCTGAAAAATACATCTGGGCAATCGGAGTTGACTCTGATCAATCAGCTGAAGGTGCTGTTGGGGATCATAACATTGTGTTAACTTCAGCATTAAAAGGTGTTTCAACTGCAGTACAAGATATCTCTACAAAAGCAAAAGAAGGTAATTTCCCTGGTGGCGAAACTACTGTTTACGGCTTAAAAGAAGATGGTGTTGGACTTGCAGCAATCAATGAAGAAGTAGAAAACAAAGCAGAAATCGATGCAGCTGTTGAAGAATGGACTGCAAAAATTAAAAACGGTGAGTACACTGTTCCTGATACTGTTGAGTAAATAGCATATGCTAATTTTCCAGGAATAAGTGGTTTGCATTGCAAACACTTATTCCTTTTTTACGACAAAAAATAGAATTTTAACTAAAGAGTAGAAGTATTATTCTAGTCTTTATTAAAAATTTTATAGGATGAAATTATCGTGGTATAAAATTACATAATTTCTTTGTGGATGGTTTTAGAACATTATTTCTTTGACATCATACGTATTTTTTAGCTTTATAATTTGTAAGGCAAGTAAGAAGGAGTGGATTAGATGGAATATGTAATCGAGATGTTAAATATTCGAAAAGAATTCCCTGGTATTGTTGCAAACAACAATATCACCCTTCAAGTTAAAAAAGGTGAGATTCACGCGCTTTTAGGGGAAAATGGTGCAGGAAAATCTACGCTTATGAACGTACTTTTTGGGTTATATCAACCAGAAAAAGGCGAAATTCGTGCGCGTGGGAAAGTCGTTAATATTTCAAATCCGAATATTGCTAATGATTTAGGAATTGGAATGGTCCATCAGCATTTTATGTTGATTGATACCTTTACAGTAACGGAAAACATTATTTTAGGAAAAGAAACAGTTAGCAAAGGAAAAATCGATCTAAAAAAAGCAGAAAAAGAAGTGCAGGAAATCTCTGAGCGATATGGCCTAGCGGTAGATCCGAAAGCAAAAGTTGCCAATATTTCTGTAGGGATGCAACAAAGAGTAGAGATTTTAAAAACTTTATATCGCGGTGCAGAAATTTTAATTTTTGATGAACCGACAGCTGTTTTAACACCACAGGAAATTACAGAATTAATTGGCATTTTCCGCAAGTTAATTGAAGAAGGAAAGTCCATTATCTTAATTACTCATAAATTAAAAGAAATTATGGAAGTTTGTGACCGAGTGACCGTTATCAGAAAAGGGGAAGGTATCGGCACATATAATGTTAAAGATACAAACCCAAATGAGCTTGCAAATTTAATGGTTGGTCGTGAAGTTTCCTTTAAAACAGAAAAGAAAGCCCCAAATCCGAAAGATACGGTATTAAAAATTTCTGATTTAACGGTGAAAGACAATCGTGGTGTTCATGTAGTGAATTCTCTCAACCTAGATGTAAAAGCAGGGGAGATTGTCGGAATTGCTGGAGTAGACGGAAATGGTCAGTCTGAATTGATTGAGGCAATTACTGGTTTAATGAAAAAAAATAATGGCAGCATCACCCTTAACGGTAAGGATATTAGTGTCCTAACACCACGTAAAATAACGGAAAGTGGCATTGGCCATATCCCGCAAGATAGACATAAACATGGTTTAGTACTTGATTTTTCGATTGGCCAAAATATGGCATTGCAAACGTATTATAAAAGACCATTTTCTAATTATGGCTTCTTGAATCAAACAGAAATGGAGAAAAAAGCAAGTGAATTAATTGAAGAATTTGATGTGAGAACACCAAGTATTCACACACCTGCAAGAGCTCTTTCTGGCGGAAATCAGCAAAAAGCGATAATTGGTAGAGAAGTAGATCGTGATCCTGATTTGCTTATAGCAGCTCAGCCAACGAGAGGACTGGATGTTGGTGCGATTGAATTTATCCATAAACGTTTAATTGAACAACGAGATAAAGGAAAGGCAGTCTTGTTAATTTCTTTCGAATTAGATGAAATTTTAAATGTGAGTGATCGAATCGCAGTTATTTTCGACGGGGAAATCATTGCAACTGTGGATCCAAAAACAACAACAGAACAAGAATTAGGGCTATTAATGGCAGGATCGAAAGCTAAAAAAGTGGGTGTGGAGAAATAATGTCTAATACAATAAAGAAAATTAGCATTCCAATTATTTCCGTATTATTAGGGGTTATTGTTGGTACAATTATAATGCTTGCAACAGGATACAATCCTGTTGAAGCATATACTGCACTTTGGAATGGTGCATTTGGAGAAATCTATTTCACTGGGGAAGTTGTTCGTCAAATTACACCATTGATTCTTGCAGGTCTTGCCGTTGCTTTCGCTTTTCGTACCGGACTATTTAATATTGGGGTAGAAGGACAATTAATCGTTGGCTGGCTTGCTGCAGTTTGGGTAGGAGTTGCGTTTGATTTACCAAAAATCATTCACTTGCCACTTGCTGTATTAGCGGCAGCTGCTGCTGGAGCACTTTGGGCATTTGTGCCAGGCTTCTTAAAGGCAAGATTTAGAGTACATGAAGTTATCGTAAGTATTATGATGAACTATGTTGCTTTACATGTATCCAATTATTTAATTCGAAATGTATTAACAGACAAGGCAGACCGTACAGAAACGATTCCGCCATCAGCTAGCTTGCGCTCTGAGTTTTTAGCAAGCATAACAGACTATTCTCGCCTTCACTGGGGAATTTTAATTGCAGTCGGCTGTGTTATTCTTATGTGGGTTATTTTAGAAAAGACGGTAAAAGGTTATGAATTAAAAGCAGTTGGCTTTAACCAAAATGCATCTCAGTATGCGGGAATGAACGTAAACCGCAACATTATTTTATCCATGGTTATCTCTGGTGCTTTTGCAGGTCTTGCAGGAGCAATGGAAGGCTTAGGAACCTTTGAATATGTAAGTAATAAAGGTGGATTTACAGGCGTTGGATTTGATGGAATTGCCGTTGCATTGCTTGGGGCAAATGGGCCACTGGGAATCTTGCTTGCTGCATGCTTGTTTGGTTTCTTAAAAGTAGGAGCATTAAATATGCCGCTTGAAGCTGGAGTTCCAAATGAGATGGTAGATATCATTATTGCTTTAATCGTATTCTTTGTTGCTTCAAGCTACATGATTCGCTTATTCTTGGACAGATTAAGTAAAAATAAAAGTAAAAAGGGGGAGAAGTAAATGGGATTAATGGATGTTTTATTAATTGTCATACCCTCTTCGCTATTGTTTGCTGCTCCACTAATATTTACTGCACTCGGCGGTAACTTTTCCGAACGAGCTGGAGTTGTAAATATTGGATTAGAAGGTTTAATGGTTATGGGGGCTTTCTCTTCCATTGTTTTTAACTTAACATTTGCAGATAGCCTTGGTGCTTGGACACCTTGGATTTCATTGCTTGTTGCAATGGTTGTTGGTGCGATTTTCTCTGTATTACATGCTGTAGCAAGTATCACATTCCGTGCCGATCAAACTGTTTCTGGTGTAGCGATTAACTTGCTTGCTGCTGGACTTGCTATGTTTTTAGTAAAATTAATCTATGATGGAAAAGGACAAACAGGTACCATTCGTTATAGCTTTAAAAAAATTGATATTCCGATATTAAAGGATATCCCTGTGATAGGTGATTTATTTTTCTCTAACACGTATTGGACTTCTTACTTAGCAATTATAGTTGCAATTATTGCATGGTATGTGATGTATAAAACGCCGTTTGGTTTGCGTTTACGTTCTGTTGGGGAACATCCTATGGCAGCAGATACGATGGGAATTAACGTAATAAAAATGCGCTATATCGCAGTTATTCTGTCAGGTGCTTTTGGCGGAGTTGGCGGTGGGGTATTTGCCCAGTCTATTACGAATGATTTTACACACGCTACAATTAGTGGACAAGGGTTCATGGCGCTTGCTGCCCTTATTTTCGGAAAATGGAATCCACTAGGTGCAATGGGAGCTGCGATTTTCTTTGGCTTTGCTCAAAGCTTAAGTATTGTTGGAAGCAGCTTACCATTCTTAGAAAGCATTCCAAATGTATATCTATTAATTGCACCTTACGTACTAACAATAATAGCTTTAACTGGCTTTATCGGTCGCGCAGATGCACCGAAAGCTTCAGGTGTACCTTATATTAAAGGTAGTAGATAATATGAATTTTTAGGAAATGAGAAGAGGCTGGGGCGTAGGTACTCCAGCCCAAGTTATAGCCAAACAATTACACGAAACCTTCGTATAATTGTTTGGCTTTTTTTGAAAATAATGTTCCATGAAGTTGCTATTACGCGCAGCTAAAATACACTATTTCTGGTATGACCGCTCGCTTTGCATGGGGAGAGCGCCGAGTCTCTTCACAGTTCACTGAGGGAATGAAAACCACTTTTGATAATTATTCGCTCTTACAGATCTTCTATTTAGTTATTTTCCATTCTCGTTCCTATTCTCGGAAAAAAATCCTTTCTAACCTATGATTTCTTATTCCTCATGTGTATTAATCGCTTTCGTCTTTATTTCTTTATCTAATAATTCAATTGGAATATGTTTTGGAATGACGTTGGCTGGAACTTCCCCGTTCATATCTAAATAATAATGATGAATAGGCTTAAGGGTGCTATCATCTAGTTCATAAACCAATGGAATGCTTGTTGGGATGTTCAAAGAGGCGATGCCATCTGATGAAACATTGTCTAAATACTGAATAATAGCCCGAATAGTATTGCCATGTGCAGCAATGATAACTTTTTTGTTTCTCTTTAACATTGGGGCGATTTCTTGATCCCAGTAGGTTAAAACTCGTTTTTCCGTATCGGCAAGATTTTCTGTTAACGGAAATTCTCCTTCTTTTAGCTGCCCATAGCGAGGATCATTGATTGTGTATCGAGGATCTTCTTTACTGAGAGCAGGTGGCCGAACATCCATGGACCTTCTCCACAGCTGTACTTGATCTTCGCCGAATTTCTCCGCTGTCTCTGCTTTATTAAGCCCTTGTAAAGCGCCATAATGGCGTTCATTTAACTTCCATGTTTTATGGACGGGAATCCACATACTGTCCATTTCATCAAGGATAATCCATAGGGTGCGGATAGCCCTTTTTAAATAGGAAGTAAAGGCAGTATCAAAGTAAAAGCCATTCCTTTTTAAAATCATCCCCGCTTCTCTTGCTTCTGTTAATCCCGTTCCGGATAGCTCGACATCAGTCCATCCGGTAAAACGGTTCTCTACATTCCAAACACTTTCCCTGTGGCGAATTAAAACAAGTTTTGGCATCATCATTTCTCCTTTTCATCTTATTCGCTTCCTTTATTTTTTTCCTATTTTTGAATAAATAATCTTTTGAACTTGTTCGTGGCATAAAATAAATGGGATTATATTCATTTTTGGTTGAAATAGACGTAATCCAAATGATATGTTGAATATACAATATTGCATAAACGTTATTAGCAGGGAAAAAATAGAATGGTTGATTTTACTAATGGAGAAGGACAGGTCTTTATTATTAAGTTTGAAAAAGATTCTAGAGGGAATTATACGTACCTTGGTATGAACTATAAATGTGCTGCGGAACTCTGTAAGCACAACCTAAACAGCTTTTAGTAGATGAGCAGAACACCACTTTTTAATTTTTATCCGATTAACAAAAAATCAGGTCGTTTAGGTCATTTTTTGGTGCAGCCGTTTCATGAGTCTTTTTGGTGTCAGAAGAGAAAGTATTTTTATGTGGTGTTTAAACTATACGATAAAGCAGGAAATGAAATAAGTGAAATAGAATCATAAGTGGAAGGAAAATTAACGAATCCATCCTTTATAAGAATAACCTTATAAATAGAGTAAATACTAGTAAGTAGTGTATGACTAGCGCAAGTATACGTAGGAGGTATGTTATGAGTGTAGCATCGGAAAAAATCACGAAGTATGGAGGCTTTCAATTACATACAGTAAAGACAGAAAAATTTAAAACAAACAATATTGTGGTGAAATGGCGAACCCCCATAACAAAAGAAAATGTAACACACCGGGCACTTCTTCCATATGTGATGCAAAATAGTACCGAGAAATATCCCACAACAGCAAAGCTTCGTTCCTATATCGAAGAGTTATATGGAGCGACCTTTTTTATCGATCTTGCTAAAAAAGGCGAATATCACATTGTTTCGTTTTCATTAGAAATTGTGAATGAAAAATTTTTATCAGATCCGACTCCTTTATTAAAAAAAGGATTGGAATTTTTAGCGGAGGTTATTTTTCATCCGAATGTCACAGACAATGGTTTTGATCAAAATGTTATAGAAAATGAGAAGCGTGCTTTAAAGCAAAGAATTCAATCAATCTATGATGATAAAATGCGTTATTCTAATCAACGTGTGATTGATGTAATGTGTGAAAACGAACCGTATGCACTAAGCGTATATGGAGAAAAAGAAGAGGTGGATAGCATTACACCACAATCCCTTTATTCCTATTATCAAAAGGCACTCGCAGAGGATCAAATAGATTTGTATATGGTGGGGGATCTAAATGAAGAAGAGGTTGCTTCCTATATCGAAGAGTTATTTCCGTTTAAGGAAAGAACCGCAAAGTCCATTGACCGCAGAACCCCTCATGAAACAAGAGAAATGAAGGAGGTACGCGAGGTTCAGGATATTAAACAAGGGAAATTAAATATGGGATTCCGTACTCAGATTGTCTATGGGGACCCTGAATATTTTGCGCTGCAAGTACTAAATGGCATATATGGAGGCTTCTCACATTCAAAATTGTTTATTAATGTCAGAGAAAAAGAAAGCCTCGCTTATTATGCAGCAAGTCGTCTCGAAAGCCATAAAGGTCTATTGCTAGTTATGTCAGGGATTGATAATCAAAACTACGAGAAAGCAGTGAAAATTATTAAAGAACAATTGGATCTCATGAAAAAAGGAGAGTTTTCTGATCAGGAAATCATGCAGACAAAAGCAGTGATTCATAATCAAATGCTGGAAACATTAGATACCTCCCGTGGGATGATTGAGTTGTTCTATCACAATAGTGTAAGTGACAAATATATCGAAATGGGCGAATGGCTGCAGCAGATGAGTAAAGTTTCTAAAGAAGAAATTATCGAAGCTGCCAAGAAAATCGAATTGGATACTGTTTATTTCTTAACCGGATCGGAGGGGAATGCATAATGGAAAAAATAGAATTTGCTCAATTGCAAGAAGAGTTATATTATGAAAAATTAGCGAATGGTCTAAAAGTGTATATTTTACCGAAAAAGGGCTTTAATAAAACATTTTGTACATTTACAACAAACTATGGTTCGGTAGATAATACTTTTGTTCCCCTTGATGGTTCTGATTTCACACAAGTCCCTGATGGAATTGCTCATTTCTTAGAGCATAAGCTTTTTGAAAAAGAAGATGGAGATGTTTTTCAAGATTTCAGCAAGCAGGGAGCAAGTGCGAATGCATTTACTTCTTTTACAAGAACGGCCTATTTATTCTCAAGCACATCCAATGTTGCCAATAATTTAGAAACATTGATAAACTTTGTGCAAGAGCCTTATTTTACGGAAAAAACAGTGGAAAAGGAAAAAGGAATAATCGGGCAAGAAATTACGATGTATGATGATAATCCAGATTGGCGCTTGTATTTTGGATTAATTGGAAATATGTTTGTCAATCATCCAGTGAAAATTGACATTGCTGGAACGATTGAATCGATTTCCCATATAACGAAAGATATGCTTTATGAGTGCTATAATACATTTTATCACCCAAGCAATATGCTTCTTTTCATCGTGGGACCAGTTGATCCAGAAGAATATATGGCCCAAATAAAAGAAAATCAAAACCAAAAAGACTACACGAATCACAGTGAAATAAAACGTAAATTTGCGGAAGAACCAAAACATGTAAATAAGGAAAAGCAAGTGTTGAAAATGAATGTCCATACGTCTAAATGCCTTGTTGGAATTAAAGGGATTGACGTAGAGCAATCAGGGAAAGAAATGATGAAACAAGAGTGGAGTATTAATTTATTACTCGATTTTCTTTTTAGTGAAAGCTCAGAGAATTATCAAAACCTTTTCCAAAGTGGTTTAATTGATGATACTTTTGCTTATGATTATACGCAGGAGCATGGCTTTGGGTTTGCGATGATTGGTGGAGATACAAGTGATCCTGATGAGTTGGAAGCTTCCATCAAAGATATCCTCATGAAAGCGAAAACAGGTGATTTTACAAGCGAGACATTAGAAAGAACAAAGAAAAAGAAAATTGGTTCATTCTTGCGTGCGATTAATTCACCAGAATATATTGCGAACCAATTTACACGCTATGCATTTAATGAGATGAATTTATTTGATGTAGTGCCTACTGTGGAGGAAATCACAGTAGAAGATATTAAAAACGCGGCGACTAAATTATTGGAGGAAGACAGAATCACGACATGCCAAGTAGTGCCGAAATAATGGGAATGCAGACACAAAGGATGGCTTGCTTTGTGTCTGTTGCTGTTTAGATAAATAAGGGTGTATATGGAGTGAAAAAAGGAATGGGGCAATGGATTTTAGTTACGGGCGCATCTGGTGGAATAGGACAAGCAATAGCGAAACAGTTGGCTGAAGAAGGGTATTCCCTTTATTTACATTTTCATCAAAATCAACCTGCAATGGATAAGTTACTTGCAGCGTTATCAGGATATGGGGGAGAATATGTTCCCATTCGAGCAGATTTAAAACAACCAGACGCTTATAAGAAAATGGTCGGAAATATTTTTACAATCGATGGCATTGTTCATGCGAGCGGCATTAGTACATATGGGTTATTTACAGATTTACAGGATAAAGAAATGATGGATTTATGGAGTGTCCACGTTCAATCGATGATGTGTATAACAAGAGAGCTATTACCAAAAATGCTTTCAAAGCAAAGTGGAAATATTATCGTAATAACAAGTATATGGGGGCAGGTAGGGGCTGCGATGGAAGTGGCTTATTCCGCTGTAAAAGGAGCACAAATAAGCTTTGTGAAGGCGTTAAGCAAGGAGCTTGCCTACAATGGTATTCGGGTAAATGCAGTTGCGCCTGGCGCCATTGAAACAAATATGCTTCAGTCATTTTCGCCAGAGGAAATGCAAATAATCGAAGAAGAAATCCCAATGGGAAGAGTAGGAAGGCCGAAAGAGGTGGCAGAATGCATATCATTCTTATTATCAGAGAAATCCTCCTATATGACAGGACAAGTTCTTTCCCTAAATGGAGGATGGCATATGTAATACTTTTTCCAATTGCTTTTCATGCATATTATTTCAGGAACTATCCAAAATAATGATGTAATGCACACTTAAGCAATGAAAGGAGTATTTCATATGTCTATCTTAGAAAATTGGGATCAATGGAAAGACTTTTTAGCAGATCGTCTTCATCATGCTGAAAACGAGGGAATGAACCAAGCGGTAATAGGAGATCTTGCTTTTCAAATAGGAGATTACCTATCCAATCAAGTTCAACCCAAAAACGAACAAGAAAAAATTCTATCTGATCTATGGTCAGTTGCAGATGAACAAGAACAACATGCAATCGCTAATATGATGGTAAAACTAGTTCATAATAACGGAACAAAATAATGTTTGTAAAAGCTCGATAAATAGAGGAATATTTATCGAGCTTTTTCTGTTGGGGATAGGAGGTAGATGGTGTTTGCTGAATTAGTGACCGTCTCTGAAGCCCGAGAGCAAGGAAAGTAGGGTGGAAGGTAACAGAGAGAGCGTCTCTAAGCCTGAAAGCAAGAAAAAGTAGCACACAAGGCAACAGAGAAATCCAGTCTAAACCACCAATAAAAATACAACCATTCCCCAAAGCAAAAGCACCTATAAAGGGCAACCATCATCACAACCGTGCAAGAAGAAAGTATCGCCACTAAACCTCAAATAAAGCACCATTTTTCTAGAAAACAGCTTTTCTGCAAAAAGTCTATCTTTTTTTCTATTTTTATCCCTTTTTTCTTGATTATTTATACTATTCCTATATGATAGAAATTAAAAGACTAGAAATTTTCACTTGATATTTGTAGGAGGATTTTTTTGGAACAGAAGGAATGGTATTTAGAATACGAAATTCAAAAAAACCGACCTGGTCTATTAGGGGATATCTCCTCTTTACTAGGGATGCTTTCTATCAATATTATTACGATTAATGGGGTAGACGATGGACGACGCGGCTTATTAATGTTAGCGAAAAATAAGGAACAAATAAAAAGGTTAGAATCTATTCTCTATACTATGGACACAATAAAAGTAATCAAGCTTAGAGAACCTTCTTTAAGAGATAAACTTGCGGTGAGACATGGTCGGTATATTCAAAGAGATGCGGATGATAAAAAGACATTTCGATTTGTTCGCTATGAGCTTGGATTGTTAGTAGATTTTATGGCTGAATTATTTAAAACAGAAGGTCATAAACTAATCGGCATTAGAGGAATGCCACGTGTAGGCAAAACCGAATCTATTGTTGCGGCCAGCGTTTGTGCAAATAAAAGATGGCTTTTAGTAAGCTCCACCTTGTTAAAGCAGACAATCCGCCATTCCTTAATGCAAGGAGAATATAATGAAAACAATTTATTTATCATTGATGGAATTGTATCTTCTAAGCAAATCAATGAGCGACATTGGGCCGTAATTCGAGAAGTGATGCGCCTGCCCTGTATCAAAGTGGTAGAACATCCCGATGCCTTTGTACATAATACAGAATACACTTTAGACGATTTTGATTATATTATTGAACTAAGACATGAGCAGGGTGAGGAGATTCTTTATGACGTTCATAAAAAGAATGCTCTTGCCATAGAAAGTGAATTCGAGGGTTTTGATTTTTAGTAAGTTGGAAGGTGTTATCTTGAGTGAATTAGGAAATCGATTAAAGGAAGCTAGAGAAGCAAAAGGACTAACATTAGAGCAATTACAGGAGATTACAAAAATCCAAGTCCGTTATTTAGTTGGCATTGAAGAAGGTAATTATAGTATGATGCCAGGTAAATTTTATACACGGGCATTTATCAAACAATACGCTGAAGCGGTCGATTTGGTGCCAGAAGAATTATTTGAAGAATATAAAGAGGAAGTACCGACAACGGCAAATGATGAGTTACCGCAAAATTTATCGAGAGTGAACTCAAGGAGATCGTTAGACGGAGCAAGTTCCAAGGTACTTGATATCCTGCCAACTATACTTATAGCTATATTGGTTTTAGCTGTCGCCTTTTTGTTCTGGTATTTTGTGTATGCAAAAGATTCCGATCCAGAAAAACAGTCTAGTAATGATACGGAACAAAATTCTGTTTATATGAAATCAGATGCATTAAATGAAAAAGAACAAGAAAAAGCAACAGAAGAGAATGCAAATAAAGATGAAGAGAAAGTAGTAGAGGAAGAAGAGAAAAAGGTAGAAGAGGAAGAAAAACCAAAACAAGAGATTACTAAAAAAGAAACAGAGGGAAGAACCACTACTTATGAGGTAGAAAATGCGGAAAAGTTTGTTGTGAAGCTTGTTTCCACTGGAAAAGTTTGGGTCGATATCCAAAATGGGAAGAACTATTCGTTTTTCCAAGGTATTCTTGAAAAAGATGGATCTGATACCAAAGAAGTAGATCTATCAAAAGAGACTGAAGCTAATATCATTATCGGAAATAGTCAGGTAGATGTTTTTGTCAATGATGAGAAATTAGAGTTAGGTGATTCTTCCTCTAGACAAGATCTTGTCATTAAATACGTAAAAGAAGAATAGTCATCCATTCGATGACTATTTTTTCGCTATTCTAACGTATTTAGGTTATAATACTAATGGTTTTAATTTATTTTTATGGAAGTGGCGATGATCGTCATGGTAATGGAGGATGTAAGATGAATTTACCAAATAAGATTACGGTAGCAAGAATTTTATTAATCCCTGTCTTTCTAGTAATTATGCTAGTAGATTTTTCTTGGGGAGAGCTAACACTTTTAGGAGTTACCTTACCGAGGACACATTTTATCGGTGCCTTGATTTTTATTATTGCATCCACAACGGATTGGATTGATGGACACTTTGCAAGAAAATATAATCTAGTAACTGACTTAGGGAAGTTCCTAGATCCTTTAGCAGATAAATTATTAGTTTCTTCTGCACTAATTGTTTTAGTAGGGTTAGATATGGCGCCTGCGTGGATTACTATTGTTATCATCAGTAGAGAATTTGCGGTAACTGGCTTGCGATTAGTACTTGCTGGTGGCGGCGAAGTTGTCGCAGCAAATATGCTAGGAAAAATTAAAACATGGGCGCAAATTGTTGCGATATCAGCACTTTTACTACATAACATGATTTTCGAGCTTGTTTCACTGCCATTTGATATCCTTGCACTATGGGTTGCCTTGATTTTTACAATCTGGTCTGGCTGGGATTATTTTGCAAAAAACAAACAAGCTTTTGTTTCATCCAAATAAAATAGAGGAATAAAAATGAGGACATCGATTTTACAAGCGAATATTGCTTTATTAATGATGTCCTTTCTTTATGAGCGACAAAAAGGGGGAGCACAAGAGATGAATGCAGAAATTATCGCGGTTGGCTCAGAATTATTGCTTGGACAAATTGCCAATACAAATGCCCAATTTATTTCCAAGCATTTAGCCGACTTAGGAGTAAATGTTTATTATCATACCGTTGTGGGAGATAATGCTGCTCGTTTAAAGGAGGCGATTAAAATTGCAGAAAGTAGAGCGCAATTGCTTATTTTTTCAGGAGGACTTGGGCCGACAAAGGACGACTTGACAAAAGAAACGATTGCAAATCATCTAGGAAAAGAGCTAGTCTTTGATAAAGCTGCACTTCAATCAATTGAAGACTATTTTATAAAGACAAAACGGACAATGACCGAAAATAATAAAAAACAAGCGTTAGTTTTAGAAGGGTGTGAGGTTCTTCCAAATGACCATGGAATGGCTCCTGGTATGTTTCTGAAAAAAGACAATCATTTTTATATGCTATTACCTGGACCACCAAAAGAAATCCAGCCAATGTTTGTAAAATATGGATTTCCAGCGGTACAAGAGCAAATGACAAGTAAAGATGTCATCATTTCGCGTGTGCTTCGCTTTTTTGGTATTGGGGAGTCTTTATTAGAAACAAAAATTGAAGATTTAATTGATGCACAGACAAACCCGACGATTGCACCACTTGCAGGCGATGGGGAAGTGACATTGCGTATTACGTGTAAGCATGATTCAGTGGAAGAAGCAGATAAATTAATTGCAAAGACAGAAGAGGAAATATTCTCTCGAGTAGGCGAATTCTTCTATGGATATGATGACACAACGTTAATGAACGAACTCGCACACGTATTATTAAAGAAAAACTTGACTCTTGCTGCTGCAGAAAGCTTAACTGGTGGCTTATTTCAACAAGAGGTTACGAGCATTCCTGGTGCCGGAAACATTTTCCAAGGAGGAGTTGTCTGTTATACAAATGAGGTGAAGAATCAAATCCTTCATGTAAAAGAGGCAACCATACAAGAACATGGCGTTGTTAGTGAACAATGTGCAAAAGAGCTAGCGGAAAATGTTGCAAGCTTATTAAATGCTGATATTGGCATAAGCTTTACAGGTGTTGCTGGTCCAGATGAACTCGAGGGAAATCCAGTTGGTACCGTTTTTATCGGGATAGCCAAAAAAGGGGAGCCGACAAAAGTGGAAGCTCTAGTGCTAAGTGGTACTAGAGCTGGTAACCGAATTAGAAGTGTAAAATATGGTCAATATTTTTTATTGAAAATGTTGCAGCAATAGACTAAATAGACGGAAGTAAGGGTTTCTTGCTTGCGTCTTACTAGAATAGTGCTTCTCCCACTAGAAATAAAAAAACGAATGAATGTTCGATTTTTGCTGTACAAATGAAAAGAAAAAAGGTATATTAAGTATATAATCTTTTAAACAACGAATGAATCATGTTAGTTAGATTCATTTTTTATATAAGGAGGAGAACGTATTTGAGTGATCGTCAAGCTGCATTAGAAATGGCGTTAAAACAAATAGAGAAACAATTCGGTAAAGGTAGTATTATGAAGCTGGGAGAACAAGCTGATAGAGTCATTTCTACTAGTCCAAGTGGATCATTAGCTTTAGATGCAGCCCTAGGTGTTGGTGGATATCCAAGAGGTCGTATTGTTGAGATATATGGTCCTGAAAGTTCAGGTAAAACAACAGTAGCGCTACATGCTATTGCTGAGGTTCAGGCAAATGGCGGACAAGCAGCATTTATTGATGCAGAGCATGCATTAGATCCAGTATATGCACAAAAGCTTGGCGTTAATATCGATGAATTATTACTTTCTCAACCAGATACTGGGGAGCAAGCGCTAGAAATTGCAGAGGCTTTAGTTCGAAGTGGTGCAGTTGATATATTAGTAATTGACTCTGTAGCTGCACTTGTACCAAAAGCAGAGATTGAAGGAGAAATGGGAGATTCACATGTTGGACTTCAAGCACGCTTAATGTCACAAGCCCTTCGTAAATTATCTGGAGCAATTAATAAGTCAAAAACAATTGCTATTTTTATCAACCAAATTCGTGAAAAAGTCGGAGTTATGTTCGGAAACCCTGAAACAACTCCTGGCGGACGTGCTTTGAAATTCTATTCATCTGTTCGTCTAGAAGTTCGTCGTGCTGAAACGTTAAAACAAGGGACAGACATGGTAGGAAACAAAACAAAAATCAAAGTGGTTAAAAATAAAGTAGCACCACCTTTCAAAGTGGCAGAAGTAGATATCATGTATGGAGAAGGTATCTCTAAAGAAGGCGAGATTATTGATCTTGGATCAGATCTTGATATTGTTCAAAAGAGTGGCGCTTGGTATTCCTATAATGATGAAAGATTAGGACAAGGCCGTGAAAATGCAAAACAATTCTTGAAAGAAAACAAAGAAATGCGTCTAGAAATTCAAAAGAAAATACGTGATCATTACGGGCTAGATAAAGAAGTAACACTAAAACCTGAAAATGACGACCAAGAACAATTTGAATTAATCGATTAATTGTTTACCAAAAGATGGTATAGTGGCATATCCACTTTGCCATCTTTTTTTGATTGATTATGAATAAAGTGACGATTAGACTAGCTAATAGAATCTATCGTTTATTCAATGATATTTTATTATAGTTTCAGGCTGCGGGCGATAGCAACAAACTTTACGAAAACAGCCTAATTTTAATGAGATTTCTAGAGAAAAACAAACAGAATAAAAGACTCAATTAGGTTTAACAACCCTATTTTCTGACCATAATACGGATGATAGGTTAGAATATGATAATCTATTATGTTTAATAGGGAGAAATTTCATACATATATAGGAATAATAGAGCAATTGTTAGAGAAAAAGGCTAACAAGATAGCCAATGAGAAATAGGTTAATCCTACTAGTTCAAAGTCTTGACAATAAATTGGTACAACTATACAATTGAATTGTATATTTTACATTTTTATAAGTATGAAAACCTAGAAAACGATAAAATGACTAGGGAAAATTTCGATTGAAAAAAGGAACATTAAGCCAATACTTTTAAAATCGTAACAAACACAATTTGATAGCAAGAGGAGGTGAAAATGATGGATCCACTATTAAAGATCATCTCCATTTTGCTTATTCTAATCGTTATTGCCGTTGTTGGCTTTGTTGTATATTTTATTCGAAAGTCCAATGCTAATGCAAAAATTAGCAATGCAACAATGACTGCTGAACAAATTATTGAAAATGCAAAGCGTGAAGCAGACGCATTGAAAAAAGAAGCTTTGTTAGAAGCAAAGGATGAGATTCACAAGCTTCGTAGTGAAGCAGAACTAGAAGTTCGTGATCGAAGAAATGAACTACAAAAACAAGAAAATCGTTTATTGCAAAAAGAGGAAAATCTTGATCGCAAGGGAGAAGCGTTAGACAAACGTGAATCAGTTTTAGAAAAGAGGGACGATTCTCTTAATAAAAGACAACAGCATATGGAAGAGATGGAAAGCAAAGTGGACGAGATGGTTCGCAAGCAGCAAACAGAACTAGAGCGCATTTCTGGCTTGACTCGAGAAGAGGCAAAGTCCATCATTTTAGACCGTACAGAGCAAGAAGTTGCTCATGATATTGCGGTAATGATCAAAGAAAGTGATACTAGAGCAAAAGAAGAAGCAGATAAAAAGGCTAAAGAAATTCTGTCACTTGCAATCCAACGTTGTGCGGCCGATCATGTTGCAGAGACTACAGTTTCCGTTGTAAACCTTCCAAATGATGAAATGAAAGGGCGAATTATCGGTCGTGAAGGTCGAAATATTCGAACACTTGAAACATTAACAGGAATTGATTTAATTATTGATGATACACCAGAAGCAGTTATTCTCTCTGGTTTTGATCCAATAAGACGTGAAACTGCAAGACTTGCGTTAGATAAGCTCGTTCAGGATGGGCGTATCCATCCAGCTCGTATCGAAGAAATGGTTGATAAAGCGCGCCGGGAAGTGGATGAACATATTCGTGAAATCGGGGAACAAACTACGTTTGAAGTCGGAGTTCATGGATTACATCCAGATTTAATTAAGATTCTTGGACGTTTAAAATTCCGTACAAGCTATGGACAAAATGTATTAAAGCACAGTATGGAAGTGGCTCAATTATCAGGAATTTTAGCTGCTGAACTTGGGGAAGATCAAACCCTTGCCCGCAGAGCTGGACTACTACATGACATTGGGAAAGCTATTGACCATGAAGTAGAAGGAAGCCATGTGGAAATTGGTGTCGAGCTTGCTACCAAGTATAAAGAGCATTCTGTTGTAATCAATAGTATTGCATCCCATCATGGTGATACAGAACCAACTTCAATTATCGCTGTACTAGTAGCAGCAGCTGACGCACTTTCAGCTGCAAGGCCAGGAGCACGAAGAGAAACATTAGAAAATTATATTCGCCGACTTGAGAAATTAGAAGAGATTTCTGAATCTTATGATGGAGTAGAGAAATCATTCGCAATCCAAGCAGGACGTGAGATTCGAATCATGGTGAAACCAGATCTTGTGGATGATTTAGAGTCACATCGATTAGCTCGCGATATTCGTAAGAAAATCGAGGAGGAATTAGATTATCCAGGTCATATAAAAGTAACGGTCATTCGTGAAACAAGAGCGGTTGAATATGCAAAATAAGAAACGGTGCGATTGCACCGTTTTTTTTATCTCCAAAAATGAAGGGCATACTAAAACGTTCCTTAAGGAAAATGGCGTTAGGAGCGAAAGGAATTATATGATACACTGTTACATAGTGAAAAGTAGAAAGTAGGAAATAAAAATATGCATATTTTATTTATTGGGGATGTTGTCGGTTCAATGGGCCGAGACATGATTAAAGAGTACGTACCAAAGCTAAAGGATAAATACAGACCACAGTTAACGATTATCAATGGAGAGAATGCTGCTGGCGGAAAAGGTATTACAGAGAAAATTTATCGCAGCTTTCTGGAAATCGGTGCTCAAGCGATAACAATGGGGAACCATACATGGGATAATCGCGAGATATTTGAGTTTATTGATAAGGCGAAATATTTAGTGCGTCCCGCTAACTTTCCAGAAAATAACCCTGGTAAAGGGATGGTTTTTGTTAAAATTAATGATATGGAAGTAGCTGTTATTAATTTACAAGGTCGTACCTTCATGAATCCAAGTGATGATCCATTTATCGTAATTGATAGCTTAGTGAAGGAAGCGAAAAAGCGTACAAATATAATTTTTGTTGATTTTCACGGAGAAGCAACAAGTGAAAAGCAAGCAATGGGTTGGTATTTAGATGGAAAGGTTACAGCGGTGGTTGGAACACATACACATGTGCAAACAGCTGATAATCGCATTCTTCCAAATGGGACTGCATTTATGGCAGATGTGGGCATGACAGGTCCTTATGATGCTATTCTTGGTATGCAAAAAGAATTGGTGCTAAATCGCTTTTTAACGAATTTGCCAACACGCTTTGAGCCGCCAAAAAGTGGGAGAGCTCAGCTGAGCGGATGTCTGATTGAAGTAGATAAGAAGACAGGTAAAGCAAAGAAAATTGAGCGCATTTTAATTAATGAGGACCACCCCTTTTATTCCTAACAGAATGTAGCTCTTCCTTTTTCCCTGAAAATCAAATATTTTCTAAGTTTTTATGTCCAAGCTGGAATATGTGTATTAAACTTGGAATATAGTAACATTGGAATGATATATATCCTGATATGTTCATTAATCTTAATGAAACATGCGGGGGGGTTAAACAAGGAGGAGCTAGAAATGGAGATATTAAAGGTTTCAGCAAAGTCTAGTCCCAATTCTGTAGCTGGTGCGCTTGCAGGTGTTCTACGAGAAAGAGGTGGAGCGGAAATCCAGGCAATTGGTGCAGGTGCATTAAATCAAGCGGTTAAAGCAGTTGCTATCGCAAGAGGGTTTGTAGCACCTAGCGGAGTGGATTTAATCTGTATCCCTGCCTTCACTGATATTGTAATTGACGGTGAGGAAAGAACGGCCATCAAGCTCATTGTGGAGCCTAGATAAAGAGAAAATAAGATTATAGGAAAAAAAGAAAGGAAAGCGTGATGCTCATGCTTTCCCCGATTTATCCCTTCTTATGGTTGGTGAATTTGCTCGAGCAGCTTGAATCCTTTTAGGGAGATTTTAATTTAGAATGAAATAGAGCAAACCTTCAAAAAGAAGGGGGGTGTCTTATCGATTAGGTTTCGTTCCACAGCAGCAAGAGTTAAGTTAGAGAATAGACATTCTTTTTAACGAATCTCTTAAAAGCTGTGCTTTTTGTAACCGAATGAATGAGACATCCTTTCTTTTTTATTATGGCTGTGATTCATCAGGTTTGCCTCT
>NZ_JVDT01000085.1:0-12886 GCF_001076885.1 Bacillus sp. 522_BSPC
TAGTAACAAAAGAAAGGACTGTTCATTCAAATGAAAATTCAATTGGCTTTAGATCGCTTAACAATTCCAGAAGCAATTCGCTTAACCAGTTTAGTAGAACCAGATATTGATTGGATCGAAGTAGGAACCTCTCTAATCAAAGAATTTGGTATGGAAAGTATTCGAGAAATGAAAAAGGTATTTCCACATAAAACCATTCTTGCTGACACGAAAACAATGGACAATGCTAAATATGAAGCGGAGATTAGCTTCACTGCTGGAGCAGATATTATCACTGTTATGGGAACTGCCCCAAAAGTAACCATTGAAACCTGCATAGAGATCGCTAAAATTTATCAAAAAAGAGTGATGATTGATTTATTAAACACGTCCAGTGAACAGCTAAAGTCACTTCTCACGATTGAAGATGCTATTTTTTGCTTACATATCAGTAAGGATGAACAAGAATTAAGTGGGAAAAATGAATGGAAAAATAGCCAGATTCTAGCCGCATATCCAACTTCTTCACACACAATCGCAGCGGCAGGAGGAATAACAATAGATTCTTTACCACAGCTTCTTGCAGATGGTATCGATATAGCTATCATTGGCTCTGCTATTACAAAAGCGGTCAACCCATCAGAAGCAGCAAGACAATTTAAACAACTAGCAAGAGGAGGCGTTTATATTAATGAGTAAGCTTACTGCTATTCAACAGGAAATCCAACTCGTTCTATCACAGGTTGATGAAAAATTATTAATAGAGGCAGCTGCTTTAATCAGAGGAAAAAAGAGGATTTTTGTTGTCGGAGAAGGTAGATCTGGTTTAATGGCCAAATCCTTTGCCATGCGATTAATGCATTTAGGTGCAACTGTGTACGTAGTGGGAGAGACCATTACCCCTTCTATCTCCAATGAAGATATGTTAATTGCTATCTCTGGTTCTGGTAAAACAAAATCGGTCATATGGACGGCTGAAACAGCCCATAAACTAGGTTGTAGCGTTTTAGTCTTAACTACTGATCCTAGCTCCCCACTTGTGGAAGAAGCGACGGATACAATCTGTATTCCCGCAAGCACAAAATATCGAAAGGCAACAGAGGCGAAATCTATACAGCCTCTTGGTTCTTTGTTCGATCAATGTGCCCATATTGTTTTTGATGCTATTTGTCTAAACTTTGCTGAGATAAATGCGATTGGATTTGAGGAAGCCTTTAAGCGCCATAGTAATATGGAATAATAAATTTTCTCTTTTGAAAGAAGGAAGACTACATCCATTCTGCAGTCTTCCTTTTTTTCTCTAGGCATCAAGAACAGTCGATCCTCGAACAATAAGCTTCGGTTCAAAAATATGTTTCCCTTGATTTTTATTTCGTTCATTTATTTTCTTTAGAAGCATACGGGCACAAGCTTCGCCCATTTCCATTAACGGCTGTTTGATTGTTGTGATTGTAGGAGAAGAAATTCTATCTAAAAATACACCGTCAAATCCGGTTACAACATAATCTTCTGGCACACTTTTTCCAGTCTTCTGTATTGCACGAATCACACCTGTAGCAATACGATCAGAAGCGCAAACAAATCCAACTTGCCCCTTTTTCTTCGTTAAGAAATCGGATACTTTTGCCTCTGCCTCTCTTGAGCTGTTTTTCACTCTTAAAATTACCCCTTCTGCATGTATTTCGGCGAGTGCTTCCATAAATCCGGCCTCACGAAGCTGTTCAAAGGGCTCTTCCTCGTCAATTCCAATAAAAACAAGCTGTTCATATCCTAATTCTAAAATATGTTTTGTCGTAACATAGGTACCTTTTTTATTATCCACATCAACAAAGTCGTATCCATGCAAATTCTCGCCAAATAAGACGACTGGAATTGCTAATTTTCCGATAAAAGGATAATCGGGCTCCCTCATCCCTGTAACAATAATACCATCACATCTTCCTATATTAAGTGACGTCCTTGTTACAAGCTGCAAGGAATAATGATTCTTATCCAGTTCTCGGCTCATACCTGTTAATAAATTCATATAATAAGGTTCAACCGTGTCCATTTCCTCTAAAATTAATAATTTTATCACTTGTGTTCGATTATTAACCAAAGCCCTTGCTGCATAATTAGGGACATAATTTAACTCCTGCATTGCTTGATATACTAGCTGCTTTAATTCATCTGTCACTTGCTCTGGATGGTTTAATACTCTTGATACAGTCATTTTCGAGACATTTGCTTTCTTTGCCACATCTGAAAGTGTTGCCAAAGGAACTCCCCCAGTATTTATATAATTTATTCACACACAAATTGTAAGCGGTTAATCACTCTACCTATTATCATAATTATTCTATAACAAAAATTCTACCCATAAAGTAATACTTCCATCAGTATCTCGTTCTTCCATCCCTACAGAAATTCGTTCAACCATTCGAACACTTTACGGCCAGTCATCATCTATCCTCTACGAAATCTTCAAAGCTTGCACTTAACTTTGAGTGAGGAGAAATAACGATTGGGTAAATATCTAAACTTTTCTACAAATATGCTTGATAAAAACAGCGATTGGGTTGATAATAGAGGAGTGCAAACGTTTTCCTTTTATCTATTTATATTATAATTGTTTTTTGCTCGATACTCAACTTCAAAATATGCAAACGCTCGCGTAGAAAGGGAGATTTTATGTTAAAAGAAGCTATTTATCATCGACCAGGCAATAATTTTTCTTATATTTATAATGACGACACCGTACACATCCGCTTGCAAACAAAAAAAGCGGATATAGATTCTGTTCAGCTCATTTTTGGAGACCCTTACATTTTTGTTAATCAAGCATGGCAATATGAAAAGGCAGCAATGAAAAAAAGCGGAAGCACGGAGCTTTATGATTATTGGTTTATTGAAATAAAACCTGAATACCGACGCTTACGTTACGGATTTGAACTTTTATCTAATGGGGAAACACTGATTTATACCGAAAAGGGATTTTATGAAGAAGTTCCAACGGACGATACTGCCTATTATTTTTGTATTCCTTTTGTGCATAAAGAAGATTCCTTTAACGCTCCAGACTGGGTACAAGATACAGTTTGGTATCAAATTTTTCCAGAACGCTTTGCTAACGGCGACCCGGCTCTTAATCCCGCCGATACGTTAGAGTGGGGAAGCACAGAACCAACGCCAACTAATTTCTTTGGTGGTGACTTCCAAGGTGTTATTGATCATGTAGATTATCTTGTTGATTTAGGAGTTAACGGGGTTTATTTTACACCAATCTTTAAGGCATATTCCAATCACAAATATGATACGATCGACTATATGGAAATCGACCCACAATTTGGAGATAAACAAACGTTTCAAAAGATGGTAGATGTTCTCCATGAAAATGGCATTCGGATTATGTTAGATGCTGTCTTTAATCATAGTGGCTATTTCTTCCCTCAGTGGCAAGATGTCATGGAAAAAGCAGAAGAGTCTGCTTATAAGGATTGGTTCCATATTCGTGAATTCCCAATTCAAACTGCGCCAATTCCAAACTATGATACTTTTGCTTTTACCCCATTTATGCCAAAGCTAAACACAAGCCATCCAGAAGTAAAGGAATATTTACTAGAGGTTGGCCGTTATTGGGTAAGCGAATTCGGCATCGATGGTTGGAGGCTCGATGTAGCAAATGAGGTTGACCACCAATTCTGGAGAGAGTTCCGTACAGAAGTAAAAGCATTGAATCCAGATGCTTATATACTGGGAGAAATATGGCATGACTCCATGCCCTGGCTACAAGGAGACCAGTTTGATGCCGTAATGAATTATCCCTTTACAACAGGTGCTGTAAATTTCTTTGCGAAGGATGCGATTACGTCTGCAGCGTTTAAACATACAATTACCAACGTGCTTCATATGTATCCAAACAGCGTAAATGAAGTATCCTTTAATCTATTAGACAGTCATGATACGCCACGCATCTTGACGGTTGCCAATAATCGAAAGGATAGAGTAAAGCTACTTTATTTATTCCTTTTATCTTTCACAGGAACACCTTGTATCTACTATGGGGATGAAATAGGGATGGATGGCACACAGGATCCAGGATGCAGAAAATGTATGGTGTGGGAAAAAGAGAAGCAGGATCTTGATATGTTTGCCCATATACAAAAATTAATTAGCCTTCGTAAAAACCATCCTGCATTCGGTAACAAAGGGTCATTTGTCTTTTTGGAATCAGCTAATAATAAGATTGTGATGTACCAAAAAACATATAATGAAGAGCAGATTATTTTCTCTATTAATAATACAGATCAAGAGCAAACTTTTACGATTCCTGTACAAGATATCGATAATAAAAATGTTCACAATCTTTATCATGATAAGGAAATTATCTGGAGCTTAGAAAAAGAACTAACACTTTCTCCAGGTGAATTTTCGATTTTGCAGTTTAAGACTTCTAATTAATATACAAGTAAGCAGTTTTCGGAAAGCGAGACTTTGGAGTAAGATTGGAAGTCTCGTTTTTTATTTTTCTCCTATGGAATTGCGGTTTTTCTGCTTTTGGCTGCTATTTTTGGTTTTCAATCCCTTTATGAACCCCACTTTTCCTGCCGATCCCTCTGCTGTTGGTTTTCATCCTCTTTATGAACACCATTTTTCCTGCCGATTCCACTATTTTTGGTTTTCATCCCCTTTATGAACGCCACTTTTCCTACTGCTTCCGCTATTTTTGGTTTTCACTCCCTTTATGAACCCCACTTTTCCCGATGCCCCCACCGCCTGTGGCTTTCATCCATCTTATGAACGCCACTTTTCCCCGATGCCTCCACCACTTTTGGCTTTCATCCGTCCCCTTTATGAACCACTATCACACCAAAAACAAAAAAGGAACAGAGCGCATCATACGCTCCATTCTCCTGTCCCCTATTATTCAGCTAACTTTTCCTTTAATCGTGCAAGAGTAATTTCTGCAGTACTGCCTACTTGCCAATCTGCTAATTTCATCCGTTCAGGTGTTCCAACACCAACCGCAAACATATTTGCTCCCTTTATTGCCTGAATGCCTGCCTCGGCATCCTCCACACCAACACATTCATTTACTTGTAACTGCAATTGCTCTGCTGCTTTTACAAAGATCTCAGGATTAGGCTTTCCTTTTTTTAAAGTGCCAGGATCTACAATGGTATCAAAGAAAGACGTTACTTCTAATCTATCTAAAATTACTGGTCCATTTTTGCTTGCCGACGCAAGACCAATTTTCAAACCTGCTTCTTTACATTCTGTCAAAAACGCTTCAATCCCTGGCAATAAATCATTAGGGGTAATTTCTTTTATTAGTTCTTGATAATACGTATTTTTATCATGCGCCAGCTCTTCCACATGTGCTTTGGAGAATTGCTCACGTATTCTGCCATAATCCAATATTTTATAAAGCGAGTCCATTCGACTAACACCTTTTAACTCTTCATTAAACTCGCGATTAAACGGAACGCCAATTGCTTCAGCTGTCTTCTTCCATGCTAAATAGTGGTACTCTGCTGTATCTGTAATAACTCCATCTAAATCAAAAATTATACCTTTTAACAAACTGTATCCCTCCCTATTTAAAGCCTGCTTTCATTCCATTCTAATGCCTGCCTTTCCTCATATAGCATTAAAATGATAATTAATCAGTGCTCCTTTCCTTCTACTATTTATTTCTTTCCAACAAACTCTTTTTCTAATAAAATAGCTTTACCATATAACTGAATTTCTAGTGGGTTTCCAGATAGAAGCTCTAATTTTACATCAACAGAAGTGGTTGTTACTTTAATCAATCGATTACGATAATTGATTGTAAAGGAGTAACTATTCCAACCCTTAGGAACAAATGGCGCAAAGGAAAGAGTCCCTGTTGCTGTGCGCATCCCGGCAAATCCTTGTACGATAGCTAGCCAGCTTCCAGACATACTAGTAATATGCAGCCCATCTTCTGTATCATTATTATAATTATCTAAGTCTAATCTAGCCGTACGTTGATACATTTCATATGCCTTTTCCTCTAGCCCAATTTCTGCTGCTAAAATAGAATGAACACATGGTGATAGACTTGATTCATGCACCGTCATTGGTTCATAAAAGTCAAAATTGCGCTTTTTCTCTTCTAAGCTAAATTCATGATTTAAGAAATACAATCCCTGTAAAACATCAGCCTGTTTAATGAAACAGGAGCGCAATATTTTATCCCAAGACCAATTTTGATTAAGCGGTCTTTCTTCTTTTAATAAGGTATCCACTGGACGAAGATCCTTGTCTAGGAACGTGTCATGCTGGACAAAGATACCTAATTCTTCATCTACAGGGAAATACATCTTATCGATAATTTCCTGCCATTTAACTAACTCACTTTTTCCAATGTTTAAGTCTGCCTTTCTTTGCGGAGCAGCTTTTTCAAGTAATGCTAATGTGTATCTAAGTGTCCAAGTTGCAATCTTATTTGTATACCAATTGTTATTTACATTATTCTCATATTCATTTGGTCCTGTTACCCCATGCATCATGTATTGATCATTCTTTTTCGAATAGTGTACACGATCTGCCCAAAAGCGGCTGATTCCTACTAACACATCTAATCCTTCATTTAATGCATAGGTTTCATCGCCTGTATATGTTGAATAATTAAAGATTGCATGTGCAATAGCACCATTTCGATGAATTTCTTCAAAGGTAATTTCCCATTCATTATGGCACTCTACACCAGTGAAAGTTACCATTGGATATAATGCCCCTTTAAGCCCTTGCTGTTTCGCATTATGTTCTGCGCCAGGAAGCTGTTGATGTCGATAACGCAACAACTGTTCTGTTACTTTAGGCTCTGCAACCGCTAAATACATCGGCACAATATATGCTTCTGTATCCCAATAAGTGGCCCCTCCATACTTTTCTCCTGTAAAGCCTTTTGGTCCTACATTCAGGCGAGCGTCCTCCCCATAGTAAGTAGAGAATAATTGAAAAATATTAAAACGTATTCCTTGCTGTGCTTCTTCGTCTCCTTCAATTTGCACATCTGCCTTTTCCCAGCGTGCTGCCCATGCTGCAATATGCTCTTCCTTTAAAGCGGCATATCCTTTTTCTTGCGCTTTTCTTGCTAACATGTCAGAAACTGTTGCTAGTTTTTCTTCTTCCCAATCACGAGAAGTTGAAATTGCCACATACTTTTGAAGATAGATGGACTCCCCTTGATTAATCTTATTGTTATATGCATTAGCAACATACATTGTTTTTTCATTATAAGAAGTCACTTCTAAGTGACTAATCGTATTAACCATCGAAGCTGAGACTGCGAACCTTGGCGTACCAAAAGGATTATCAACCGTTCTCATTATTAGGTTACCTGAATTGGCTTCAACCTTTCTTCCGATTTCTCCCCAAAATTTCTCATCATAGTTGGAGTCTTCATTTGTTACATCTCCATCTAGATAGGGAACCAATTCAATCTTAGGTGCTCCTTTTAGTGCAGTTACCTTTATATCTATTGCACAAACCTCTTTTGCAACAATGCTTAAAAAACGCTCAAACTCAAATTGGATTTGATTTTCTCCTTTTTGAAGGATAAAGCTTCGTTTTAAAATCCCTTCCTTCATATCTAGCTCTAGGTGAAAATCAATCAGATTTTCTTTATACAAATCTACTTTGGTACCGTCTACATAAATATCTACACCAATGAAATTTAGTGCATTAATCACTTTACCAAAATATTGAGGATAACCATTTTTCCACCAGCCAACTCTTGTTTTATCAGGGAACCATACACCTGCAATGTACGTACCTTGATGAAAATCTCCTGAATAGCCTTCTTCAAAGTTTCCGCGCATCCCCATATATCCGTTTCCAATGGAGGTTAGACTTTCCTGCAATCGCTTTTCTTTTTTTTCCAACTTATTTGATATTAGCTTCCAGCTGTTTATTTCGAAAAGGCGCTTATTCGACATAATCTTCTCTCCCTATGCTTTATCTGAATCTACCTTTAATCCTTTTTCCTTAAAACCTGTTCTAAAAAATGCAAATGCAATCATTAATACCGTTCCAAGTCCTTGAATCATGATTAATGTCGCTACATCAAATTGAATGAATCCATAAATTACTGCTAAAATGGTTGGTAAACCTGCTGCATTAAGGACAATGTTCGCTGCCTCTTTAAAGGTTCTTATATTCGTAATATTGGATTTCTTTGTTAGCCATAAAACAAGTGACATAAATAGAAATTGCAGCACATTCATCGCTATATATAAACCAGCTAGTAATAGTAACAGGATTGGCAGAAGAAAGGCTTTGTTCTGCACATACCATAAAGTTCCGATATATTGCAGGACATCTTCCTTGCTTTCTATTTTAAAAGGATATTTCTCCTCATTTGTTGGATAATACAATTGAAATCCGAATCCATTATCTTCCGCAATTACTGCATAGTCTTCTTTAAAAACAACGGCATTGGCATATCCTTTTATACCAAATGTCTGATCTTCCCCAGTCATCTCATATTTATTGTCTTTGTCAATTGCAATAACATTTCCATCTGTTTCTTCTGCATATTGATTCTCTACTCCCATTAGTTTTCCATCTTTCACTTGCTTAGAGGACAATGCTTCAACAAAATCATCCGTTATTAGTTCGGCTGTCCGAGGAAATAAAAATTCAAATGGGAAGGTAGTCAATTTAGCCATTTGAATAGAGGTCGGCATCATCATGCATGCAATTAAGAAAATAAAAAGGAAAATCATTTTTGGCCATGTTAATAAATTCTTACCCTTAAATACATTTGTAGGTGTAATAATTGACTTAAAATATTGCATCAAAAATGGTTCCGATTTCTTCATTGTACTCCCACTCTCTTACTTTAAAATTCTTCGTTGTTTCTTAATATGTTTTATTGTCGGGGGTGTCGCATCACCCACTGGTTTTTAACAGCCCCCCCAGAAATAATATTTTCTAATTTTTATCCTTTTGAACCACCGCTAGTTAACCCAGATACAAAGTTCTTTTGCAGGAAGAAGAACAAGACAACAATTGGCAATGCCGCAAGAACCGCTCCTGCTGCAAATAGTGCTACCTTTTGTTCACGCGGGTTGGAAATTAATGTTTGCAGTCCAACTGCCAATGTTAATAATTCGTTGGAGCGCAATAAGAACTTTGATAATAAGAAATCATTAAATGGTGTCATAAATGCCCATAAAGCTTGAACGGCAAGCATTGGACGCACCAATGGCAAATTAATTTGGATAAAGATTCTCAAATGACCTGCTCCATCAATACGAGCACTTTCGTCAAATTCACGTGGAATGGTATCAAAGTATCCTTTCATTAACCATACATTCATCGGTATTCCACCGCCGATATAGATTAATGATAGTAGCCAATAGGAATCGATTGCTCCAAGTACAGTTGCTAGTACGTAATAAGCAGTTAATGCTGCCATTGTTGGAACCATTTGAATAACTAAGAAGAAAATTAAGCTATATTTTCTTCCTACAAAGCGATAACGACTGAATACATATCCAGAAAGAGTTACCAATGTTACTTGCACAATCATTACTGCGATAGCGATAATAATCGTATTTTTATACCAGCTTAAATAATTGGTTTCACTGAAAAGTCTTCGGAAATTATCTAGTCCCCAGTTTGCGTCTAATTTCAACGTAAATGCCGCCATATTGGTTGCTTGAAATGCACTTGATGCTGTTACCAATAATGGGTAAATGATTATTATTGATAGGATTCCGAGAAAACCATACGTCAATATTCTATTTATTAGTCGCGATGCTTTCATACTCATCCTACATCATCTCCTCATTGCCAAAAGCATTAGTTTTCTTAAACGTTATGAGTGATACCGCAATAACGATTGCAGATATGATCAGTGTTACCGCTGCTGCAACAGCATATTGTGGTGCTTGACCTGTCGTAAGCTTATATATCCAAGAAATGAGAATATCTGTTGATCCTGCATTCCAGCCAATACTTCCCGGACCACCTTCATTGAATAAGTAGATGATAGAGAAGTTGTTAAAGTTAAATGTATATTGCGTAATCATAACTGGCGCTGTAGCGAATAAAATCATCGGTAATGTAATGTTGCGAAATTGCTGCAAAGCAGTTGCTCCGTCAAGGTTTGCCGCTTCATATAGATCATCTGAGATAGATTGCAGTACTCCAGTTACCATGACAAAAATATACGGGAAGCCAAGCCATCCTTGAATCATAATTAGCGCGGTTTTTGTCCAAGTCGCATCTGTCTTCCAAGAGATTGCCGGTATATCAATGAGCGGAAGGTGATTAATCAACGGAATTACTTGGGCGTTGATGGCACCAATACTGTCATTGAACATATTAGAGAATCCCATGATAGAAATAAATGCTGGTACTGCCCATGGTAATAAGAATAGAATCCGGAAAAATGATTTTCCTTTTACATGTTTTTGATGTAATACAACTGCCGCAACGACTCCAAGAACAATTTGTAAAGTGGTTGCTCCAAATGTCCAAATCAATGTCCATACTAGAATTTTCATAAATGTTGCTCGATAAGAACTTAAAAAGAATATATTTGTAAAGTTCTCAAACCCAATCCAATCAATTAGCTTAAATGGTGGGATATGCTGAAAATCGTAATTTGTGAAAGCGATAAACAATGTAACTAATACTGGGAAAATAATGATAAAAGCCATTAATATATAGGATGGAAATGTAAAGATATAAGGGAATCCTTGCTCCCAAAGATTTTTCAAAATATCAAGTGTCTTTGTATTAATCTTTTCTCCTCTGTCTCTTAAAGTCCCAATTTTGCGAGCATCAAGGATATTCAAGATATAGAAGAATAAAAAGATAACAGATAAGATTAATTGCAATGTTCCTTTAATCATTAGGAATAACGAGTGATCATCACGAGGTATGCTTCCTAATGTAATTAGTCCTTCTAAAGCCTGAAACCCAGTAAGCGTCATCTCTATAGCAAACACTAAAAAGAGAGCAAAGAAGATTATTCCTTTAAATGCTTGTTTATTATAAAACTGTCCTAACCCAGGAATAATGGATAACAGGGATGCTTTCTGTTTATGGTTTGTTTCTTTTTTACTCATTATGGGCTATCCCCTTTCTTTAAATTGCATATTGTTGCATATATGGTAATTTATTGATTTACCAAAAGAAATCATCACTCGACCAACTTTTTTTGATAAACCAATTTGTATTTGAAAGCATTTTCGAATGCAAACGATTGCGTTAAGGAAAGAAGAAATTTCTAATTATCTGCTGTGATAATTAGAAATTTCGACTGAAGGGAACTAAATACCTCCCTCCCCTTTTCATAACTTATTTGTATTTTTGTTCAATTGATTCTTTAATATTTTTCACTGTATCTTCTGCAGATTGTTCAGGTGTTTTTGCACCAGAAACTGCATCAAACATTAGGTATTGTCCACCGTCCCACACTTCTGCCATTTGTTGAATATTAGGCATTGGAGAAGCGTTTTCAAAGTTTACAATAACAGCTTGTGCTAATTCGTTATCTGCAGGAACTGCTTCACGTGCGATAGTGTTTGCAGGAATTTCGTTTGTTGCTTCAAAGAATTTTGTTGAATTATCAGCATTACCAACATACTCTAACCATTTAGCAGCTAATTCTGGATTTTGAGCATATGAAGAAGCTACCCAAGCTTTTCCTCCACCAAATGCAGCGAATTTTTCACCGTTTGGTAATGTAGGAATTGCACCAACACCATAGTTTACACCTGCATCTTTATAAGTAGATGCCATCCATGGACCATCAATAATTACTGCTGTTTTACCAGTAGTAAACATTTCCGTAATAAAGTCACCAGAACCAGTTACGTCTTGCATACCTTTCGGCCATTGATCGTACCAAGTTTTTGCATACTTAATCGCATCAATTGTACCTGCATTATTTAAACCGATATCAGTTGGATCTGTTCCTTCGCTTCCAAATGCATATCCACCATATCCTGCAACTAATCCATAGCTAAAATAGAAGTCTGTCCATTTTGCTAAGAATGCAGTGTTTTTGCCTGACTCAGATGCGAATGCATATTTGCTATCTTTTGTTAATGCTTCTACCTCTGAGAAATCTTTTGGCATTTCGCTAATTAAATCTTTATTATAAAAACCTACTAAAGTTTCGATAACAAATGGTGTACCATATTGTTTTCCTTCAAACGTTACTAGCTTTGATTCTGTATCTGTAATTCCTTCTGGCTGTGTTGTCACTTCAGCTAAATGACCTTGGCTACCCATTGAACCAACACGGTCATAAGGAGCGATAAATACATCTGGACCAGTTCCGGCAGGACCATCTAATGCTAAAGCATCTGCTTGATCTGTCATTGCCATTACTACTACTTTTACTTCTGCATTATTTTCAGATTCGAAATCACCTTTAATGCTTTCAATATATTCTTTATACCCATCGCCATCAACTGACACGGTTAATGTTTGTTTTCCGTCAGTAGATTCGCCTTTTGAACTATCTTTTGTATCATTGCCGCAAGCGGTTAAAGAGAATGCAGTAAGTAATGCTACTCCTGACATTAATAGTTTTTTATAGCTTTTCATGAAATTTTCCCTCCTTGTTTATCTCACATTCTCATTGTAAATTTGAAACCGTTTTAATGCAATCGCTTTCTCTGTGTTACCGATAACAGAATGTAACATCCACACACATCAATGCATAGATTACCTAATGTTGGGTAAATATACGTTAATTTGCGTGTTTTCTATAGTTTAACCGTTATTTGGGATTAGTGGTGATTTGATGGGGTTCCTTCCTCAGTTACTTCTTTGACTTTGTTTTTTTGCTTTCGGGCTCAGAGGGGGCTCTCTGTTACCTTTCCGCCTTTCTTTTCCTGTTTTCGGGCTCAGAGACGGGCTCTCTGTTACCTTT
>NZ_JVDT01000085.1:12986-13062 GCF_001076885.1 Bacillus sp. 522_BSPC
GCTCAGAGACGGGCTCTCTGTTACCTTTTCGTCTTTCTTTTCCTGTTTTCGGGCTCAGAGACGGGCTCTCTGTTAC
>NZ_JVDT01000086.1:0-14997 GCF_001076885.1 Bacillus sp. 522_BSPC
AAAAGTCCTGCGGTAATATGTCAAGTACCAAAATCTAAGGAATTGGAAATTGTAAGCCAACCAATACCTAAAAAAGACAATACTTAAGAAACCCAGTAAGATATTAAACCATTTACTGGAAAATATTGAAGGATTTAGGATGTTTTATCCTTTAGTTATTCACCTTCCTTCTTGGCGTGTAGACTTGATCGTTGCGTAGCAGCGCATCGACCAACCGCACAAGTTTTCTTGCCGTTAAGACGAGTGCTCTTTTGTGTTGATGCTTAGGAACCTCACGATATTTTTTCAGGTAGTATGCCCGAAATTCAGGTTCATTTCGTTGAACCGAGTTGGCAGCTTCAACAAGGTAATAACGAAGAAATCTATTTCCTGAACGTATCATTTTGGTTTCCTCAGCTTGGAACTTTCCTGATTGATTCTTGGACCATGTAAGTCCACTATATTTGGCAATGGAAGCTTGGTTATCAAAGCGATCAATTTGTCCAATTTCGGCTAAAATACCAGCGGTATAGACTGGGCCTATTCCTGGAATCGTCTGTAAGGTATTAGGGATACCTTCTAGAAGCTTTTGGATGGCTTTGTCAAGTTCTTTAATCTGTTTAGTTATACTACGGATGGACTCTATTGAAGTCCCTAATAATAGGTCGATAGAATCTTCCACACACTTTGATAATCGGTAGGAAGATCTCGCAGCCTTTTGAATGGATTTCGCCACACACTCGGCGTCAGTAAAGCGATTTTTGCCCTTATCTTGAAGATAATTCGCAAGTTCTTGAAGATCCATTGAGCTAATTTCATCTAAGCTATATTGTTCAAGAAATAGCTCTAACATGGCATTTCCAAAAACCGAACTATCCACTTCAGTCGTAAAGGAACTACACTTATAAAATAAGTGTTGCAGAAAATATTGCTTTTCTCGCGTTAGGTTGTGAACGAGATGATATCTCATTCTTGTCAACCTTTGAAGAGCAATAAATTGTTCCTGCATCACCGCCGTTAGTGGAAGACGTCCAAACCGTAAGCGATCTGCAATAATCCAAGCATCGACTTGGTCTGTTTTATCCAGGTCAACATATGACTCTTTAAATTTTTTAATTAGTTTTGGATTAATAGTAAAGACTGTTGTTTTAAATTCTTTAAGAGATTCATCCTCGTGAAAAAACATAGCAGGATGCCAACTATAGACTGAAGTGGCCTCCATCCCGATTTGAATCTCGGAAATTGAGTTACTTTGGGCTATCTTGACAATCTGATCTTTCAGATAAGATGCCCCAGTCAAATTGTTGTCAACAGTGAGAGCAGTTAATGCTTCTCCTTCAAAATTCATGACACAAGCTTTCATATCTTGAGAGCTAACGTCTATTCCAACAAATAATTTCATGGTGGCTAACCTCCTTTCAATCTAGGATCAAGGGAAGGACTCTTCGGGATATCCCCAGTGTACTTGTCGGTCAATCACCCTCGCGTATTAGAACTCACTTTGGTCCATGAGCTGCCTGGAAGCTGCAACTTCCAGCATGGGCTGCCAAAGGGAACAGCCTGCGGGTTAGAAGTTCGAACAAGGACTGGGGAGACAGACTTTTGTAGTAGTCAAAGCTACAGGAGATGATAGAAATCCCCCAAATGATCCTAAGACCATTATCTAGGGACATCACGAAAAGTCCACCCTTTGGAAAACTTTTTCAGATAGTGGGGGGCTAGCCCCCCACTATCTGAACTAACATCTATAGAATTATCAAAGAACAATATTTTAATTGGAAATTACCTCGAAAGAGGACTATAAACTTACTATACGAGGAGATCTGTTTATGACAAAATTCACTGGCTACATTGGCACATATACAAAGAAATCGAGTAAAGGTATTTATTCCTTTGTACTAGACACAGATGCAAAAAAAATCACGGATGTTTCGCTTGCAGCTGAAATTGAAAACCCTACCTATTTAACAATCACAAACGATAATCAGCATTTATTTGCAGTCGGCAAAGAAGGCTCTACAGGTGGAGTTTCTGCTTATTCTATTAGTGCTGACGGAATTCTCTCTCTCATTAATCGCGAATATTCAGAGGGAGCATCACCCTGTCATGTAAGTGTAGATGCTGATAAAACAATCGTTCTTTCTGCAAATTATCACAAAGGAACTGCGGAATCCTACTCATTAAATACAGCAGATGGTTCATTAAATCGTGTGGCATCTATTATTGAACATACTGGGACAGGCCCTAATACTGCACGCCAGGAAAAACCGCATATGCATTTCGCTGGTTTTACTCCAAATGATCAATACGCAGTCTCTGTTGATTTAGGTACAGACCGCGTAGATACTTACAAGCTCGTCGATAATAAGCTAGAAGAGGTTAGCAGTTTGTCTGTTAAACCTGGAAGTGGTCCAAGACATATTGCCTTCCATCCTAATGGTAAATTTGCTTATGTCATGACAGAATTAAGCAATGAAGTTATTGCTTTATCCTTTAACTCCGAAACAGGAGCATTTGAAGAATTACAATATATCTCTACTTTACCAATTGATTTCACAGAAAATAGTCAAGGAAGTGCAATCCATCTTTCTTCCGATGGAAACTTTGTATACGCAGGTAACCGCGGACATAATTCCATTTCTATTTTCCAAGTTAATAGTGAAACTGGCCAATTAACCTTTATCGAACGAACTTCAACAGAAGGAAACTGGCCAAGAGATTTTGTTTTGGATCCAACAGAACAATTCCTTCTTGCATCAAATGAACAGTCTGACACTCTTACTTTATTTGAGAGAGATTCTGTTACAGGAAAACTTACTCTATTACAATCAGAAATAGAGGCACCAGAACCAGTTTGTGTTAAATTTTTAAATAATTGAGAAAAGCGAAGGGCAACCGTTTAGGGGCGTGTGGGGTGGAAAAATTGTTCCTGAGATAAAGGAAACATGAAGAGCAATAGCGATTCAATGTTGACTTATCGAAAGGGAAGGTTGAGTAGCCCATCAGCTCCTAGATGCCCGGTGCTAGACAGCAAATTGACTTCAGAAAACTTTACATTCTTAACGTCAAGAAGGAGGCGGCGGATAGCCTTCTCCTTTATTTACAGTCTAAGGTTTTTTTAAGCTAAATATGCTTCCTGAACTTGTTTATTCGTAATGAGCTCTTCTCCTGTTCCTTCTAGTACAATCTCTCCTGTTTGAATAACATATCCTCTACTTGCAATTTGCAATGCTTGGAATGCATTCTGTTCCACCAATAATATCGTCATCCCTTGTTTATTAAGCTCTTTGATAATTTCAAAGATTTGCTCCACAATAATAGGAGCAAGCCCCATTGATGGTTCATCTAACATCAGCACCTCTGGCTGCATCATGAGTGCTCGACCAATTGCAAGCATTTGCTGCTCTCCGCCACTCATTGTTCCACCTTTTTGCTCCACTCTTTCTTTTAATCTAGGAAAATATTCAAACACTTTTTGCATTCTTGTTTCAATTAATTGTTTGTCTTTTACTGCAAACGCTCCAATTAATAGATTCTCTCGTACCGAAAGCTTTGGAAAAATCCTTCTTCCCTCAGGCACTTGTGAAATGCCCATCACAGCTGTTTTATGTGCTGCTATATTAGCAATATCCTTTCCATAATAAAGAATGCTTCCCTTTTTTATCGGCACCTGCCCACTAATGGATTTAAGCGTTGTGGATTTTCCGGCACCATTGCTTCCTATTAGTGTTACAATTTCTCCTTTATTCACATGTAAGCTTATTCCTTTTAAAGCTTGAATTCCACCATACCAAGCTTCGATTCCTGTTATTTCTAGTATCTTTTCCACGCTGCTACCCCCTTTAAGCAAGTGATACCGCTCCTTTTCCTAAATAGGCTTCGATTACTTTAGGATTGGAACGAATCTCTTCAGGACCACCTTCTGCAATTTTCTCTCCATGATCTAGTACGATGATATGATTGGAAATTTCCATGACTAGCTTCATATCATGCTCTATTAAAATAATCGTTAAATCATATTTCTTACACATATCTTGAATTAAATTTGTTAATAACCTTGTTTCCTTTGGGTTCATACCAGCAGCAGGCTCATCTAATAATAAAACGCTAGGCTTTGTGGCTAAAGCACGAGCAATTTCTAATCTCCGTTGTGCCCCATAGGACAAATTTCCAGCTGCTTCATTTAATAGATCAGCAAGCCCTACATATTCTAATATCCGGTATGCCTCTTTCATCGCTTCCTCTTCTTCATGTCTTGCCTTTGGTAATTGAAACAATGTTCCAATCAAGCTTCCTCTAATATGGTTATGCATACCGACCATGACATTTTCCAATACTGTAATATCACTGAATAGACGGATATTCTGAAACGTTCTCGAAATCCCTTGTCTTGCCACAACATGAGGCTTAAATCCAGCAATCGATTTTCCAGCTAGAACTATTTCTCCAGACGTTGGTTTATATACACCTGTTATCATATTAAAAAAAGTAGTTTTTCCAGCACCATTTGGACCAATTACAGCTGTAATCGAATTTTTTTCGACTGACATATCAATATTGGCATTCGCTACAAGTCCGCCAAAAGTTTTGGTTAATCCTTTCACCTCGAGTATATTCACTTGATGCCCCTCCTTAAGCAATTTAGTAGATTATTGTTTTTCCGCTATGCTCTCTTTTAATTTCTTTTCATTAAATTTCTTGTTTTTAGCAGGTATCAATCCTTGAGGACGATATAAGGTCATAACAATTAAAAGTGCACCGAAGATAAATCTTTGCATTTTTGCTGGAGATAAGGCATCTGGAATAGTTGTCACTTGACTTAACCAACCAGTTAATTCTGTTAATACCTGTAAATTCAAAATCGTAACAACTGCAGCTCCCAAAATAACGCCTGGTACGCTTCCCATTCCTCCTAAAATAACCATAACTAGAATAGTCGTAGATTCTAAGTAGGTGAAACTTGTAGGATCAACAAACATCTGCTTGGCAGCAAAGACAACTCCCATCATTCCAGAGAAAGAAGCTCCGATAGCGAATGCTGTTAATTTTGTTTTTACAAGGGGAATTCCCATTGCTTGTGCCGCAATCTCATTTTCTCTTACCGCTTTCCATGATCTCCCTAACTTTGTATGCTCCATTCTAGTAACTGCATAAATAACAATAATGAACATAACTAAGACAATATAATAGAATTGATTTGGCTGGGCTAAGGTGATGCCAAATATTTCAGGCTGTTGAATGCTTGGAAGCCCCATTGCTCCATTTGTTATGTTTACTGGCTTATCTAAGTTATTAAATACAATTCGGATTATTTCACCAAAGCCTAAGGTTACAATGGCTAAATAATCTCCTTTTACCCTCAGAACAGGAATCCCTAATAATACACCAAATAATGCTGCTACAAATAACCCGATTATGATAAAAAACCAAAAGCTGTTTCCAGACAAAGGATAGGTTCCAAAAGGCATGAAATTATTTGCCTGCGCACTAGCAAAAATACCATATGTATATGCTCCTACAGCAAAAAATGCTACAAATCCTAAATCAAGCAAACCGGCAAGACCTACTACAATATTTAAGCCTAGTGCCATACATACATAAATTCCTACCATTGTTGCTACTTCCATATAAGCCTGATAGGAGGGCCCTTGACTAGCTGAAACGGGCAACACAATTACTAAAATAAGTAAGGCTATCCCCCACTTCATTTTATTTCCTAGATTCATATAATAAAGAATCAGAAGTGACAATAGTAGAAGTAAAAAGGCAATAACTGATTTTTGCGAAAGGGCTAAAGCTGCAGTAGTAACTAATACATAGGCAAAGAAAAGAATGATTTGGGCCACTTTATTTGTTTGGATTGTTTTGATCATGTTAGCCATCTTTTCCACCTACACTTTCTCTGCTACGGCTTTGCCAAATAAGCCTTCTGGTTTAAAAATAAGAACGATAATCAATATGGCAAATGCAACAACATCTTTATATTCTGCGCCCATAATACCACCTGTTATAATGGAAAGATTGGCAGCAGTAAACATTTCAATTAATCCAATGAGCATACCACCGAACATTGCCCCACGAATATTTCCAATTCCGCCAAGTACTGCTGCTGTAAATGCTTTAAGTCCTAGTATAAATCCTATATAAGGATCGATTGTTCCATACTGCACTGCAAATAGTACGCCTGTTGCACCACCTAAAGCAGATCCTACAAAGAAGGTCACGGAAATTACTTTGTTCACATTAATGGACATTAAGGAGGCAGTATCTCGATCTTGGGCAACTGCTCTCATTGCCATGCCCCATTTTGTTTTATTAACAAAAAAGTCTAATCCAACCATCAAAATAACCGCGACAATAATGACAACTAGAAAGGAACTTTTGAAGCTTGCTGCATGGGAACCGAAAATAGATCCGATGCTAATCTTATCGGTGAACAGACTTGGTGATGTTAAAATATAATTCCCTTTGAATAATTCTGTGATAAAACGAACGATATCCTGTAATAAAAAGGAGATACCAATTGCTGAAATAAGGGCAATTAGCTTTGGCGCCTTACGTAGCGGGCGATAAGCAACTCTTTCAATTCCCATTCCTAAAAATCCTGTTAGCAGACTTGTAAATAGGAGCATAATAATTAATGATATAACCGCAGGTAACATGGATGTCCATCCTAAGCTTGTTAAAACGATTAAGATACTTGTCCCAATGAATGCTCCTGTCATAAATATTTCTCCGTGAGCAAAGTTTATTAATTCTAATATTCCATAAACCATTGTGTATCCTAATGCAATAACGGCATATACGGCTCCTAATGTTAATCCATCAATTAAAACTTGCGGTAACGTTTGTAAGATTTCTGTTAGCATTTTCTTCCCCACACTTTTGATTTAATTGTGTTTAGTAGATAGATAGGAATTATCATGAAGCCCGTTGATTTCCGCTACAGACACTTGCTTTCCGCGGGAGGGATGGGAGCCTTCTCAGCTTCGCCTGTGGGGTCTCCCATTTCCCTCATTTCCCGCAGGAGTCAAGGTGTCTTCCGCTCCATCAGCTCAGCAATATTAACGTCAATGAGCTTGGCATTTATAGTTACTATCTATCTACTAGAATATATATTCAACCTAAATTGGTAGACTTTCTTAGTTATGTAATGCTTGTAAAAAATAGAAAGGGTACAGGATGATCCATACCCTTTCTATGTTCTTGCTTATTGGCTGATTTCATCCTCTAAATTAGCTGGATATTTTGCTTCGTCAAATTTGTAGATAAAGATTTTCGCATACTTGTTATCGCCTTTTTCGTCAAATCCAACTTCTGTTACTACCCCTTTGTAATCTTGTGTTTCACGTACAGCATTTGTTACATCTTCACGTGATGGTAATTTGTTATCATTATCTTTAATAGCTTTCTCAATTCCTGCTAGCAATACGGCAGCTGAGTCGTATGCATATGCTGAATAGGATTCAATGCTTTTGCCAAAAGCTGCTTGATAGTCTTCAGCGAATTTCGTTCCTTCTTCTGATTTTGTTGTGTCTCCAGCAACAGAAGTAAGGAATGTATTTTTAACAGCATCTCCAGCAATTTCCACAAAAGTAGAAGAGTCTAAGCCATCTCCACCCATGAATGGGATATCTAGTCCTTTTTCACGAGCTTGTTTAACAAGGATTCCCCCTTCTGCATAAAGACCTCCAAAATAGATTAAATCAGGCTTTTTAGAAGCTACTTGGTTTAACACACCATTGAAGTCTTTTTCCCCAACTGTAATTCCTTCATATCCAACAATTTCTGCTCCTAGCTCTTCTGCAGCAGCTCTAAATGCATCTGCTAGCCCAGAACCATATGCTGTTTTATCTTGGACAACAAAAATTTTCTTTGCTCCTAATGTTTCCACCGCATATTGTGCACCTGCTGGACCTTGGAAGTCATCGCGAGCTACAACCCGGCTAACGGTTTTTAAACCGCGATCTGTATAATCTGTTGCTGTACTTGCAGGAGATACACTTACTAGATTATTTTTCTCATATACTTCAGATGCTGGGATGGAAACACCTGAATTCAAGTGTCCCACTACGCCTAATACGGATTGATCTGCTACAACTAAGTTAGCATTCGCCACTCCTTTTTTCGGATCTCCCTGATCATCTTGTGCATCCAATTTAATTTCAAAACCTAACTCAGCAAATTTGTCCTTCTGTTGATCAATTGCTAGTTGTGCTCCTAGTTTAATTGCTTCTCCTAAAGTTGCACTTCCTCCAGAAAGTGGAGATTGTGTAACAATTTTGATTACTTTATTGTCACTAGATCCTTCACTATCAGAGTTTGCATTTGAAGCACAGCCACTCATAAATCCTAGTGCCAATGTTGCTGTCATAGCTAAAGAAAGTACTTTTTTAGATAACATAGTTTGCCCCCTATAATTGTTTTTATCTATGAAGCTCCGGGAGATTTTCCCAATTGCTCCTGTTCCATGTATGGATTATAATCCTCTTCTAGACAAGTGTCTTTAATTTTGTCAGATATTCTGACACTATTTTTTCTAAAAAGTTAATATATTCTGACACTTTTCTTAGTATTTCGAAATTATTTGCAATAATAGCAACGTTTCTTCTATTTATTCGACTTATTGTTGTGGTGGTAAGTTTATAAATGGTAAAGAGGGAGGAAGATATAGTTATAGAGTCGGCTGAGAGAAAAGGTAATAAGTAGATTATGCAAAATGTGGGGGTTTTAAGTGGAAGAATTCGCTTTGTAAAGGGCGAAAGTGAATAGTTTTGATGCTAAATTGACTGTTTTATAGTTTTATTAGCGATATTCTAGTATTTATATTTAAGATTAAGGGAATCAGAGCTTATAATGAATTGGTTATGGTATGAATCTAGCTGATATCAGCTAATCTTGCACTGATATCAGCCAAACTCGGCACTTTATCAGCAAAACTTATACCGATTTCAGCCAAACTCGGCACTTTATCAGCAAATCCAGCACCATTTCAGCCAAACTCAACACTTTATCAGCCATTCCTTACCATTTCAGCCAAACTCGGCACTTTATCAGCCATTCCTTCACTAGGTCAACTTACCCCCAAGGCATTTCTGTACTAATAACATTTGCAAATGCTTTACTATGCTCTCTTCTATCTTTTCGGATTTTAACACGCTGCTCCGCTGTATTGTAGAGCATTGTTTCTTCCTCTGATTGCGGAATAACCTTGGGAATACGCTGTGGCTTGCCATTTTCATCTAAGGCAACAAAGGTTAAGAAGGATGTTGCTGCAAGTCTTCTTTCGCCTGTTTTTAGGTTTTCAGCTATTACCTTCACAAATACTTCCATTGAGGATTTACCTGTATGTGTTACATATGATTCTAAGCATACAGAATCAGTAGGGCTAATAGGAAATAGAAAATCAACAGAGTCTGTTGAAGCGGTAACTACATCACTTCTTGAATGCCTAGATGCTGAAATAGAAGCTACATCATCTATATAACTCATTAGCTTTCCACCAAATAATGTATTATGATTATTTGTATCAATAGGGAATATTCGGCTTGTTTTAACTACCAAAGATTCCTTGCAATATTTTTCTTGTTGAACCATCATCTCCGAACAACCCCTTCCTTTATTTTATGCAAGTAATGGAAATTGCAATAAAAATATTGTAGAGGAACCTTCTGAATTTTGTAAAGATAAATGCCCTCCTTGTGCTTTTGCTAAAAGAAGGCTATATGGTAATCCTAAGCCTAGGCCACGCTCGATATCTTTCTTATTCTTTCCTCGATAGAATCGTTCAAAAATATAATCCTGCTCATCTTCTGGAATACCATAGCCATTATCCTCTACCAAAATGTTTACATTCTGTTGGTCATAGGTTAGGCTGATGGTTATTTTTCCATTTTGCTTTCCCTTGATTGCATGTAAACTATTATTTAATAGATTGACGATAATTTGCTGAAAACGCACACTATCTAGCATAGCATAAAGCGGTTTCTCTGGATTTACAAAGGTTATCTCCGTAGTTGCTAAAGCGCCTCCATGGACAATTTCCCATTGATAAATAATTTCCTTTAACGTGGCCTGTACATTTAGCTTTTCCTTATTCACTTTAATCGAACCTGCACTAAAGCTATTAAAATCTAGTAAATCCTCCACCATATTCTGCAGTCTTCCCGCTTCCTTCAAACTCATTGTTAAAAATTGTTTTTTCTTATTATCAGGTATGACATTGTCATTTACAGCTTGTATTAATGCACTAATAGAAGTGATCGGTGTCTTTAATTCATGGGTGACACCTGCTAGTAATTGGGTCCGCAAACTTTCTAATGCATAGAGCCTTTTTGTCATTTCATTAAACGATAAAACCAATTGGTAAAGTTCTTTTTCCTGCACATCTTCATTTAACTTAATATGATAATTTCCATTCATTAAATGTTGGGCAGCACTGGCAACCTCTTCTACGGGCTTTGCTAGTTTTTTAGACAAGAAATAAATGACAAACCAGCCAAGAAATGCTAAACTCAGCAGCAATAATCCTAGCAATTGATATTCTTCTTTATTTAAATGTTTTAGCTGATTATGAGGCTGAATAATATAGACAGAACCTATTTGCTCCCCTCCATTTATAATGGGAGCAATGACAACAGATGCTCTTTGCTTATTCCATAGCGTTACTTTTTTAATGGTTAATTCACTTACTAAAGGCAAAGACTCAATCAGCTGCTGACTTTCTAGAGAACTTAGAGGAAAATTCTGATTCAGAGAACGGACATTTCCTGAAGTATCTTTAAGAAAGGCATCTAGTGGCTGTCCTTCATTAATAAATTTCTGTCTATCCTGCAAAAACGGTAGCCGAATATCTTTGAGCCTTCCTTCCTCCATCTCATTGGCATGCTCCGCTATTTCCTGGGCAACTAATTTTGTTAGTTCTAGGCGATTCTCCAATGCATTATGGCGAATCCATAATATAGAGACAATGCCAATAATCAAGAGGCCCCCACATAATGTGAGCAAATACCTTTTCGTCCAATAATAAAGAAGAGGCGTTTTTTCTTTATTGTTTTTCCTGAATATAAAATTGATAGCCAAGTCCCCGTAATGTTTTAATTTCGCCATCTTTCGGATCCCACCCATTTAATAATTTCCTTATTCTTTTAATCGCCAGGTCAACTGCCCGATCACTCCCATCATAGTCTCTTCCCCACACATGGTCTAGAAGCTGATCCCTTGTAAAGGTTTGGTTGGGATAACTTGCTAGAAAGAGAAAAACAGCAAGATCACGAGGGGTAAAGGGAACCTCAATTCCATTAAGAAAAACCTGATGTGACACATAGTTGATTTTTAAATCACCATAGTATTTAACACGCTCATCATCGTCTTGATAATGAGAAGACCTTCTTAAAACCGCTTGTACACGCGCAATAACTTCCTCTCCTACAAAGGGCTTTGTTATATAGTCATCAGCCCCATTTTCAAATCCTTTTAACTTCTGTTCTGTATCGGATAAGGCAGTAAGCATAATAACTGGACATGCTGATTTCTTCCGAATATAGGATAGGACACCCCAGCCATCCAAATAGGGCATCATGATATCTAATAGGATTAAAGCGGGCGTTTCCTCTTCAAGCTTTTGTAAAGCCTCGTCTCCATCATACGCATAATCCACATCGTATCCTACGTTTTCTAAATATGCTCCTAGAACCATGGAAATTGCTAGTTCATCTTCTACAATTAGAATTTTTTTCATCTACTTTTTTCCTCATGCTTTATTTTTTCCTAGTGAAATCCATTATACCGCTAATTTAAATAATAAAAAAATAGATCAGACCTTTTCTGCTAACAGATGGCTGATCTATTCCTTTTATTATTGATATCTTAATGCTTCTAGTGGACTTAAATTGGAAGCCTTGTTAGCTGGGAAGATTCCAAATATAACCCCAATCAAGACAGAGAAACTAACCGACCCTCCAACTACCCACCAAGTAATCTGGGAAGTCATATCTAATGTACTAGACAAAATTTCTGCGCTTCCTATTCCAATAGCTGCTCCAAGAATTCCACCTAACGCGCTAAGTACAATTGCTTCAATTAAAAATTGGAGCATAATGTCTTTTTTTCTAGCACCGATTGCCTTTCTAATTCCAATTTCCCTTGTTCTTTCCGTAACCGAAACAAGCATGATATTCATGATTCCAATTCCCCCAACAATTAAGGAAATACTCGCAATACCGGCTAATAATAAGGTCATTGTATTAGAAACAGAATCCAAAGCCTCTGACACAGAAGATTGATTTCGCACAGAATATAAAGTTTCATCTCCATCAAACTGATTGTATAATTTCTGCTTCATTTTTGCCATTCCCATTTCTACTGAATCCTCATCCGTCATCAATACAGTTGCTGATGTAACGTATGTTTGTCCGATAAAACGCTGTGCTGTTGTAAATGGGATAAGAACGGAATCATCAACCGATCCAGTTAACTCTTCTCCTTTTTCTGCAAGCACGCCGATTACTTTATATGTTGTCCCATCAATTTGAACCGTTTGATCGACTGGATTGGTGAATCCGAATAATTCTGTTGCTACATTATACCCGAGGACTACTACTTTATTGCGATTGTCTAAATCAATATCCATCACATTTCTTCCTGACTGTACAGTAATATCCTGCACGGTTTCATAAGAAGTCGTAACACCAGTAACGGTAACACCAGAACTTGATGTTGTTCCATTTTTAAGTGTACTAGAAGTTGTGACTGTTGGAGAAACTGCCTTCACTTCATCATATTCCTCAAACGACATCAGTTCATCAAAATCTACAACCTCTTCATCACTCGAATTTCCTGAAAGATTGACAGAAACGGTTGTCGTTCCTAACCCCGAAATTTCATCGGAAACGGAATTAGAGGCTCCCATTCCTAATGAGGTTAATGCAATGACCGCTGCTACACCAATGATGATACCAAGCATGGTAAGCACCGCTCTTAATTTATTCATTGTAATATTTTTAAAAGATATCTTGATTGCTTGTCCTAATCTCAAGAGACAACTACCTCCTTTGTCTCTGCTAACCGGCCATCCTGAATGCGAATAACTCGCTTCGCCTGTTTCGCAATTTCTAAATCATGGGTTATTAATATAATGGTATGCCCTTGTCTATTTAGATCTTTCATTAAATTCATTACTTCTACTCCTGTTTTACTATCAAGGGCTCCAGTAGGCTCATCAGCAAGTAAAATCGGAGGATTCCCAGCAAGAGCACGGGCAATTGCCACGCGCTGTTGCTGACCGGCAGATAATTCTGTTGGTTTATGTCCTGCTCTTTCTAATAGTCCTACTTTTTTCAAAGCTTGTAAGGCAATTTCTTTTCTTTCCTTACTACCAATTCCTCTATAAACCAATGGTAATTCTACATTTTCAAATGCAGATTGTTTGGTTAGAAGATTAAAGGATTGAAAAATAAAACCGATCTTATGATTTCGAACCTCTGCTAACTGTTTGCTTTTTAAGGAGAAAACATTTTGTCCGTCTAAGTAATATTCCCCAGAATCTGGAGTATCTAAGCAACCAATCATATTCATGAGCGTTGATTTACCAGAGCCTGACGGACCAATAATCGCAATAAAATCGCCTTTATTGACAGTGAAACTAACATTATCTAATGCAGTAACCGTTTCTCCTCCAAGCGTATACTCCTTCTTTACATTCTTTATCTCAACAAGTGCATGCTGTTCAATCATTAATTTCCACCTCCAAATCCACCGGAAGGCATTCCGCCACCTTGGCCTCCTTCTGGCATCTGACCTCTACCTTCACCACTTGGCATTTGGCCGCCGCCAGGGAACATACCTTGTGTCTCACTATCACTTGATGATTCAAATGTTGGCAGTACAACAGTTGTTCCTTCCTCTAAACCACTCTTTATCTCTGCTACCTCAGTATTTTCAAGTCCTACTTCAACTGTTTGTTTAGTAGATTCAGTTTCTGTTGTTCCATCTTCATTTGTTGTTGTTCCAGATGCCACTAGCACATAATATTCGTCATCTTCCTTCTGTACTGCTTCAATCGGAACAGTGATGACATCTTTAGCTGTACTTGTTGTGATAGTTGCTTCTGCTGTCATACCAACTAATAACCCACTAGGCTTGCTTATTTTGACCGTTACAGCATACTTAGCAACACTAGTATTATCGCTATTTGCTTCTTTCGCAACACTTGTTACCTTTCCAGTAAATTCTTTGTCTTCAAGTGCGCTCACGCTTATACTTGCTTCTTGTCCAACCTTCACTTTAGAAATATCTAATTCATCTACATTTACAACCATTTCTAGATGATCATAATCCGTAACAGTAACGACTTCTGTTCCCATCGATACATTTCCATCTTCCTCTACATTCAAGGCAGTAATTTCACCAGAAAAAGTAGCTTCAATTGGATCAAGTGTATCATCTTCAAAAGTTACTAGTTCATCACCTTCTTCTACTTCATCCCCAACTTCGACTAGCACTTCATCAACAGTTGCGTTGCCTGTAGAAGTATAGGTTTCTTTATTAATGGTTGCAATGCTTCCTGTCCCACTTATCTCTATTTCTACATCACCAGTTTCAGCAGTCGCCGTTTGGGTTCTAACCTGTGCTCTTACTTCTGTTTGATTATCATTTGTAAAATAATAATAAGATCCAATTCCTGTACCTATTACTACTACCGATACTCCACTAATAATCCACTTCTTTATACTTTTTTTCATCTTTTGCTTCAACCTCTTTCTATTCTATTAAAATAATTATTTATTCGTCTGAATGTCTTGTCCTGCTGCTTACAAGTAATAGAATAAAAAAGAAATGTGTCAGGAATAAGTCAGGGGGAAATTTATTTACAAAAAATTTTTCGTTGGTGAAAATAGTTTACATTTTTTTGGGGATGATGACTCTGGGGAAGTAGTGGTGGAGCTCTATTACCTTTTCCTTCTTTTCTCCTTTGCTTTGGGCTTAGAGAACGGCTCTCTGTTACCTTTTTCTCCTTTT
>NZ_JVDT01000086.1:15097-15169 GCF_001076885.1 Bacillus sp. 522_BSPC
TGCTTTGGGCTTAGAGAACGGCTCTCTGTTACCTTTTTCTCCTTTTTCCCTATGCTTTGGGCTTAGAGAACG
>NZ_JVDT01000087.1 GCF_001076885.1 Bacillus sp. 522_BSPC
AAAAGTCCTGCGGTAATATGTCAAGTACCAAAATCTAAGGAATTGGAAATTGTAAGCCAACCAATACCTAAAAAAGACAATACTTAAGAAACCCAGTAAGATATTAAACCATTTACTGGAAAATATTGAAGGATTTAGGATGTTTTATCCTTTAGTTATTCACCTTCCTTCTTGGCGTGTAGACTTGATCGTTGCGTAGCAGCGCATCGACCAACCGCACAAGTTTTCTTGCCGTTAAGACGAGTGCTCTTTTGTGTTGATGCTTAGGAACCTCACGATATTTTTTCAGGTAGTATGCCCGAAATTCAGGTTCATTTCGTTGAACCGAGTTGGCAGCTTCAACAAGGTAATAACGAAGAAATCTATTTCCTGAACGTATCATTTTGGTTTCCTCAGCTTGGAACTTTCCTGATTGATTCTTGGACCATGTAAGTCCACTATATTTGGCAATGGAAGCTTGGTTATCAAAGCGATCAATTTGTCCAATTTCGGCTAAAATACCAGCGGTATAGACTGGGCCTATTCCTGGAATCGTCTGTAAGGTATTAGGGATACCTTCTAGAAGCTTTTGGATGGCTTTGTCAAGTTCTTTAATCTGTTTAGTTATACTACGGATGGACTCTATTGAAGTCCCTAATAATAGGTCGATAGAATCTTCCACACACTTTGATAATCGGTAGGAAGATCTCGCAGCCTTTTGAATGGATTTCGCCACACACTCGGCGTCAGTAAAGCGATTTTTGCCCTTATCTTGAAGATAATTCGCAAGTTCTTGAAGATCCATTGAGCTAATTTCATCTAAGCTATATTGTTCAAGAAATAGCTCTAACATGGCATTTCCAAAAACCGAACTATCCACTTCAGTCGTAAAGGAACTACACTTATAAAATAAGTGTTGCAGAAAATATTGCTTTTCTCGCGTTAGGTTGTGAACGAGATGATATCTCATTCTTGTCAACCTTTGAAGAGCAATAAATTGTTCCTGCATCACCGCCGTTAGTGGAAGACGTCCAAACCGTAAGCGATCTGCAATAATCCAAGCATCGACTTGGTCTGTTTTATCCAGGTCAACATATGACTCTTTAAATTTTTTAATTAGTTTTGGATTAATAGTAAAGACTGTTGTTTTAAATTCTTTAAGAGATTCATCCTCGTGAAAAAACATAGCAGGATGCCAACTATAGACTGAAGTGGCCTCCATCCCGATTTGAATCTCGGAAATTGAGTTACTTTGGGCTATCTTGACAATCTGATCTTTCAGATAAGATGCCCCAGTCAAATTGTTGTCAACAGTGAGAGCAGTTAATGCTTCTCCTTCAAAATTCATGACACAAGCTTTCATATCTTGAGAGCTAACGTCTATTCCAACAAATAATTTCATGGTGGCTAACCTCCTTTCAATCTAGGATCAAGGGAAGGACTCTTCGGGATATCCCCAGTGTACTTGTCGGTCAATCACCCTCGCGTATTAGAACTCACTTTGGTCCATGAGCTGCCTGGAAGCTGCAACTTCCAGCATGGGCTGCCAAAGGGAACAGCCTGCGGGTTAGAAGTTCGAACAAGGACTGGGGAGACAGACTTTTGTAGTAGTCAAAGCTACAGGAGATGATAGAAATCCCCCAAATGATCCTAAGACCATTATCTAGGGACATCACGAAAAGTCCACCCTTTGGAAAACTTTTTCAGATAGTGGGGGGCTAGCCCCCCACTATCTGAACTAACATCTATAGAATTATCAAAGAACAATATTTTAATTGGAAATTACCTCGAAAGAGGACTATAAACTTACTATACGAGGAGATGGTTTAATGAAAAAAATAATCAATAAAAAAATTTATAATACAGAAACAGCGACACTAATTGCTGAGTATAGTAATGGGCTTACAAGAGGTGACTTTAATCATATCTATGAAGATCTATATGTAACTAAAATAGGACAGTTCTTTTTACATGTAGAGGGTGGACCACTTACTTGCTACAGTGAAACAGATGGTAGAAATACTTGGGGAATAGAAACTATTATTCTTCTAAATTCACTTCAAACATACAACTGGCTAGAAAAACGTTCAGAATACGAATTAATAGACAAATATTTTCCCGATATGGTTTCTGAGGGGTAAGGTTAATTAGTTTCTATAAGCAACTATAATCAATTTCAATATTAACAGTAGGAGGGTGTCTCTATAATATTTACTTCACACTATAACCCTTCCTGAAAAAGGGAGGAATCTATAATGGACAAGAAAACAACAAAAGAATTGAAAAGTGATAAGGAAAAGTTTCATATTCCTAGTGAAGAAGAATTGAAAAAAAGAGAACTAGTATCAGTTCTTGCGGAACTTATTTTAAATTATTCATTATCTAAAAAAGAAGTAAAGTAACGACGCTATAATTCAATGTGAACATGGGCAAGCTGCTGCTTGCCCAAATCTTAAAGGGGGATATCATAAGTGAAAAATTCAAAAAAGAAACCTGTAATTTATATGAGGATTGGATATGAAGAAAAATAGAAAAAAACAAATCCCGTTGAAATTATGAAAAAGATACGATGTCAAGTTATTAAATCTTATGGTAACGATACTATGAATAATTTTGTAAGTAAAAGTGATTTGAATGAGGGGAGAGATATATATGGAAAACAATAAAAAATTAAGAGTTGTGATTTACAAAAGGGTGAGTACTGAGGAGCAAAAAAGAACAGGTTTTTCATTGGAAGGGCAAGAAGATGAGTTAAGGGCATATGCCGAAAGGAAAGGGTATAAAATAGTAGGTGTGTACACTGATGGTGGCTATTCAGGTAAAAATTTCAACAGACCTGAAATTCAAAGGTTATTTTCTGATATGAGAAATGGTGATTTTGATGCGATTTTAGTATGGAAAGTGGACCGGATCTCAAGGAAGAACAGGGATGTTTTAGATTTAATTGATAATGAACTCCATCCAAGAAATATGAAACTATTAGTATCTACTTGTGATATAGATAGTAGTAATGCCAACGGTTATATGTTTATTTCTATGCTAGGTACTTTTGCTGAGTATGAAAGGTCACTAATTATAGAGCGTGTGTCAAGTGGCATGGAAAAACGTGCAAAATCAGGTATGTGGAACGGTGGTATCATTTTAGGATACGATGTAGTAGAGAAAAGTTTAGTAATTAATGAGGAAGAATGTGAAATAGTTAAACAGATTTTTCAATTAAGGGCAAACGGCTATGGGTACAAAGCGATTACAAATGTACTAAATAGTGAGGGAAAAAAATCTAAGAAAAATAACAGTTTTAGTATAAATGCTGTAAAAACAATTTTGGAAAATAGAACTTATATTGGTCAATTAAATTGGGGAACTCATAGAGAGTGGGAAAAGAAACGGAGAAGTGGGAAGACAGATCCAATCAGTGCCGAAGGTGTACATGAGGCAATAATCGAATTAGGTTTATGGAATAGGGTACAAGAAGTTAATAAGGTAAACAGAGACGCTTCTACAAATACCAAAAATATTAAGAGTGAGTTTATACTTTCAGGGATATTACGTTGTCCCACCTGCGGGGCTGGAACTGTTATGAGTAAGTCAAAGAAAAGAAATGGTTCAGGATATCATTTTTATTACATGTGTCAAAACTATCATACAAAGGGTAAAGATGTCTGCCGCTCCAATTTAGTTAAGAAAGAACTGATCGAAGAACAAGTTTTATCTTATATTAATGGTCTAATCTCTAAATCTGGAATCGTAAATGACATTATCGATAAAATAAATAAAGAAAAACATACAGATACAGACAAACTTCAAGAGCAAATAGTTGCTTATAAAAAGGAATTGAGAGTAAAAGAGAAGGAATTGGACGCTATTGACGAAGAATATCGCAATAAAGAAATTACTGCAAAAGCATACGGAAGGTTATCTGGGAAAATTGAGGATGAAGTAGATCGATTACAGGGTATTGTCAGCGATTTAGAAGAAAAGTACGGTAAAGTTACTTCATCCTACTCTGTTGATGAAAAGATTGTAAAAGAGGCCCTAGAAAACTTCAACGCTTTATTTACTGGTGCAAGCAATGAAAATAAGAAAATCTTAATAAAATCACTTATTAAGAAAATTGAAGTTGAATCAAACAGAAAGGAAATAAAGCGCATTGTCTTCTGGTTTTTAGAAGACAGTGCTTTGTCTTTAAAGAATGCTTTACCAAATAATGAAGGACGCAGAACCGTATCATAAATAACGCCATCGGATTGTGGACGTTTCTTATGTTGGGAATAGAGTTTATGACTCTAAAAAATAAATCGACACGTTCTCTCTTATTAGGCAATCCTAACATCATCATTCGAGATGGTGTTATGGACAGGAAGTTACTTACAAAGAACAAATTGGATGTAAATCAAGTATTGAGTATACTCCGTCAAAATAATGTCTTTTCAGTTCGCGAAGTCAAATACGGTATATTGGAAGCTAATGGGCAAATAAGTTTATTATTAAAATCCAAGTATCAAAAACCAGACAAGCAAGATCTCAATCTTCCAGA
>NZ_JVDT01000088.1 GCF_001076885.1 Bacillus sp. 522_BSPC
TTCGTCTTTAAAGATTAGTTATTTAGATTTGTCCCAGCCTCTTTTTCTTATTGTTCGAGCGAACCAACAATAACTAACTTACCTGTATCCAAAACTTCCTCGTATTTAGATGCTTCTGCTTCAGTTAAGCCGACTGATTGCATTTTAGAACGCAATTCGTCTCCTCTTTTTCGGAAAACATTGCTGATAGAATCAAGTAATCCTTGTTCCTTCATGGATACATTTCCTGTTTCTGTCGCATTTGATAAATCTTCTGATCGGTCTTTATCATGTGCAAAAATATAAATATTTTCCTTTTTATAGCCTTGGTTTTCTAACGAATTAATAATATTACTTGCTTGTACACCATTTTCTACTACTTCAACTTTATACATAATGATAACCTCCTATTATAATAGTGGAATTTATCTATGTATTTTATATAGCCTTCTATAAACAAGATGAAACACCTAATCTATTGGTAATATTTTCATCTTTCGACATTTGGGAAATTGTACATAGATAAATATCCCCACAATCGACAAAATTCCTTATATAATAAAAGAAGAGATTAATAGAAACAGGAGGGGTCGAATGGTAAGCAAGAGAGAAAAGGAACAAATTAATCGAGAACTACGAGCAGGGAACAAGGAGCAAGCAAGTGCAACAATGGAGATAAATAACAGAAGGGGGATTCGTTTTCCCTCATTTGGTTTATATAAAGTAAAGAGAAGGCTAAATAAAAAAATCATGCTTTTTTTAAGTATTTTAATCATACTTTTAATAGTTGGGATAGTTGGATTGTGGAAAATTGCTTTTCCGAAAGAGCCTGTTGTAAAAACAGGAGCGTATTTAGAACAGATGAAAGATTTATCGACATTAGCCACTTCTCAAGCCTTTGTAAAAACGATCTTAGAAAAAGAAGATAATGAGATTTTTGGAAAAGAGATTGAGACAAATATTCCTGGAACAAAAAGAAAGATATTGTTAGTTGTACCGGGAACACTTACAGCAGGAGTCGATTTATCAAAATTAACGGAAGACCAACTTAAAATCAACGAAGAAGAAAAATCGATCACCATTTTATTACCTAAAGCAGCTTTTCTTCAAGATCCTGCTATTAATTTTGATGAAGTAGAGACTTATTCTGTTTCTGGAATTTTTAGAGGAGATGTGGAATGGGAAGAAGCCTATAGTTTAATGGATGAAGCAAAGGAAGTCATGAAGGAAGAAGCAATAGACCAAGGTATTTTAGTGAAAGCGGAGGAAAATGCTGAAAAAATATTGAAGGAATTCTATGGAAGACTAGATTATTCTGTTCAAGTAAGCTTTGAAGGGGAATAAAGGAGGGAGACGGGATGGCTACATCCTGGGAACAGCTATTAGAAAAGGAGCGCCAAAAGGATTACTTTATCCAATTAGAAGCATTCTTAGAAAAGGAATATAGTGAATTCACTATTTATCCAAAAAAGGAAGACATCTTTAATAGTTTATCATACACAACTTATGAAAAGGTGAAAGTAGTCATTTTAGGACAGGATCCTTATCACGGTCCAAATCAGGCACATGGATTAAGCTTTTCTGTTAAGCCAGAAGTGAAAATACCGCCATCCTTAAAAAATATTTATAAGGAGCTATATCATGATTTGGGCTGTCCGATTCCAAATCATGGCTATTTAAAAAGCTGGGCCGAGCAAGGGGTACTATTGCTAAATACGGTTTTAACGGTTCGCGCAGGTCAAGCTAATTCTCATCGTGGAAAAGGGTGGGAAGAATTTACAGATCAAGTGATACACATGTTGAATGAGAGAGAGGAGCCAGTCATTTTCGTGTTATGGGGTAATCCAGCTCAAAAAAAACTTGCTCTCATCAACCAAGAAAAGCATGGCATTATCTTATCAACACATCCAAGTCCCCTTTCAGCCCATCGAGGGTTTTTAGGAAGCAGGCCGTTTTCTACCATTAATAGAATGCTTGAAAATAGAGGGAAGACTCCTATTAATTGGTGCATAGATGATTTTTTAGTAAAAGAATAATATAATAAAGGAAATATATAGGCTGTGGATTATAGCACTAGCAAATTCAAAAAACGCTAAAAAAGCCCAAACAAAGAAAGTACGCGGATTTTTGTTGGCTACTTCGTTTTCTGGTTTATTTTAAAGCTGGGATACTTATGCCCCAGCCTCTGCTTGTGTTTTTCTTTAATGGATTAAGAAAGGGTATGGAATGGAAAAGAATAAGGTAAATTGTTATAAATGTAAGTTCTACTATGTAACATGGGATAGTCAGTTTCCTAAAGGATGTAAGGCGTTTCAATTTAAAGGAAGAACGATGCCTTCCGTTGAAGTAAAGAGAGCATCTGGACAAGAGTGCCTTCGTTTCCAGGCAAAAGGAGGGATGAAATGAATATATCTGTACAGCAATTGTTAGCTAAAATAGAGGATCAGTTACTAGAAGCAAAGACAAGCGATTCGGATGCAAGAATAAGGGAAAGAGTTTACGCTATTAAATCCTTATGCGAATTAGTACTTGAACAAGAGGGGAAAGAAAGCATAACCTACCAGCACCCTGTGCAAAAGCCATCCTTCCAAGCTATGCAAGCACCATTAACCATTCCAAAACAACAACCGATACAGACACAAACAAATAAAATAAAGATGGCTGAAGGAAATGGCGATTCTTTATTTGATTTTTAGATCGGATAGTTTTGTAAATGAAGGAATTTCATGATACCAATAATCTGCAAGAAAAAAGGAGATAAAAATGAAAACTTTTATCATTATTGGAGCCATCAATGCATTATTGTCCGTTGGTTTAGGAGCCTTTGGTGCCCATGGTCTAGAAGGTAAAATTCCAGATAAATATTTGGAAACATGGAAAACGGGAGTAACATATCAAATGTTCCATAGTACAGGCTTAATACTAATTGGCTTGCTCTTAGGGAAGTTTCCAGCAAGCAGCTTGTTAAACTGGGCAGGGTGGCTAATGTTTATTGGCATTATTCTATTTGCAGGAAGCCTATACATATTGGCAGTTACCCAGATCAAAGTACTAGGAGCTATTACACCAATAGGTGGCGTAGCATTTTTGACCGCGTGGCTATTAGTTATTATCGCTGTATGGAAGTGGATGTAAGAAGATAAATAAAAAAGGATAGGTGAGCAGAAGATAAAATGTTCTTACCTATCCTTTTTTTCTTGATTGAAGGATAAAATTTTTAGTAGAGAGGATGCTCTTGAAACAAATGATTAAAAAATTTACGGAAATAAGCAAAAAAATGAAAGGCTTTATTAGTATCGTTTTACTTACCTTTATAGGCTCGATTATTTTTGTTCATAATAACTACTCTTTTTATGAAAGGCCTATAGTGGAAGTAGTAAAAACGGAACTACTAAACCAAGCTGAAATAAAGGATCATGTAAATAATAAAGATAAATTATTTACACAGCAGATTATTGGAGAAGTAAAAAACGGAGAGGAAAAAGGGAAGCAAATATACCTAACGAATGAATTTACTTCCTCCAAGGCTAATAATGATGAATATCATATTGGAAGCGAGTTATTCGTTCATATCGATTCCGAGGTAGGAGAGAATGGATACCTCAAAGGAAGTGTTGACGATATAAAACGGGATAAATATTTGTTGATGATTACGTGGGTTTTTATTTTTTCCTTATTATTTGTAGGTAAAAGGCAAGGACTGTTTTCTCTGTTTAGTTTAGTCATTAATGCCATTATATTATCGATTGCATTGGATGTTTATGTAAACACTTCAGAGAAAAGTCTCCTTATAATTTGTAGTATCAGTGTTATTATATTTACGATTATTTCTCTTATACTCGTAAGTGGGCGAAATGAAAAAACATATGCAGCGATTATAGCAACCTTATTAGGTACTTTTCTTTCTTTAGCCATTACTTACTTCGTTTTATGGGTAACTTCAGAAAAAGGTCTTCGCTATGAGGAGCTACAATTTATTACTCGTCCTTATAAATTGGTTTTTCTAGCGGGATTATTTCTTGGGTCGCTCGGTGCTGTGATGGACGTAGCTATTACGATGTCTTCTTCCATATTTGGATTATATGAAAAGAATAACAATATATCAGTTAAAGCGCTAATAACATCAGGAAGAGAGATTGGAAAGGATATAATGGGAACCATGACGAATATTTTGCTCTTTGCCTATATTAGTGGAACAATACCAATGCTTATCCTTTATTTTAAAAATGCGTCGCCATTAGGTTTTACACTCTCGATGAATCTATCATTAGAATTGGCTCGAGCACTAGCTGGCGGTATAGGAATTGTGTTAACGATTCCGATAGGTTTATATATAACTATTTTTTTCGTTAACAGAAAGCGAGCAAGCGAATGAATGTATTAGTGGTGCTAGGTATTATTTTATTTATCTTAATGAGCATTATAGGTGGAACAAAGGGAGTAAATTCGTTTTTTGCACTATTTTTTAACTTTAGTGTGGTTATTATTATTACGATTTTCATGACTAACCCAAGCATAAATCCGATTATCCTAACCCTATTTGCAAGTATAGTAATTAGCTGTATCAACCTATTTTATATTAATGGAGTGAATATCAAAACAAAGACGGCATTCTTATCCACCATGATTACGATTACTCTTCTGCTCGTGTTTATTCTCTACCTATCGAATAAAGCAATGATTCAGGGATTTGGGGTCGAAGAATTAGAGGAACTTAGTATGTTTTCCTTTACTATCAGTGTAGATTTTATTAAAATTGGCACTTCTGTAATTATCATGAGTACAATTGGTGCCATTACAGACACAGCCATGGCCATCTCATCGCCAATGCGTGAAATTCATTTTCACAATCCTCATATTAGTAGAGGGGAATTATACAGGGCTGGATTAAGTATTGGCAAAGATATTCTAGGAACAAGTACAAATACATTATTTTTCGCTTTCTTTGGCGGATATATTGCCCTGCTAATTTGGTTTAAGGACTTATCCTATTCAATAGGAGAAATCATCAATTCAAAAATATTCAGTGCAGAAATGATTACAATTCTGAGTGCAGGAACTGGTGTTACACTTGTTATTCCTATTACTGCATGGATAACTGCTTATTTTTTGGTGAAGCATAAAATATCTAAATAGCTTGTATAACGTAAAAAAAGGGATTTTTTCCATTCCCTTTTTTATAAGCTGAAAGTATTGTAAAACAAAAAAGTACACCACTATATAAGTGATGCACTAATAATATTTTAATAACATAGGCGCTTTTGACTTATCTAGGCGGATATGTAGTTAGATTTGGTGCTGCAACGCCATACGGATATTCATACTCAATTTCTTCGTCAAATGTAACGTAATCCACATATAGCATTGGAATTAAATAGCGAGTTCCTGTTTGTGGATCGCTTAAGATAAGATGATCTCGCCCTGCAGCTTCAATAATGCCTTTAAAGATTTTTGCATTCCATTCTCTGTTGTTTTCAAATGTTGTATATACAGTTGCTATCTTCCCTTTGTTAAGGCGTAAAATATTCTCAATATAAGACGCTTCAATTGGCAGCTGTCCTGGCAAGGTAGTAGGTGTTGCACTTGGTGTAGGTGCAGGAGTAGGTGTAGGTACTCCTTGCTGAATCGGTGCTTGTGGCTGATACATTTGCTGATTCCCGTAGGTAGGAATTTGTCCGGGGAAATTCCCGTAGCCCTGCGGATAACCATAGTTTCCATAATTAGATTGACTCATTTTCATCCCTCCATTGTCTTTTATCCAATCTTCACAACATACTTCCAAGCATCGAAGTTGACCATAAAATGTAGAAATTAGAAGTAGACGGTGAATGTTAATTCATTCATAGGTCATCGCTCACTATTTCATCCTATGAGGAAACAGAATAAGTTATGACAAGGAGTTGCAATTTAAATAGAAGAGGTTATTAAGAAGGACTAGGTGAGGAACGTATATTGCCTTTAAGAGGCTTCAAGCAATATGAATTTTAACAATTGCTTAAGGTATATGATATATAGAATGTAGGTTTAAGAAAGCTATATGCGTTAAAAAAGGAGCGTTCTCTAAAAGTTTTGCTCCGTCATAGATTAAAAACTATACAAAGTTAAATTCTTTTAGAGAACTACTCCCATTTATTCATTTACATGTAGATAGTCTGTTATTGCCTCTTGTTTAAGAATGGTTCCTACAAAGAAAGAGCCGAATTCACCATAGCGAGCGCTCACTTCATCAAAACGCATTTCATATACTAGTTTTTTGAATTGAAGAACATCATCAGAAAATAATGTTACTCCCCACTCATAATCATCAAAGCCAACAGATCCCGTAATAATCTGTTTTACTTTCCCAGCATATTGTCTACCAATCATCCCATGGCTACGCATTAAGTCTTTACGATTTTCCATCGGAAGCATATACCAGTTGTCTTCCCCTTGACGACGCTTATCCATTGGATAGAAGCATACATAATTGGATGTCGGAAGGATAGGGTATAATCTTGCTTTCACATATGGATTTTCATACGGGTCTTTATCAGAATCCGATGGTAGATAATTGCTTAATTCTACAACAGACACATAGGAATGAGCTGGAATTGTAAATTCAGCTAGCTTTGTTTTGTTGAATTCTGTTTCTAGTTGCTGTAATTCTTCCATAGTTGGGCGCAGAATCATCATCATAAAGTCTGCTTTTTGTCCAACGATTGTATATAGGGCATGGCTGCCGCTAGTATTTTCCTGAACAACGTTCCATTTTTCCAAGAGTCCTTGAAATTCGTTGATTGCTGCTTGTCTCTCTTCATCAGGTAACATTTTCCAGGTTGTCCAATCTACAGTTCGGAAGTCATGAAGACAATACCAGCCATCTAATGTTTTTGCCGCTTCACTCATTTATATGTTCACTCCTTATTTAATAACGTTTATATGATTTTAACTATATCATAGTTTCTCCAGATACAAACGGAATAAACCTTGAGTAAATTGTGAACAAATTGTGACTGATATAAAAAGAAGTTTGAAATAGCACAATAAAGTATAAGGAAGATAATTATAGGGAAATATCAGATTGTATAAAGGGAGCATTTCATCCATATTTACTTTTATCTCATATGTATGAGGAACGTGAACTAATCGTGTTTTTGGGGGATAAAATTAGAAAAAAGTAAGGAATATTCCTTGAATTTTTACCATGGTAGAGTATCCTAATAAGTGTACATAAAAAGGAGGAAGAAATTTAATGAGTGATTTATTTACAAGTTTAAAAGAAAAAGTAACTGGTCAAAACGTGAAGATTGTTTTCCCAGAAGCATTAGATGAAAGAATTTTAAAAGCTGCTGGTCGTTTAGCAGAAGATAAAATTTTAATTCCTGTTTTAATTGGTGACATAGAAGAAGTTCAAGCTAAAGCAAACAATCTAGGTGTTTCTTTAGAAAACGCTGAAATTTATGATCCAAAGAAATATGCTCAGTTCGATGCACTTGTTGCTTCTTTTGTAGAAAGACGTAAAGGAAAAGTAACAGAAGAAGATGCTCGTAAAATCCTATTAGATGAAAACTATTTTGGAACAATGCTTGTATATGCTAACCAAGCAGATGGTTTAGTAAGTGGCGCGATTCATTCAACAGCTGATACTGTTCGTCCAGCTTTACAAATCATTAAAACAAAACAAGGCGTGAAAAAGACTTCTGGTGTATTCATCATGGTTCGCGAAGACGAGAAATACGTATTTGCTGATTGTGCAATCAATATTACTCCAGATAGCCAAGACCTTGCGGAAATTGCTGTGGAAAGTGCAAAGACAGCAAGAATGTTTGACATTGATCCACGTGTTGCGATGTTAAGCTTCTCTACAAAAGGATCTGCAAAATCACCAGAAACAGAAAAAGTAGAAGGTGCTTTAGCGGAGGCTAAATTAAGAGATCCATTATTAGTTATTGATGGTGAATTCCAATTTGATGCTGCATTTGTTCCGTCTGTAGCAAAACAAAAAGCTCCAGATTCTCCAATACAAGGGGATGCAAATGTATTTGTATTCCCAAGCTTAGAAGCTGGAAATATTGGCTATAAAATTGCACAGAGACTAGGTAACTTTGAAGCAGTTGGACCAATTCTTCAAGGACTAAATGCTCCTGTAAACGACCTTTCTCGTGGATGTAACGAAGAAGATGTTTATAAATTAGCTCTAATTACAGCAGGTCAAAGCTTAACGAAGTAATTTTTTAAGAAGGGCGTCTCCTTAAAGTTAGGGAGGCGTCTTTTTTGAGTTTCGCTATTTATCCCTCCCCTTATCCCACTTATGCAGAAGGATCATTATAAAATTTTAAAAAGGAATAATTAATAAAGAGTAGCAACTATGCTTTAAAAAGCTGATATTATTTAAAATAAACATTACCCATAAATAGAGAATCATAAGGAAATCAAGGAAGGGAGTTATAAGATTTATGGAAATAAGATGGAAAAGGGAAGACGTTGTTTTTGAAACATTATGGGAATCAGAAGTGTGGGCAGATTCAATAGCTAATGAGATTTATGGAAGAACTATTGATGGATATATAACTCTTGATTATAAAATAGCTTATGCTCTTTCTTTTTTCTTAGGATCCGTTCCTCATTTTGTTGTACATACCGAAAAAAAGGTATTAGACAATGTTTTTATATACAAAGTTTGGGTAACCCCTGGGCCAAACTAAATGAAAGTCTATCAATTTTTTTACTATTGGAGTGAAGATTTTTCTTCTAGGTTTATTTATAACTGAATTTGTTTATACTGTTTTTTTGAAAATAAACGGAAAAATTCCGTTTAAATGGGGAAATATCCATACTTCCTTAAAAATAAGGGACATTTTTTCGTTTATCGTATCCAAATCTTTGAATTTTGTCTTATTTAGAGCAGTTATTCGGAATATCTCCGCTTATATCTGCTGATTATGCTCGCTCTATATACATTAGCCGGAAATTCTCCGCCTATTTTTTTCATATTACAAGAAAATAAATAATAACAGAGCCTTCTTTTAAAAAAATAGTATGAAAATTACCAACAAAAACGAGAAGATATCTTTTGAAATAGCTCTAATTTCGTTATAATAAATCATTGTGAATGAATAATAAGACTATATCTTTAAAAAAGAGAATAGATGGTTGTTTAAACAAAAAGGAGCTAAGTGATGGTCGGCAATACTAGTTTGTTAAAACAGGATAAATGGAGAATCATCGATCAGTCCACAACAGGTTTACATGTATCAGCACTGCATTCATTTGGAATGGATGATACTTTATGTTCTTCTGTTGGAAGCGGGATAGTACCTGCTACTGCAAGAACTTGGGTACATGATCGGACGATTGTATTAGGGATACAGGATACGAGGCTACCTCATTTAAAAGATGCGTTAGCTTTTTTAAAAGAACAGGGCTACCAATATATTGTTCGTAATTCAGGTGGTTTAGCTGTTGTTTTAGATAAAGACGTGCTAAACATATCTCTTATTCTTCCAGAGCAGGAGAAACGAATTGATATTAACAGTGGCTATGAAACGATGTTCGAATTGATTCAATATATGTTTCAGGATTATGGCAAATGCATGGAAGCAAAGGAAATTGTGGGTTCCTATTGTCCAGGAAGCTATGATTTAAGCATAGATGGCAAAAAGTTTGCGGGAATTTCACAGAGACGCTTAAGAAGCGGAGTAGCTGTTCAAATTTATCTTTGCGTAAATGGAAGTGGGCAGGAAAGAGCGGACATCATCAAACAATTCTATTCTTCTGGTCTACAAGGAGAAACGACAAAGTTTGAATATCCAGAAATAAATCCTGAAGTAATGGCATCTTTAGCAGAATTGTTAGGAGTGTCTTTAACAGTCGATCAAGTGATGACTAAATTGCTACTCGCTTTAAAAGATCATGCCGAGTTTTTATTTGCAGATCAATTACAGGAAGAGGAACTACCGCTATTTGAATCCTATTATAATCGAGTTGTGGAAAGAAACGAGAAAATCATGCAGGCATTTCGATAAAATCAAAAAGAGGATAAGGAAGGGAATTTTAGTGAAAATATCCCTTTCCTTATCCTCTATTTATAATCAAGAATTTGTTGCCATCTCCTATTTCTCTCTTTTTTACCCAGTCCCATTCCGCTTTATGATCAATCCAGCTCTGGCGCCTATCAGCTAGCAAACTTCAGTCTCCTCCCTACGATAAGTCAACATCGACTCACTAGCGTTCGTCGTGTTTCCTTTATCTCAGTCGAAGCCCTCCAGTTTGAACGCTGATAAGCAAGGCGCCTCCGCTTTTTAATTAATCCAGCT
>NZ_JVDT01000089.1 GCF_001076885.1 Bacillus sp. 522_BSPC
GTGAGTTTGGCTGAAAAAAACAAATTTAGGCTGAAAAGGGAGTGGTTATGGCTGATAAAAAACAAATTTAGGCTGAAAAGGGAGTGGTTATGGCTGAAAAAATCAAATTTCAGCTTAAAATAAGTAGGTTTAACAGAATAAATTAATATATACATACTTGTTTTACAAAAATTTTGAATAATAAATGAAAAATACCTCTTCTATACGATTGTATCCAATATTGAGTGTATGCTAAGATTAAATGGAATTTTGTAATGAACGGAGGTTTTCCTTTTGACAGCATCAATGAGATTAAGATTCCCAATTTTCAACGTTAATTAAATACGTGGATGTTCTTCTTATAAGAAGAAATGGGATTGGTCTGTCTATTTATTGGAAACCTGAATATATGGTTAATAATAAGAGGGAAGAATACCATATCTTCGCTCTTTTCTCTGCGCCTTAGTAAAGATAGGTAGACTTATTCTAACTAATCAAAATGAATGTGAGGTTTATGAATGAGTACAGTTAATCATAAAGAAAATTGGTATCGGAATATCGTGTTATTTCTTAGTAGCCAGACGATATCTTTGTTTGGATCGTCACTCGTCCAATATGCGATAATGTGGTATATAACGCTAACAACAGAATCTGGTTTAATGATGACAATCTATATTTTATGTGGGTTTCTTCCAACCTTTATTTTATCGCCAATAGCTGGTGTATGGGCAGATCGCTATAACCGGAAACGGCTAATTATGTTATCAGATGGGCTTATTGCTTTTGCTACGTTGGTGTTGGCCATTCTCTTTTTAATAGGATATGATCCAATTTGGCTGCTCTTTGTGATGGCAGCAGTTCGAGCATTTGGAACAGGGATTCAAACACCATCTGTTGGGGCAATATTGCCCCAAATTGTTCCAAAAGATAAGCTGACAAAGGTAAATGGTGTTAATGGGAGCATTCAAGCTATTATTATGTTCATTTCACCGATGGTAAGTGCTGCATTATTAACATTTGCATCTATTGAAACAATCTTTTTCATTGATGTTGTTACAGCAGTGCTTGCGATCATTACCTTGCTTGCCTTTTTAAAGATTCCAGCACATAAAAGGGCAACGGAAACCCAATCGACTAGTTATTTTAGTGATTTTAAAGAAGGACTGAAGTATGTAAATAATCATGCTTTTTTGAAAAAATTCTTTTTCTTTTTTGCGATTTTTTTCGTGCTTATGGCGCCGGCAGCATTCTTGACTCCTTTGCAGGTTACTCGTAGTTTTGGAGAGGATGTCTGGCGATTAACTGCAATAGAAATTGCCTTTTCCATTGGAATGATGATAGGGGGAGGCGTCATTGCATCATGGGGCGGCTTTGAAAATAAAATAAAAACAATGACACTTGCAAGCTGCATGATGGGAGTTTGTACGTTTGCACTTGGGATTATTCCTATGTTTTGGATCTATTTAGTTTTCATGGCCATATTTGGTTTGGCTATGCCAATCTTTAATACGCCAACCACTGTTTTATTGCAGGAAAAAATAGAAGAAGGATTTTTAGGAAGAGTCTTCGGTGTAATGGGAATGATTTCTACTTCTATGATGCCCATTGGAATGCTAATATTCGGTCCAATTGCTGATTTCATGGAAATCGAATGGTTATTAATAGGAACGGGAGTGTTTATCATTATCTTGTCCATTTTCTTAGGAAGAGACAAAGTACTTATGGAGGCAGGAAGGTCTGCTCTTCCGGAATCGCTTCAGAATTAATGGGAATAAAATAAAATTTGAATCCACGAAAAATGATTTAGACTTAGCTAGCGCTTGTTGCATTAGCTAAGTCTTTTTTGCTTTTGTATAACCCAATATAAAGCAATTTTGAAAAAGTTCTTTTTCACAAGGAATGAAATTCACTATTGTTTCTTGTATAATGAATAAATGTATAGGGAACGGTAAAAAATCAGGAAACGTTTAATTGATTTTTAAGCGTCAACGAGGGATAGGAATGAAGAAAAAAAGAAAATCAGCAACGAACACCATTATTATTTTAATAATGGTTATATATTTTGGCTATTTATTTACTAGTAGTACGATTAAACAAAATAATGAACAAAGATTATTGAAGTACTTACCGGATATTTCAAATGAGCTAGAATCAAATGAGTTAAATGCAGAGGAGCTAGCACCAATATTACTTGCAATAATGGATCAAGAAAGTCATGGAAAAGGAAATGATCCGATGCAATCCTCTGAATCAGCAGGCCTGAAAAGAAATGCAATTGAAGACCCTTCAGAAAGTATAAAACAAGGAGTTTTTCATTTTGCTGAAATGTACAAGTATGGCGAGAAACAAGGGGTCGATCTTGAGGCAATTATCCAGAGCTATAATATGGGACCAGGTTATATTGACTTTATTGTCAGTAACAATCTAGTCGAACATAGTGAGGAATCGGCAAAAAACTATTCGGAATATATGGTGGAACGATCACCAACACTTTATACATGTAATAACGACAAGTTCAATTTTAGATACCCATATTGCTATGGGGACTTTACTTATGCAGAAAAAGTCACAGCTAGGGTAGAAGAAATGAGCAGTATGATTGAAGAATATGCTCGAGAATTATAGGAGGAATATAGAAATGAAGCTTTACAAATCGGTACTTGAATTAATAGGCAATACCCCAATTGTTCAATTAAATAAAATCCCTGAAAAAATTGGGGCGGAAGTGTATATAAAGCTAGAATCTTTTAATCCTGGTGGCAGTGTGAAAGACCGTGCCGCTTTAAATATGATTGAAAATGCAGAAAAAGAAGGCAAGCTTATTCCAGGTAAAAGTACCATTATTGAACCAACATCAGGAAACACAGGGATAGGAATAGCAATGGTAGCTGCAGTGAAAGGATACCGTTGCATTATTACGATGCCAGATAATGCAACAAAAGAGCGAGTGCAGATTTTAAAAGCATATGGGGCAGAGGTTCATTTAACACCGGGAAGCAGACGCATGCAAGGAGCGATTGATGAAGCGAATCGTTTAGCAAGTGATATTGCTGATAGCTTCATTCCAATGCAATTTGAAAATCCGGCCAATGCTGATGCCCATCGTGGAACGACAGCTGTGGAAATTAATGAAGCTTTTGATGGAAAGTTAGATGCACTGGTATTGACTGCTGGCACAGGTGGAACGGTTACAGGAGTCGGCGAAGAATTAAAGAAAATGATTCCTGGTATAAAAATATATGTAGTAGAGCCATTCGGTTCTCCAGTTTTATCAGGTGGAAAACCAGGTCCTCATAAAATTCCAGGAACGGGCCCTGGATTCATTCCTAAGATTCTAAATCGTGATATTTTTGATGAAATATTACTAATTAAAGATCCCGATGCGGAAGTAATGGCAAGACGACTTGCAGCAGAAGAAGGCATTTTTGTAGGTGCATCAGGTGCTTCAAGTGCGCATTTTGCTGTGCAAATCGCAAAAGAACTTCCTCCGACAGCTAAAGTGCTTTGCATAGCACCAGATACGGGGGAACGTTATTTATCATCAGATTTGTTTGTTTAAGCGATATTTAAGTGGGTAGTCCTTGTTGGGCTGCCTTTTATTTTTAGAAAAAGGGAATTTGTGATATTGGAGTTAGGCTGAATATGTATGAATCGTTGAATTATCCATCTACTAAGTCCTAAAAGAATAAGCTCCCGTTTAAAACGGAAGCACTCCAATATAGTAGCCAATAATAGTAAAAAGCAGGCACCAAAGGAAGGAACCGATAGAGGCAAAAAGGATATATTTTGATAGATTCATGCCAGATACACCTGAAAAGTAGGAGGTCAATCTTCTAACGCCGGGTATGAAATTAGCAATGATAATTGTCCATGGACCATATTTATCAAACCATTTTTCCACTCTTTCTAATTTTGCAGGAGTAAGCTTTATCCATTTTCCGTGTGTAAGCAGGAATGGTTTGCCTATTTTTCTTCCTAAAGTGTAATTAATAATCATGGCGCTTAGAGCACCAATAAAGCAAATAATATCTGCAAGAAGAAAATTCATCACGGAAATAGAAGTAAGATAACCTACAAAGGTTAATAATGCTTCATCTGGTATAGGAATACCAAGACCACTTAATGCAAAAAGAGCGAATATGGCAATGTACCCATAGTGGGAAATGAAAGGTATAGATGCACTCATTTATTTACTCCGTTCTTTTTCTGTAAACATTCACTCAGGCAAAGCCTCAAGAGTACGCCTTTCTTATCATACAGGGAAAAGAATAAAATTGGGAGGGCTTTTACTTGAAAAATGTTGGAAAGGTTTGGAGCTAAGACGTTATTTCAGAATAGAGACATTCGGTTCTACATACAATCTTCTTTTTCTTTGGCTGTTTTCGTAAAGTTTGTTGCGATTACCCGCAGCCGGAATACACTTCGCTTTCCGTGGGGCTAAGCTTAAGCCTCCTCAGCTTCGCCTCCGGGGTCTCAGACTGTCTCGCTAATCCCACAGGAGTCTTCTGTATTCCGGCTGCTAATTGTTTCCTATTAATTCTTTTTTCCTATTGAAAAAACAACAATTCTTTAGAAAACAGCCTTTTCTTTTCAAAATTACACCTTCACATATTTGAAAAAGTAACCATTATTTACTTTAATGAGCATATCATAAATATGTTGGCACTATCGTTGAAATTACTCCCGTATGATTTGACTTTACACGTTATTTGGATTACTTTAATCACAAATAGAAAATTGTCTGAGGGAAAATGAAAGATTCTAGAAAAGAAAATAAGGAGGTTTTTTGAAAGATGAGAACAACAATTGAAAAAGCACTTTCCTTAGGTTTAGGTTTAGCGATTGCTGGTAAAGAACAAGTAGAGAAAACAGTAGAAGAGTTAGTGAAAAAAGGAGAAGTAAGCAAAAATGAGTCAAAGGATTTAATCAATCACTTGATTCAAAAGGGAGAGGAAATGAAAGGCCAGCTGGAAACAGTTGCAAAAGAAAAGGTTAATGCTGCATATGCAGAAATGAAGTTAGCCACTTTAGATGATGTGAAGAAATTAGAAAAAAGAATAGAGGCATTAGAAAGAAAAAATCTCGACGAATAAAGTGGGTTTGTAAATGGGTGTAAGTAAACGTATTAGACAGATGAAAAGATATCGGAAAATCACGTCTATTCTCGCTCGAAACGGAATAGGCTTCTTTTCTAATAAAATGGGACTGGAGGAGAAGTTTTTTTTTCATAAAGAACATCCTCCTAAAAGTACGGGACGTCGCATCCGCTTAGTTCTAGAAGAACTTGGAACAACATTTATTAAGCTTGGACAAATTGCCAGCACACGTCCTGACTTAATTCCTCCAGAAATCATTAATGAGCTAAAAGATTTGCAAGATCAAGTACCTCCGTTTACATATGGAGAGGCAGTACGGATTTTGGAAGAAGAATTAGGTGATTCTGTAGATCACCTGTTCAAGCATTTTTCTGAGGATCCTCTAGCCGCAGCGTCCATTGGTCAAGTGCATAAAGCTATCCTTAAGGATGGGACAAATGTTGCTGTAAAGATACAACGTCCTAATATTCAGGCAATCATCGAAACAGATTTAGAAATTATTGCTGATTTAGCTCGAATAGCTGAAAATACATGGGCATGGGCGAAGCAATATGGCCTTCGTGAAATAGTCGATGAACTAGCAAAAGGGCTGCTTATTGAACTTAATTATAGTATAGAAGCACGAAATATGGATCGTTTTTTCGAGCAGAATAAATCGTTGGGCTATGTTGTTATTCCCTCTGTCTATTGGGATTATTCCACAAAGAAAGTATTGACGATGGATTATATAGAGGGAATAAAGTTATCTGATTACAATCGCTTAGATGAAGCAGGAATCAATCGTGAATTACTTGCTGAAAGGTTAGCATACACGATATTCTACCAGATTTTAGAAGTCGGTCATTTCCATGCAGATCCTCATCCTGGAAATGTTCTTGCACTCCAGGATGGGAGAATCGTTTTATTAGATTTTGGAATGGTAGGACAACTTTCATCTTATACGAAAAAGAATTTTGCCTCTTTTGTGGTCGCTCTTCGCAATAAAAGCACGAAAGGAATCATCCGCGCTATTTCTGATTTAGGAATGATTCCTGAGAATGTGGATATAAAAAAATTAACGGCTGATGTAGAGGAAATGCGCGATAAATATTATGATATTCCCTTGCAAGATGTAAGCGTTGGGGAAGCAATTAATGATTTATTTTTCATTGCATTCCGTCACAATATCCGAATCCCATCGGAGTTAACGCTTTTAGGTAAGTCATTGATGACAATGGAGGGAGTAGTCGTTGCACTAGATCCTACTTTTAGCGTATTTGATGTGGCTGAACCTATTGGTAAGAAGCTTTTCTTAGATAAACTTAAGCCTTGGAAAATAATTAAAAGCATTGCGGAAGAGATTCCAGAATATTTTGCTTCTCTTAAAGATATTCCGTTAACTGCTAAACAGTTTATGGGAATTCTACGAAAAGGAAAAGTAGAAGTAGAATTTACATCACCACAATTGGAATTATTAATGAAAAAGATGGATCGATTTAGCAACCAGATAGCTTTTAGTATTGTTTTACTTGCTCTAAGTATTGTTATGGTTGGTTTAATTATTGGTGTTGCTCTTAGTGGGGTACAAACAATTCTCTGGAAATTTCCGATTATTGAAATCGGCTTTTCGATTGCGATGCTAATGGTTGCCTGGCTTATTTATTCGATTTTTCGTTCTGGCAGGTTTTAGCTATGAGAACCTTCCCATTTATACTAAATTAAAAAGTGCCAAAGACTCTTTAAAGAGTTTTTGACACTTTTTTTATGGATGAAAGGAAGTATTTCTCTACCTAAACGGATGCCATACGTTTTTCTTAATAGTTATCCTTTTTCATGGCGATAAATAAGAAGATAACTACCTCCACCAAGTATTAATAATAAGGATCCAAACAGTAAGAAGGAATAATTAGTTGTTGCTGTATCAGGTAGTTGGTTTCCTGTTGCTGTAACCTCTAAAGAATCATCTGTAGCGTCATTCCCTTGGGAATCTTCAAGGGAATTTATGGCATCGTCTGCAACATTTTCATTATTCTTACCTGGTCCGACTTCCGAATTTCCCTCATCTTCATCTATTGACTCAGCTGGCACTTCTTCCATATCATTCTCGTCAGGTGTATCTACTGGTGTTTCATCTTCAGCTACTTGTTTCTCTTTTACAGTAATACTTGCTTCGATTCGATTTTTGGTATCTTTTGTTTCTACTAGTATAGAAGCTGATCCTTCCGCAATTCCAGTTACTAATCCTTCTTCATTTACGGTAGCGACATCTGTATTAGAGCTAGTCCAAATTAGTTCTATACTATCCGTAGTATTCTCTGGGAGAATGGATGCTTCTAACTGGAAGGTCTGTCCAACTTCTATGCTGATAGTTGTTTGATTCAGTTCAATCGACTCGATTGGAAACAAAGGATCAACTTGGTATTCATTAACAGCAACCGTACCACTTACTTCATTCCCAACTAATACCAATGGTTTCTTAGTGGGACTGTCTTCTGCCGGAATAAAGGCAAGGCCTTCTGGACCAACGTCACCACTGATAGCATTTGAAAAATCTCTTGTATTAATATAATTAGCGAATGTTGCATTTGATGGATTTGTGATATTGTACGTCATGACACCACTAATACGTTCTAAGCCAATAAATGCATAAAGATCGTTGCCAATCGTTCCTACTTTTACATCTTCTGGTTCAGGGCCTTTTTTGGCACTTCTTTTTTCAAATACATCATCATCGTTTGACCAGTTGAAATAGTCTGGATATCGCTCTGCTGTAATCTTTTCGAATTCACTTCCACTATCAAATACTAGTTCCATTGTGTCAGCATTCCAAATCGAGAAAGAACGTCCACCTAGAGTATAGATTGCATCGTTTCCGCGGTCTGTCAGTACTTCTAATTTGTCATAATCACCAGAGTTTTTCATCTGTTCAAATGCTGCTTCTGCCTCTTCTTTAGTAAATCCTTTAAATAGAGAAGAATCTAGTTGGATTGAATCTTTGACCTTTTTGAAATCTTCTATGTTAACAAATTCTTCCCATTCTGTTGCATCGCCTTCATTTGCTGTCAATAAATAAGTAGTGCCATCCTTTTCAACTACCTCAATCGAATCTGGCATATACACGCCTAATATTGGTAAGGATTCGATTTCAATTTTATCGTTTCTTGCTGCATCCAAACCATTTTCCGGTAATGAATGATCTTTGAATCCTAATGACTTTACAGAAAGAACTTTGCCTGTTTCTACATTAATTCTTGCAATGCCATTATTTTCTTGGAGAGATATGAATGCTGTTTTGCCATCCGTAGAAAGTCCGATATATTCAGGCTCTAAATCTCGAACTGCATCAGCTAGAGTACCATTGTTCCGGATATGTACATCCGAATCTATTACTGTAGTATCATCAAATAGAATGGTATTTGCTTGTTTCTTTTCATAGTTAATAATTGTAACAGAGCCTTCTGGATCAACACCATTTTCTAAGCCTAATCTTGGTTCTCCTTCATTTGCAGATAGAATATACTTGCCGTCTTTTGATATAACGACATTATCAGGCTGAATACCAGCTTCAAATGTATGTAGGATATTCCCCTCATAATCCATGATAACGATACGTCCATTTTTGGAATAATTTTCATCTTGAACTGCTGCTGCGACAATTTGTTTCTCCGTATTAATGTCAATGCTAGTTAAATCCCCATATTGAAAGCTATCACTGTTAAGTAGTTCTGCTATATTAATAGATTTCTCTTTGGACAAATGTTGAAGTGTATTGGATTCTAAAGATGATAAATCTACAATATCAATTGTTTGTTGCTTTCCATTAATAACATAGAATTTATGAATATCTGGGTTGTACTTTACAATTTCCGCTACACCACCATCTTTATCTGATAATCCAGTACTGTAAGAGGCAATTTTACTAACATTGATTGAATCTGAAAAGGTTGCAGCGCTTACAGAAGATGGGGCGGCGATATAGTTAGATAAACCAAGTAAGCATGTAACTGATAAAGCACTAATCATTTTTGTGAATGTATTCTTCATTTTCTCCTCCTCATAAATTGTAGATATTTGTAGTACATACTTTGTATAGTAAAGGGTAATTTTTGGATGGTGATGTCAGAATTGTAATTTTATTGTTTAGAATAGGTAAAGATAATAAGGATTATCCGGAAATATTTGGATGTTTGCTGTGTGCGTTCAGATTGGTATAGGTAAACAATAAAAAAAACAGGAGGAGTGTGCAAATGAAAGCTGTCACTTTTCAAGGAACAAAGGATGTTCAAGTTAAACAAGTGGAAGATGCAAAGCTCCAAAAGAAAGACGATATTGTTGTGCGAATTACCTCAACAGCTATTTGTGGTTCAGATTTACATATATATAAAGGAGCTTTACCAACTGAAAAAGACTATGTAATCGGACATGAGCCAATGGGGATTGTAGAAGAGGTAGGTCCAGAAGTAACAAGAGTTAAAAAAGGAGATCGGGTAGTGCTCCCATTTAATATTGCTTGTGGACATTGTTATTATTGTGAACATGATATGGAAAGCCAGTGTGATAATGCAAATCCTAATAAGGATATTGCCGATACAGGAGCCTATTTTGGTTTCACAGAGCGATATGGTGATTATCAAGGAGGACAAGCTGAATTATTACGTGTCCCATATGGAAATTTTGTGCCCTTTGTTATCCCAGAGTCCTGTGAATTAGAGGATGAAGCCCTGCTATTTATGTCTGATGTGCTTCCAACTGCTTATTGGAGTGTTGAAAATGCGGGGGTAAAGGATGGCGATACAGTTGTTGTATTGGGCTGTGGTCCTGTGGGGTTAATGACCCAAAAATTTGCTTGGATGAAAGGGGCAAAGCGAGTTATTGCCGTTGATAATATTCCTTACCGCCTAAACCATGCCAAAAAAATGAATCAAGTAGAAATTGTTAATTTCGATAATCATGAGGATACAGGTAACTATATCAAGGAATTGTCTTCTGGAGGTGCAGATGTAGTAATAGATTGTGTAGGGATGGACGGAAAGAAAACGCCAATGGAAGCAATCGGGCAAAAATTAAAACTTCAAGGAGGAACACTCAGCGCTATTGAAATTGGTATGAATGCAGTGCGCAAATTCGGAACGATGCAATTAACAGGAGTTTATGGCTCGAAATATAATATGTTTCCATTAGGAACTATTTTTGAGCGCAACATTACAGTTAAAACTGGACAAGCGCCAGTTATTCATTATATGCCAATGTTATTTGATTGGATTACGAATGGGAAAATCGATCCAACGGAAATCATTACACATCGCATTTCTTTAGATGATGCAAGTAATGCCTACCAGATGTTTAATGATCATGAGGATAAAGTGATTAAGGTTATCCTTAAACCATAATTGTGAAAAAGCCATCGAACGAGTTCGGTGGTTTTCACATGTTTAGTCTGCAGCTAAATATATGGCAATTTATCGACGATTTGTCTCTATCCATATGTTTCTACTATAAAAACCTTTATAATATACATGTATATTAGCTGATAGAGAGGGAAGTTTTCGATGAGAAAATACTCTAAGATGATAAAACCCTTTGATATTATAATGGTCGTTATCCTCCTAGTCATTTCATTTGTCCCAATGGCCGTATTTGCGATGAATCAAAGTAAGGAAGAAGAAGGAAATAAAGTCATCGCCATTATTACACAGGACGGCAAAGTCATTCGTGAAGTAGACTTAACTGGACATACGGAAAATGAGCAATTCATGATTAAAGGAAAAGGCAAACAATATAATCTAATTGAAGTGGAGAACGAGCAAATTAGAATTAAAGAAGATAATAGTCCAGACCAGATTGGAGTAAAGATGGGGTGGAAAGGCATACCTGGCCAAACCATTATTTGCTTGCCACATAAAGTGTTAATAGAAATTGTCGCAGAAAAACCAGAAGAGATGGAAGAGGATGGACTAATCTTATCTCATTGATTTTTAACATATTTTCAATCGTATTGTTTTCACTAAAAGAGCATGGAAATTATTTGAAATAAATAATTTCCATGCTCTTTATCCTTTTTCCATTTCCTTTACCTTATCTAAAATAGTAATCGTATCAATTAAATGATTGTTAAAGATTTTTTTTGCAACAGATAGAAGTTCAATGATTGCTGGGTCTCTTAGAGAATAAATGACTCGGTTTCCTTCTTTGTTCCCAATAACAATATTTTTAGTACGGAGGATACTTAATTGCTGTGACACAGCTGAACCTTCCAGCTCTAAAAGCTCGAGAATTTCATTCACACTTTTATCGCCTTGTGCCAAAATTTCTAATATTTTGATTCGTAAAGGATGGGCTAGTGCTTTAAAAAAATCTGCTTTAAATTGTTGAATATCTAGATTCAAATGCCTTCCTCCCTTTCTTCACTTACTTCCATGCTATCGCTGTTTTCTTTTTTATTTCCTGTTCTTGTTGATTGGAAAATGTTTCGCATTCATGAAAAGCAAAATGTTTACAGCCTTCACATTGCTGCTTATTAACAATGAGTAAGCTATAGTCAATCGCATCACCTGTATGCATAAAGAAATGCTTTTCTCCAATTTTTTCATATAAGCCGGTTTTCCGAAGGATGCTTTCTGGCTGAGGATTCATTCCACAGATTAAAACCTTGCCATGCTTGGAAAAGCTTTGAATAATATTGGCGAAATATGCCTCTCCAGTTAAATCCATGAATGGAACCTTCCCCATCCGCAAAATTAATATTTCAGGAGTGCGATGAATGGAGCGCAACAGGGTTTGTTCAAATGCTTGGGCAGCCCCAAAAAATAATGGTCCCTCTACATCGAAAATACTGATTTGCGGACAACCATGTGATCGTTTTTGATCGATTTTTTCTAATTTATTTGAATCACTAGGTAGTAGTTGAGATGTTTTCATTATATCACTCATCCGTTTAGTAAAGATAATGATAGCCAAAAACAAGCCGATTTCTACTGCTGTTGTTAAGTCAAAAAAGACGGTTAGCAGAAAAGTAACGCTTAAAACAAGGGAATCTCCGGTTTTTGTTTGGAGAATCATTCGAAATGATTTCTGTTCACTCATATTCCACGCTACTACCATTAATAAGGGAGCCATGCTTGCGAGCGGAATTCTGCCTGCAAAAGGTGCAAGAACTAATAAAATGATAAGGACTACAATCCCATGAATGATTCCAGAAAGAGGGGAAACCGCGCCGCTCTTTATATTTGTGGCAGTACGGGCAATTGCGCCAGTAGCTGGAATGCCTCCAAATAAAGGTGCAATCATATTAGCGATTCCTTGTCCGATTAATTCTTTATTACTATTATGCTTGTTGTTTGTCATACCATCTGCCACAACAGCAGATAACAGGGATTCAATGGCACCAAGAATGGCAATGACAAAAGCAGGTTGGATTAGTAATGTAACCCTGTCCCAAGTTATAGCAGGAAGGTGGAAGGATGGTAATGTATTTGGAATACCACCATATACCGAATCTATAGTCGCAATTTCACTAGGATAAAAAATAGTTGCAATAATGGTAGAAATAACTAATCCCATTAATGGTCCCGGAAGTTTTGGAAATATTTTTGGCGACAAAAGAAGGATCACAAGGCAAATAATAGCTGTAAGAATACTATAAGGAGTAACTGTATCGAAATGCTGGAATATTTCTCCCATATTAAGAAGAAAGGCTTCATGGTTTTCTATATCCTGCAGGCCTAAAAAATTTGGGATCTGGCCAGTGAAAATGATTACTGCGATTCCAGAGGTAAAGCCAATGGTGACAGATCTCGGAATATATTTAATAAGGGAACCAAGCCTAAATACGCCAAATAAAACTAAAATAATGCCAGCTAAAAACCCGGCAATTAATAGATTTTCAAAACCATAACTGAGGACGATGCCAAGCACGATAGGGATAAAAGCACCAGTAGGACCACCAATTTGAAACTTCGATCCTCCAAATAAAGAAATAAGAATTCCGGCGATTATGGTTGTATAAATTCCATATTCAGGATTTACACCAGATGCAATCGCAAAAGCCATCCCTAGAGGAATGGCAATAATACCAACAATGATGCCAGATGTAATATCTTTTCTAAAAGATGCAAACGAGTAATTTTCAAATCGATTATCATTCCAATTCCATTTCATAGTAGCCCTTCTTCTTTTGAATATTTATATATCTGATTATTTGAATATACTATTAGAATTTACGCCTTGTATGGGAAAAAGTCAAAGTGATTTTTGTGAACTTTTTTGTGTGTTTTATGAGGGGGGATTTTTTTAGGGATGGGTTTGGATCATAAATGCGATGGAGGCATTAAATTCAACTATATCACGTACTACTACTCATTAAAAATGTCCTAAATATAAAAATACATATATACTAATACCATAATGAAGCTAAAAAACCGATACAACAATGGGATGCATCGGTTTTTTGTATTTTCCTTATTCTTCATCCATAAATGGTTTATTTACATAATAGTACATAACGCCCATGAATCCGACTCCGCCTATTAAATTTCCTACTGTTACAGGAATTAAATTGCGAATAATTGCTGGAATCGTAATGGCTGGGTTTTGATCTAGTACATAAGAAATAGAGAATGTTGCCATATTGGCAATGCTATGTTCGTAGCCTGAAATAAAGAAACAGAATACGAATAAAATCATGACAGTAATTTTTGCAATATCTTCTTTTAAAGCCATAGGGATAAAGAAAGCTAAACAGACAAGCCAGTTACATAAAATGCCTCGAAAGAAAAGTTCACTTATGGGTGCTTCCAATTTAGCTTGTGCTGCATGAAGCAAATAGTCATTTACACTAGGAGACTTGAATAACCCCGTTAACAAGATGAAGATGGCAAAGAAAATGGCTCCAATAATGTTACCTGCATAGCTTGTTCCCCAAATTTTAAAGACATCTGACCATCTTATTTTTTTTCTTAATGCTGCATAAGTATAATAAAAGGTGTTCCCTGTAAATAAATCTCCGCCACCATAGGCGATTAGAATAATAGCTGCCCCGAATACTAAAGCTGCCATTGGATAGGCAAGCGGTGATTCCACTGCATAAAAGAAATTACCAGTTTTAAATGCAACAATGACACCAAAGCCAATAAACATACTTGCGACAACGGCACGCATAAAAAAGCGAAACTTACTTTTTTTATAGATTTTTAATTTTTTTAAGGCTAATTTTTCTACTTCGTGAAGTGATGCGCCTTCCATTGTTAATCCTCCTGAATAAGGTTTTCTTGTTTACCACTGTAGTTATGTTTCTTACCCTATTATTATCATGTTGATTCTTTATTAGGTCAATAATATTTTGTGAAAAAAATCACAATAATATTGTTTATTCGAAATTTGTTCACAATTTAATCAACTTTGCAATTATTTCTTTATTATTTCCAAAAGTACCACTTTAAAATATACAAATAATATACAAGACTTTTCTGAAAATACAGTAAATAAGCATTGTTAAAGACAGAAAAAACAGATAAATATCGTATAATATCAACATGGAATAATTTGTCGAAGAATTCATGTTATATTTTCTTACAAATGTATAGACTTTATATTTATTCAATCATAAAATAGAAGATGGAAACTAAAAAGGGAGTGAAGAGCTCATGACTTCAGCATATCGCATTTCGATGCTTGTAAACGATCAGCCGGGAGTTCTGGCTCGTATATCCAGCTTATTTGGAACGCATCATGTAAATATTGAAGATATAAAAACCAAAAATTATAAAAGAGAAGCAACAACAAGAATACAAATTTCTAGCTCTGCAGAAGAGAAGCAAGTACAAACTCTTTTAATAGGATTACAAGGATTAATGGATGTAGTGGAAGTAGATGCAGATGCCATCCATAAATCAGCTTTTCAACAAAAGCTGATTCAAAGTACAGACACGATTCAGGTACTAAGAGAGCAAAAAACTTTAAGCAAAAAAATATCTTACTGGCTCGTAGCCTGCAGTTTGTTTTTAACCTTATTTGGAACGAACATACCAGCTTCTCTTTATTCACTTTATCGTGCGGAATGGGGACTTACGTCTGGGATGATTACCCTTGTGTTTGCCATTTACGCTTTTACTGTTATCCCTGCAATTGTCATTGCCGGACAATTATCTGATCAGATTGGGAAAAAGAAAGTGTTAATCCCAGGAATTTTCTTCTCGCTGATAGGAACCTTTTGTTTTACCATTGCAAATGGTTTGGTAATGCTTCTTCTCGGTCGATTATTCCAAGGTTTGTCTGTTGGTATTTTAAATGGAGTAGCAGTGGCTGCTTTAACCGAACTTGATGAGAAGAAAAATACGAAAAAGACTGCTTTAATATGTGCCCTTGCCGTCACACTCGGCAATGCATTTGGGCCAATTCTCTCCGGATTACTAGGGGATTTTGCTCCAATCCCATTAAGATTATCTTACTATGTGCATTTATTATTTATTATTCCGTGTTTTATCCTACTGTTTTTCCTAAATGAAAATATTAGACCAGGTTTGAAGCCTGTTCAATTAAAGAAGCCATTTGTACCAAAAGAAATCATGAAGCCTTTCCTGTTAGCTTCCCTTACTTCTTTTGTTGCATGGTCGATTATAAGTATGTTTATGTCTTTAATCCCTTCTAATCTGTCTAGTTTTACAACAGTTACTAGTTTAACGATATCAGGAATTGTAGTAGCACTCGGATTAATTGCTGCAGCATTAAATCAAATTTTACTAAAACAACTATCATTAATGAAATTGATTACAATCGGTTATGCCTTTCTTGCAGTGGGACTTGTGCTTCTAGTAATAACAATCTATACACAATCCCTAACATTATTGCTGATTTCAGCCGTACTTATAGGGGGAGGGAATGGACCCGCATATGCTGGAAGCTTAGCACTAGTAAATGAAGTTGCTCCAAGTAAAACAAAAGGAAATATTGTCTCAACTTTCTTTGTTATTACTTATCTTGGCGTGAGTCTTCCAGTAATCGGTCTTGGGTATTTATCACAGGCGTTTGGAGTTGCTGGGGCAGTTACCACATATGTACTAATTATGGGAACTCTCATATTGCTTATTTCCGGATTTGCTTGGAAAGAAAGAAAAACCATTTTTACAAAATAAAGATTGTCCAAAGATCAGTATTCCTTTTTGAAAGGAAGGCTGATCTTTTTTTGGTGAAGGAAAGTAAAAGAAATGTAAAGAATCAAAAAAAGTAATAATAAATATTAGACAGTTGAATAAAATGATGATGTAGTATTTTAAAAAATAAGTCTTTGGGAAGGGAATCTGCTTAGATATTTCCATAGTTATTAAATTGGAAGGCCCCATAGACAGAGACGATCTAGGAGGCTAAAGTGAATATTTATAAAAAGACAGTAGATTCCCTGAACCAATGAAAAAATGAATAGATAATGTGATAGATAAAAAAACAAAAAAAATGTCGAAAAGAGGTTGCTTTTTTTACACTATGGCTATATAATAAAAAACGTGTTAAAAATAAGTAAAAAAAATGAATAAATGCGGGTGTAGTTTAATGGTAAAACCTCAGCCTTCCAAGCTGATGTCGTGGGTTCGATTCCCATCACCCGCTCCATACATAAGCTCACAACGCAGTGTTTCGTTTCACTAAGAACGAAGTATTGCGTTTTTTATATTTTACGAGAGAACAAAAAAAATAAACCTAGTGAGGAGAGTATCTAACTTTAGAAACTCTCCTCATTAGGTTTATTCTACAATGGAAAACGAAGCTTCTCCTCCATGAACTTGCACAAACATGTTAAGTAAGGATTCTACCATTTGTTCTGCCTTTTCTCTTTCAATGGATGGGGAAAGATAGACAATTTGAATGGCATTTTTCGTAGATGATTGGACAGGGGCTCTGTCTGAATCGACAAAAGGGCTGCCAAATGGACCTAGTTCATCCTCTGATACAATTAAATTTTCGATTGAATTCATTCTTCCGTTAAGCCCAGCATATTGTTCACCATCTTTTCCAATCCGGATGTTTATAGTACCTTGAAGATTGGCACAATCATAAATACCGATAGGAACAGCATATTGAAGGGAAAAGAAGTTGTTAATATCAATACTGCTATTAATTGGCTGCAAGTAATTTTGTTTTTTGATTCGTCTAAGAAGACTTTCTGCCGAATGACGATAGCGATTTGGATCTTTGCCTGTTTTTTTGAAGATTTGTCTCCATTCCTTTACAGAAGAAATATCGGTAATATTACTATCTTCCAAATCAAAAAAAATAGACTCTTGAAAAAGTCGCATGCGTCCCTTAATCATTTGGGGCGTGTCCATTACTTCCATCCCTTGATAGTAAATAAAGCCAATCTTAAAATTAGGAATTAATTGTTTAATCTGTTCTGATATAGAAATATCCAATATATACACCTCCACTATAGTTGTTGTCTATGTTATCCTATATTTTAGCGTAATCTATATAAAAAACCAATGAAAAGAAGGGAGGGAGACATTTATGGATTATCATGCATTAAAGGAAGATATTATAGAATATAGTAAAACAATTGGGATTGATAAAATTGGCTTTACAAGTGCTAGCACCTTTGAAGAAATGAAAGTACGCTTAATAACACAGCAAAAATTAAACTATCAATCTGGGTTTGAAGAGAAGGATATTGAGAAGCGGGTAAACCCCTCCCTTCTATTAGACAAGCCGAAATCGATTATTTCTATCGCTCTTGCTTATCCGTCTAAAATGAAGGAAAGAGTTGTTAGTAAAAAAGGAGAGCGCAGAGGTATTTTTTGTCGTGCTTCCTGGGGAACGGATTATCATATTGTTTTAAAAGATCGCTTGAAGAAGCTTGAGGATTATATACAAGAAAGAATTCCAGATGCGTTGTGTAAATCAATGGTAGATACTGGTGAGTTAGTAGATCGTGCTGTTGCACAACGAGCAGGGATTGGCTGGTCTGGGAAAAACTGTGCCATAATTACGCCGGAGTTCGGTTCATATGTGTATTTAGGTGAAATGATTACAAATCTTCCATTAGAGCCAGATACACCAATGGAAGATCAATGCGGTACATGTAATAAATGCATTGATGTTTGTCCAACAGGTGCCCTTATTCAAGGCGGGCAGTTAAATGCGCAAAGATGCATTGCTTTTCAAACACAGACAAAGGGATTTCTCGCAGAAGAATTTAGAGAAAAGCTCGGTAACCGAATTTATGGCTGTGATACATGCCAAACTGTTTGTCCGAAAAATAAAGGAATGGATTTCCACAATCATCCAGAAATGGAGCCAGATCCAGAAATCGCAAAACCATTGCTTCAGCCCCTCCTTTTTATTAGTAATAAGGAATTTAAAGAAAAATATGGTCATATTTCTGGTTCCTGGCGTGGAAAGAAACCAATTCAGCGTAATGCCATCATTGCACTAGCACATTTTAAAGAAGAAGGAGCAATTGGTGATTTAATTACGGTGATGAAAAAAGACCCAAGACCAGTCATTAGAGGTACGGCTGCTTGGGCATTAGGAAAAATTGGTGGCGATGAGTCAATGACTGCCCTACAAACAGCAAATCAACAAGAAGAAGATCAAGAAGTATTACAAGAAATTGAAGATGCGTTACAACGATTATCGCATTCGTTATAAGATTGTGGTGGATGAACGCCACTTTTTCGTGTGGGAAGAGGAAAAGTGGTTTTCATCATTTGAATGAACGTCTTTCGATCAGTAAATAAAAACGGTTGTCTTCTAAATTAAACAGATATAATAAAAACGAGACAAAAAGAAGGAAATCCATCTCCTTCTTTTTTTGTACAGTTCTCCTTCCTTTAAACATATTAATTAAGGAAGGGAGTAGATACAATGAAACAACAGCTAATGGAGCTTATCGAAAAAAGAATGCAGCAGTGCGTGGCGAAAGAAAGAACAAGTATTGAAGACGAAAAATTTGCGCGGAAAAGAGATTGTTTCCATAGAAGGAATGCTGAAATTGTACATGTGAAGGCAAAGGGGAAAGTGGAAGATATTCAGAAAAAGACGGATGAGACGAAGGAATTGGTTTATACCGTTCATCTTCAATATTTCATTAAGCAAGGAGAACTATTTTTCGTAGAAGAAGAAGTGGAAAATAGAAAGGGGATTTTCTATAAAGGGGTATTAATTGAAGATAAAGAGATTGCCCCTGTCTATCCGGATTATCGAGAAAATCCTTTGTCTGAAGAATTTGGGAACAATACAGAAGGGTGGAGCCGATATTCATATGATCGGTTAAAAGCGGTTCAATATGCGGAAAAATGGTGGAATAGCTATAATCCGAAATATCATCAATTCGAAGTAGATTGCACCAATTATATTTCTCAATGTGTCCATGAAGGTGGTGCTCCGATGCGAGGTTATCCTAATCGCAATAAGGGCTGGTGGATGCAAAACAATAATTGGAGCTATAGTTGGTCAGTGGCCAATGCTTTTCCAAGGTATTTAGAAACCTCTACAACGGGTTTACGTGCCAAACAAGTAAATAATGCTATCGAGCTAAAACTTGGGGATGTCATTTGCTATGATTTCGAAGGTGATGGGAAATATAATCATACGACGATTGTTACAGGGAAGGATGCGAATGGAGAACCGTTAGTAAATGCTCATACGTATAATAGTCGAATGCGCTACTGGAAATACGAAGATTCAACTGCTTATACTCCAATTATTAAATATAAATTTTTTACGATTATAGATGGCTAAAAAACAGGGAATGTCCCTTTCGCATTTCATTTAGAGTAAGTGTATAATGGAACGGAAAGTAATAGTTAGAGGTGACAAACTTGGCAATACATATCGTCTTATATCAACCACAAATACCTTCCAATACTGGCAATATAGCTAGAACCTGTGCAGGAACAGACACTATTTTGCATCTAATTCGTCCGTTTGGATTCTCCACTGATGATAAAGCGTTAAAGCGAGCGGGGCTAGATTATTGGGAATTTGTAGAGATCCATTATTATGACTCTTTAGATGAATTTTATGAAAAAAATGAAGGCGGAGCATTTTACTATATTACGAAGTCTGGGGAAACCCCTTATGCCTCTTTTAATTACAGTGATATAAACAAAGATCATTACTTTATATTTGGAAGTGAGACAACAGGTCTTCCGCCAGAACTTATCCAGAATAATGTAGATAGAACGGTTCGAATTCCAATGACAGATAATATTCGTGCTTTTAACCTTTCGAATACTGCGGCAATTCTCATTTATGAGGCATTAAGGCAACAAAATTTTGGGCATTTAAAAAAATAGTACAGAAACAATATCGGAGTGTAAATCGTAATAGATTTATACTCTTTTTACTATAATTGGAATAAAGGAGAATGAACATAACATGGCATTCACCGTATCAAAAGATCTCATCTATTTATTAAGTTTTTTTCTCCTGCTTTTTTGAACAGAAGGATATTTGAGAAAAAAGCTAAAACTATTAAATAAAATGGAAAAAAGGTTCATCCGCTACAAAAATGGTTAGATTTTACGGTGATACCCAGTGCTATCCTATTATTGTTTGTATTTGATGGTCCAATAGTAAGTATGTATATATTAATTTGTCATAGCTTTCTTCAATCCTTTATGGAGTGGAGGGGTAATAAAAAGTCAAAAGAAGCTATTATCTATTTAGCAAATGGGCTAATTCTTTTTATCATGACTAATATTGGTATATTATTAGGCTATAGTCATTATCAGTAATGGTTGGAGACAATAAGAAAATTAAGGAGAGAATTCCATGAATCAAACAATCGAAACAATCCTAAATCATCGATCTGTAAGAAAATTTACAGATAAGGAGTTAACGCAAGAACAAATTCGTCTTCTTGTGGAAGCGGCCCAAAGTGCTTCTACTTCTAGCTTTGTACAAGCATATAGTATTATTGGCGTAAAAGATAAGGAAAAAAAGAAAAAATTAGCAGAATTAGCAGGGAATCAGCAATATGTGGAAAACAATGGACATCTGTTTGTTTTCTGTGCAGATTTATATCGGCACACTGTTGCTTCAGAAATGGAAGGGAAAAAGGAATCAGCACAGGATTCTATTGAGAGCACGGAAAAATTTATGGTTAGTCTGATTGATGTAGCTTTAGCATCGCAAAACATGGCAATTGCTGCTGAGTCATTAGGACTGGGTATTTGTTACATAGGCGGAATTCGCAATAATTTAGTTGGTGTGAGTCAATTATTAAAAACTCCAGATCATGTTTTACCAGTGTTTGCTTTAGTCGTAGGTTATCCAGACCAACAAACAGAGAAAAAACCACGAGCTCCTTTTCAGCATATATATCACGAAAATGAATATGAGCAAGATGTAGAAAAATATAAACAAGAGCTACAGGAATATAATAACGAAATCACTGCTTATTATCAGGAAAGAACAAATGGGAAGAGAACAGATACATGGACAGCTCAGATGGCTGCTAATTTTGAGCAAAAATCACGTATGTATATGAAAGAGTTTGTTCACGAAAAGAAACTTGATTTGAAATAATGAAAGACAGATTAAGTAATATATTTAAAAAAACAGTATCTAAGTGAAATAGATGCTGTTTTTTTATGCAAATAAAAAAGAAAATATTTCCTATTAAATAATAATTGTTATTCTATAGCGGTTCTCCGTGTTAAAGATACAGTTTTCCCTTTATGGTTTAGGGTCTTTTAAAAAACTATTCTTTCTTTTAAGCATGTTCGCATTCGCTGGTGCATAGATTATATTAATCGTCTCTGATAATGTGACAGGGGAGGTCCATATGAATATATTAAAGAAAATCGAGATGTATAGACAAGAAGAAGAGTTGTTGAAGTGGGAAGGGACTTTTGGAGAGTACTTAGAAATCTTGAAGGAAAAGCCATGGGTAGGTCAGTCCGCGCATTCTAGAGTATATAACATGATTAAAGATGCTGGCATTGATGAAGTAAATGGGAAAAAGCAATACAAATTTTTCTCTGATCAGCTCTTTGGATTAGAAGAGCCATTAGAAAAGCTAGTAGAAGAATATTTCCATCCAGCTGCCAAACGTTTAGATGTAAGAAAACGTATTTTATTATTAATGGGTCCAGTCAGCGGTGGTAAATCCACTTTGGTAACGATGCTGAAAAGAGGATTAGAAGCATATACCTACACAGACCGTGGAGCTGTATACGCGATCAAAGGTTGCCCAATGCATGAGGATCCGCTTCATATGATTCCACATAGTCTAAGAAACGATTTCTTTGATGAATATGGGATTCGTATTGAAGGCAATTTATCTCCACTTAATATGATGAGACTGCAAGAAGAATATAATGGAAGAATTGAAGATGTGATGGTAGAAAGAGTATTTTTCTCAGAAGATAAACGAACTGGGATTGGAACCTTTAGTCCATCTGATCCGAAATCACAGGATATTGCAGATTTAACAGGAAGCATTGATTTCTCTACCATTGCGGAATATGGATCAGAGTCTGATCCACGTGCCTATCGTTTTGATGGAGAGCTAAATAAAGCGAACCGAGGCATGATGGAGTTCCAAGAAATGCTGAAATGTGATGAGAAGTTCTTATGGCATTTATTATCATTAACACAAGAAGGAAACTTTAAGGCAGGTCGATTTGCTCTTATCTCTGCAGATGAGTTAATTGTCGCTCATACGAATGAAACAGAGTATCGCTCCTTTATTTCCAATAAAAAGAACGAAGCATTGCATTCCCGTATTATTGTTATGCCTGTTCCATATAATTTAAAAGCGTCAGAAGAGGAAAGAATCTATGAAAAAATGATTCGAGAAAGCGATGTTGCGAATGTGCATATTGCGCCACACACGTTGAAAATTGCCGCTATTTTTACCATTCTAACTAGATTGAAAGAACCGAAAAAAGGGGATATTGATTTAGTAAAGAAAATGCGCTTATACGATGGTGAGAATGTGGAAGGCTTCGGTTCAGCTGACCTAAAAGAATTACAAAACGAATATGGCGATGAAGGAATGAGTGGTATTGATCCGCGTTATGTAATCAACCGGATATCCTCTACGATTATTCGCAAGGATGTAACAAGTATCAACGCACTTGATGTGCTTTTATCTATAAAAGAAGGATTGGATCAGCATTCTTCTATTACGAATGAATTAAAAGAAAAATACTTAAATTGCATTTCCTTAGCGCGTAAAGAATACGATGAAATTGCCAAAAAAGAAGTACAAAAGGCATTTGTTTATTCTTATGAAGAGTCTGCTAAAACGTTAATGGATAATTATTTAGACAATGTAGAAGCGTACTGCAATAAAAACAAGCTGCGTGATCCATTAACTGGTGATGCGATTAATCCAGATGAAAAACTAATGCGTTCTATTGAAGAACAAATTGGTATTTCAGAAAATGCGAAGAAGTCATTCCGTGAAGAAATTTTAATTCGTATTTCTGCATATGCAAGAAAAGGAAAACGATTTGATTATAACTCTCACGATCGCTTACGTGAAGCAATCCAGAAGAAGTTATTTGCAGATTTAAAAGATGTTGTTAAAATCACTACTTCAACGAAAACTCCAGATGAGCAGCAATTGAAGAAAGTCAATGAGGTGGTTGCACGTTTAATTGATGAACATGGCTATAATTCCACATCTGCCAACGAGTTATTACGTTATGTAGGCAGCTTATTGAATCGTTAAATAAATTGGTCAAAGGGAGGAACACGCTAAATGGCGTCTGTTCCTCTTTTGCCTAATAGGAAAGTTTGGGGAGAATAATGTGCCATGAAATAGGAACACATGAACCGACCCTTTTTCTAAAAAAAGTAAAATTATCGGAATTATTAGTAAATTATTTCGTCCATCTGCATATGATAGAGTAATCACTTTATTAAGATATAGTGATACCCAAATTAGTGTATGCGAAAATCACTTGATTCGTGCAAAAAGTATAAAAAATTTTTAGGAGGGGTAAGATGACGGAAAAACCAAATAAACATCAGTTTGTAATATCCCAAGAAAATTGGTCCCTCCATCGCAAAGGCCATGATGATCAGCAACGTCATCAGGAAAAAGTGCAAGAGGCCATTAAAAATAACCTACCTGATTTAATTACAGAAGAAAACATCGTCATGTCAAATGGTAGAGAAGTTGTGAAAATTCCCATTCGTTCATTGGACGAATACAAAATTCGATATAATTATGACAAAAACAAACATGTAGGGCAAGGAAATGGAGATAGTCAGGTTGGCGATGTGGTCGCACGCGATGGATCTGGAAATCAAAAGGGCCCAGGAAAAGGGCAAGGAGCTGGAGATCAGGCAGGAGAAGATTACTTTGAGGCAGAAGTATCTTTAATGGAATTAGAGGAAGCCTTATTCAAGCAATTAGAATTGCCGAATTTAAAACGAAAAGAGCAAGATCAAATTGTCGTGGAGAATATTGAATTTAATGATATTAGAAAAGTTGGGTTAATGGGTAATATCGATAAGAAAAAAACAATGATATCTGCATTTAAGCGTAACGCGATGTCTGGAGTACCAGCCTTTCACCCCATTTATCCAGAGGATTTAAAATTTAAAACCTGGAATGAAGTGCAAAAGCCAGAATCAAAGGCAGTCGTCCTTGCGATGATGGATACAAGCGGTTCGATGGGCTTATGGGAAAAGTATATGGCTAGAAGCTTTTTCTTCTGGATGACAAGATTTCTTCGTACCAAATATGAAACAGTGGAAATTGAATTCATTGCCCATCATACAGAAGCAAAAGTCGTTTCGGAAGAGGATTTCTTTTCAAAAGGAGAAAGTGGAGGCACCATTTGTTCCTCTGTATATAGAAAGGCATTAGAGTTGATTGATGATAAATACGATCCAGGTCGATTCAATATTTATCCATTTCATTTCTCAGATGGAGACAATTTAACGTCAGATAATGCTAGATGTGTAAAATTAGTAGAAGAGCTGATGGAAGTTTCCAATATGTTTGGATATGGGGAAGTCAATCAATACAACCGGCACAGTACGCTTATGTCCGCTTACAAAAACATTCAAGATGAAAAGTTCCGTTACTACTTATTAAGACAAAAAGCAGATGTATTTAATGCGATGACAAGTTTCTTCCGAAAAGAGGAAGAAGGACAGATGTATGCATAAAGAAATTGTGGCACAACTCATTATGTGGGTTGTGTTTTTTGTGGGAAGGGACAAGTAGTATTCTCTGTCCCTGTTAAATAAGGGTAAATAAACAAAATCTAAATTTACCACCTTTTAAAACTTAGTGTGCCATATTCTTATGTAACTAATACAGATAATCAAGAACAAGGAATAAACTGCTTAAGGAAGCACATATTAATGCAGAGGCGGTTATTTAATGGAGAAAAATAAAATGGAGAAGCGATTTTTAAAGGGATTATTAATCCTAAATTTACTGATCCTGCTGCCAATTTTATATAGAAAACCCCCTATTAGGGATTGGATTATTGTTTTTGTGTATAATGGTATTACAAATGGGATAGTTGATATGATCTTAACATCTCATAAAGTAATTAGATATCCAGTTCGTTTTCTGCCCAAGAAATTTAGAATACATATATTATTTGACTTCTTAATTTATCCTACATTTACCGTTTTCTACAACCAATTAACGAAGAGAGATAAACCTTTTGCTGTTTTCTATAAATTGATTTTATTTACCATTCCCTTTTATTTTATTGAATTATGGGCTGAAAGAAAAACAAAGCTAATTGAATGGAAAAAAGGGTGGAGATGGTACTATAGCTTTTTAAGTATTATCCTGAAATCTTTATTAACTAGATTAGTTATAGAGACTCTAAGGAAACTGAATTTTTTAACTAAATAATTCAGTTTCCTTCTTAATATGTTTATGAACCTAATCACAGGGGGAAAATGGTGATGTATATTCATTCTTTCTGCCCTAATTTAAAAGAATACATAGTTATTTCCTTTTTTTTATTGTAAAATAGCGAAGTAGAATAGTGTAACACAGATTGTTTCATTCATAAATAGTAAATACTTATTGACGTGAATAGGATAGAATGTTGATCCAAGAAAGGAAAGCAAATGACGAAAATCGTAAATATCATTCTTTTACTTAATGTTATCGGAATAGTTCTATATGCAGCTGGAATCCTTNATACGGATATTTTCAGGGTGGAGTTTTTATCCTCTGGTGTTATTATGCTTCTTTTTGGTCTAAGAGATGTTGTTGTTAGAGGTGCGAAAAGAAAAAGACGATAGTGGATATGTAACTCTTCTTAAAAACGGTAGAAAGGGGAGCGAAAGATGAAGCCTATTTATCGATGGATCTATATATTTTTAGGGACACTCTTTTTAGTTTTAGGGATTATTGGCGTGTTTTTACCTTTGTTGCCAACTACCCCTTTTTTATTATTAACCTCCTTTTTTTACACAAGAGGTTCTGAGCGTATCAATAAATGGTTTCGTTCGACAACTTTCTATCATGAGTATGTCAAAGGATTTCGCAAAGGAGAGTTAACGAAAAAGCAAAAGATAAAAATCATCATTACTTGTTATATTTGCTTAGCCATTAGTGCTGTCCTTGTTGATCATCCATTTACTAGGATTATCTTGGGATGTATTGCGGTTGCCCAAGCAATATCGATGTTTATTATAAAGACAAAAAGAGAGAATCCAGAAATCACCATAAAAAAATAAGCATAACCCAGTGGATAGACCTTTTTGGTAGATCCTTTTTTTATCTTTTTAAAATGTGCTTTTTAGTAGTAAAAAAATGATTAGAGAGGAGGTGGTCTAATGCCAAATATATGGGATCCAGAATATACGATAACAAGGGAACTAGCTTCTCATTTAATTGAGACTCAGTTTTCAATTAGTGTTCATTCTATTATAGAAATAGGAGAGGGATTTGATAATACTATATTTCTCGTCAATAATCGTTATACGTTTCGATTTCCAAGAAGAGAAATTGCGGTTAAGCTATTACGAAGCGAATGGGCATTGTTACGAATAATTGCTGGTAAACTACCACTTCCAATTCCAAAGCCGATTTATTTAGGTACAGAAACTCAGGATTTCTCACTAGTTTTCATAGGGTATGAGCATTTACCAGGAAATACTCCACAAGATGTAACGAATGAAGAAAGAATGCAAATGGTAAAACCATTAGCACTTTTCTTAAAAAAATTACATTCTTTTTCAACAGAGCAATTCAAGAATGTCCCATATGATGAGTTCGATCGACTTCATATCGATAAAAGAAAATCCCACTTAATCGATTCAATGAAGAAGTTGCAGATACATGAAAATATACCTTTATTCCAATTAGCTGAGGACTATGCAAAAAATATAACACATATAGCCGTTCCGACTGTTCATGTCCTTACACACGGTGATCTGCATATTCGTAATATGCTTGTTAATGAAGATAAAGAACTTGTGGGAATTATTGATTGGGGAGATACACATATTGGTCATCCTGCTGTTGATCTATCGATTGCTTACAGTCTGTTTCCTATTGAAGGTAGAAAGCAATTTTTCTCTATTTATGGGGAAGTTGATGAGGATATGTTAAAACTCGCTCAATTTAAAGCAATATTTACGATAATTTCCTTGCTTGCTTACAGTATAGACAAGAAGGATAAGAGCCTTTATCAAGAAGGGAAAATCAGTTTAGCTCTGGCTTTGTCATGAGAATGGATCGTTATGGATTTATTGGATGAGAAAACATGAGTAGCTGAATATAAAATAACCGGACGGTCCATAATTGTTTACGCCCGGTTATTATTATTAATTACTTAAATCCCAGCACTGGATGGGGAATATATGGCTCTTCTAAGTTAGCAATCTCTTCTTGTGTCAATTTTAATGAAAGAGCAGCAACTGCATCTTCAAGATGGTGGAGCTTAGTTGCGCCAATAATAGGTGCAGTAACAGTCTCCTTTTGTAATACCCAAGCTAGTGCAACTTGCGCGCGAGGTACGCCGCGTTTTTCTGCTATTGCTTTTACTCGTTCTACTACTTGACGGTCCGCTTCTTCAGTGTGGGAGTATAACGTTTTTCCGAATTCATCGGTTTCTTTACGAGTGCTTGTTTCTTCCCAATCTCTAGTTAAACGGCCGCGTGCCATTGGACTCCAAGGAATGACCCCAATCCCTTCTTCTTTACAAAGGGGCAACATTTCTCGTTCTTCCTCGCGATAGAGCAGGTTTAAGTAATTTTGCATCGATACGAAACGAGTCCATCCATTCTTTTCCGCTATATGATTTGCTTTTAAAAATTGCCATGCATACATAGAGGAAGCACCAATATAGCGGGCCTTCCCAGCTTTGACTACATCATGCAATGCTTCCATTGTTTCTTCAATTGGAGTTTCATAATCCCATCTATGTATTTGATAGAGATCGACATAATCGGTACCAAGCCTTTTTAAACTATTGTCGATCTCACTCATAATTGCTTTTCGGGAAAGGCCAGCACCATTAGCGCCTTGACGCATTCTGCCATGTACCTTTGTAGCAAGAACGACATCATCACGATTCGTAAAATCACGCAATGCACGTCCAACAATTTCTTCACTTGACCCATCAGAGTAGACGTTTGCAGTATCAAAAAAATTAATGCCAAGCTCCAATGCTTTTTTGATAAATGGACGACTTTCGTTTTCTGTTAATGTCCAAGCATGACCACCACGATCGGGTTCTCCATAACTCATACAACCAAGACAAAGACGGGAGACTTCTAAACCAGTAGAACCTAATTTAATATAATCCATTTACTACTCCTCCTTTTGGTTTTATTATAAAGAGTGGTTATTAATTAAGCGAGGGATATGAATTCTGTCTGTAAAGATTTACATAATTGGAAGAACCAATATTTTTGTTTATTTTTGAAAAAGTAAATATTTGGTAATGTTAAGTAGAGTGAAAAGTGATTAGATGATATGGAAAACATTTGTTTTACCAAATTTAAACTTACCATGTGGTTTAATAATGAATAGTACTATTGAATAGAAGGTTAAGGATGTGAATGAATGATAGAGTTTTTTGCTATTTTTGGATTTTATTTATTACCAGTTTATTGCATTATTTTCTGTTTAAATCTTGTTTCACTACTAAAGAAAATACAGGAGGAAGATAATATAACCAAAAATACAATATGGTTTACCGCTTCTTTTGTATTCATCATAATGACCATTGCCTCACTGATTGCACTTTAATAAAATTATTGGATGGAAACAATGGTGGAAAAAATCAATACTACTGATAAGGCTTTCAGCCGTTTGTTTAAAGAGAAAGTCATCTGAGGAGAGCTGGGGTTCGATTTAAGAGCTAACGCTTATTTTACTAGTTCTTTGCTTGGGTAGCTTTAAAGGTAGTTTAGTAGAAAATTAGCAGAAAAAAAGAGTTGAAATATTTGACAAAAAAATCAATTTGTGCTATAATTCACAATAATAAATATTGCTGATATAATAAGATTCTCCTGGCCAGGGGAATCTTTTTTTTATTGGAGTGGTAACAATGAAGAATGATGAATTCAGTTTAACTTCTTTAGTTTCTGCATTTAGTCGAGCATATCATGTGAAAGAGGATAATCCGATTATATTCCATGATTATATAGCACAAGATTTCTTATCATCAGCAGAATATCAATCCATTTCAGAAAATATGTCCAACGGCATTCCTTATTTTAGTGCAGAAATGGCTGAAAAATTAAAAGGGAATCATGAAGCAATATTAAAGTGGGTAACACAAATTCAACTAGCACCAACACCACTTGCGAGAGCTGCATACGCAGAAAATGTTGTATTGAACGAATGCCAACTTGGGGTTGAGCAATACGTCATTCTGGGTGCAGGTTTAGATACTTTTGCTTGGCGTTACGATTCATTACCAAATGTTACTGTATATGAAATTGACCACCAATCAACTCAAAATTTTAAAAAAGAGCGCTTAGATCAAGCAGGCTATGAAATACCTTCCCGTTTAAAATTTGTAGCGATGGACTTCACGAAGGAGCTTTCGTTAGAAAAACTAGTCGCTGCAGGATTTGACTTTTCTAAGAAAACAGT
>NZ_JVDT01000090.1 GCF_001076885.1 Bacillus sp. 522_BSPC
AGAGCACTTTTTGTGACTTCTCATTTATTAATTTAAATTTAAGGCTGTTTTCTAAAAGATTGTTGCTTTTTTAATAAGAAAAATAAATTAATTAATTAGAAAATACTTAGCAGCCTGAATACATGTAGACTCCCATGGGTTAGCGAGGAAGGTATGACCACAAAGGCGAAGCTGAGGAGGCTCAAGCGTAGCCCCATGGAAAGTAAAGTGTATTCAGGCTGTGGGTCATAGCAAGAAACTTTACGAAAACAGCCGAATTTAATTAAAAGAAATGGCTATTTGCCTGAATAAAAAACTGGGACTGCTGATAATTATAAGTGACTTTTGAAAAGTCAAATGGCTGGCCATTCGTTAAATGAAAGATGCTTTCTACTAATAATTTAGGGGCATCTTTTTCTAATCCTAAAAAAGCTGCTTCTTCCTCATTTAACATATCCACTTGTAAATAGACATCAGAAAAACCAACTTTTAATCCCAATCCTTCTGTTATGTAATGGAAAATGGATTCAGAAACGATTTCTTTATTTAGATAGGTAATGATCGATTTATTATACCAAGACTCCTCTAAGCAAAGGGTTTGTCCGTTTATATAGCGGATTCTTTTCACATAATAAACATCCTCGTTAAGCTCCATATTTAAATTAATGGAGACTTCTTCTGTTGGTTTTCTTACCTCTAATTCAATTATCTTCGAAGTTAGTACATAATCTTCTAAATCCTTTTTAAATCCTTGATTCGAAAGTAAGCTAATATAGCCTTTTCGATTTTGCCTTCTTACAAATATACCGCTGCCCCTTACCTGAAAAATAATCCCTTTTTTTTCTAAAAGCTCCAAGGTTTTTATAATGGTGCTTTTACTAACCCCATACTGTTTCATTAAAGCCTCAATGACGGGTAGCTTGCTGCCTTGTTTAAGTCCATTTTCTTCAATATATCTTTCTATTTTTTCTGCAATTTGCTGGTATTTTAACATGTACATACCTCAATATCTTTAAACTTTATAGCTGGATTATAGCATATCTGTTATAAAAACTCATTAAAATTAACAGGGTATAAAAATATAATATTGTATTTATAATATTATACCGGTACAATTATAGTGTTGAGGTATGGTGTTTGAAAATGTGATACAGAAGAGTAATAAACAAACGAATAATGCATGATAAATTAGAAGGAGGAAGAAGCGATGAGTAAAATGCCAAAGGATTTCCTATGGGGTGGTGCTTTAGCTGCCCATCAATTTGAAGGGGGATGGAACAAGGGAGGAAAAGGTCCAAGTGTTGTAGATGTTATGACAGCAGGTGCTCATGGTGTGCCAAGAAAAATAACAGACACCATTGAAGAAGCACATTTTTATCCGAACCATGAAGCGATTGATTTTTATCATCGATACAAGGAAGATATTGCTTTATTCGCAGAAATGGGCTTAAAGTGCTTACGAACCTCGATTGGATGGAGCAGAATTTTTCCAAAAGGGGATGAGCTAGAGCCAAACGAAGAAGGGCTACGCTTTTATGATCAAGTATTTGACGAATTATTAAAGTATGGCATTCAGCCAGTTATTACGCTATCTCATTTTGAAATGCCGTTACATCTTGCGAGAGAATATGGAGGTTTCAGAAATAGGAAAGTAGTAGACTGTTTCGTGCGATTTGCAGAAGCCTGCTTCCATCGCTATAAAGATAAGGTGAAATACTGGATGACATTTAATGAAATTAATAATCAAATGGATGTCTCTGGCCCGTTATTTTTATGGACAAATTCTGGAGTAACCATACAAGAAGGGGAAAATGCAAAAGAGGTAATGTATCAAACCGCCCATCATGAGCTAGTTGCAAGTGCATTAGCTGTGTCTGTTGGGAAAAAAATAAATCCGGATTTTCAAATTGGTGCAATGGTTTCGCATATTCCGATCTATCCATATTCTTCTAATCCAGCAGATGTTATGCTAGCTGAAGAGGAAATGAGACAAAGATATTTTTTCCCAGATGTTCAAGTTCGAGGATATTATCCTAAATATGCTTTAAAGGAATTTGAGAGAGAAGGCTATTCTATTACAATGCATACTGGTGATGAAGATATTTTAAAAAATGGGACAGTGGATTATTTAGGTTTTAGTTACTATATGTCTACAACAGTTAAGAGTGATGTGGCTAATAATAATGCAGGGGACATTGTAAATGGAGCATTGCCGAATGCGGTCGAAAATCCCTTTATCAAAGCAAGTGACTGGGGCTGGTCGATTGATCCGACAGGTCTTCGATATGTATTAAATCGTTTATATGATCGTTATCAAATCCCATTGTTTATAGTAGAAAATGGGTTTGGAGCAATCGATACGGTGGAAGAAGATGGAGCTATCCATGACCAAGAAAGAATTGAGTACTTAAAGGCTCATATTGAAGCTTTAGAAAAGGCTGTTTTGTATGATGGGGTCGATTTGATTGGCTACACACCATGGGGAATTATTGATATTGTATCCTTTACAACAGGAGAAATGAAAAAGCGTTATGGAATGATTTATGTTGATCGTGATAATGAAGGAAACGGATCGATGAATCGTTCAAAAAAGGACTCTTTTTATTGGTATAAAGATGTTATTCAATCGAATGGGGAAAAGCTATAATATGGGAAAAGGAAGAGGATTTTTTTGATTTTCTCTTCCTTTTTTCTATGTTTGTCTATTGCTCCTTCATGAAGTGAGAAGTAAAAAAGGCTCGTTTTAGGGTAAAAATATCATTCCATAATGTCAACAACCCACGACTGAAGTCACGAGGGTTCTCGGCTAAAGCCTAAAGACGATTAATAACTAGACTCTAATTCATCTATTAAGCTTCCAACATAGGCCACTGCTTTTTGGATTGGTTCTGGTGTGGACATGTCGACATTCGCTAATTTCATTAGTTCAAATGGTTTTAATGTGCCGCCAGCTTTTAGTACTGTTAACCAGCTATCCACTGCTGTTTTTCCTTCCTCTTCAATCATTTGAGAGACAGCAGTTGATGCTGTTAGGCCCGCAGAGTAAGTATATGGATAAAGCCCCATATAATAATGTGGTTGGCGCATCCACGTTAGCCCAGCACCTTCATCTATTTCCACGCTATCTCCCCAGAATGACTTTAAGACTGCGAGGTTTTGCTCACATAAAACTTTTGCTGTGATTGGCATTCCTTGCTCTGCTAACTCATAGATTCTTCTTTGTAATGCACCCTCAAGTATATGGGTAACGAAATTATGATAATATGTGCCTAGCGATTGAAGGATTACCCATCTTCTGATTTGGGCATTAGTAGATTTTTTTATAATATGCTTACTCAAAAGCATTTCATTCATTGTAGATGGTGCCTCGACAAAGTAACGGGATGGTCGAGTATTGGAGATAATTTGATTTCTTCCAGCAAGAACGAAATGTCCTGCATGTCCAAGTTCATGGGCAAGTGTAAAAGTATTTCGCATGGAATTATGCCATGTCATTAATATATATGGATGTGCACCATACGGGCTGGAGCAGAAGGCGCCAGAACGTTTCCCATGGTTATCGGCTAAATCTACCCAACGATCCTTTAAACCTTTTTCCATAATCTCCATATACTCTGGACCCATCACATCAAGTGCCTCTAAAATAAGCTTAGATGCTTCTTCATAGGTGATTTCAGGATCATAGGTTGTATCAAGCGGTGCCTTTAGGTCACAATAATGAATTTTATCTAAACCTAAAATGCGTTCTTTTAATCTCGCATATCTCTGCATATGTGGTGCTAATTCTGTGAGAATGGTGTCCAGCTGGTTATGGTACATTTCTTTTGTCACTTGCTGTTCTTGTAAAAGCATATCGGTTACAGATTCATAGTTACGTAGACGAGATTCGATTACTTGTTTTTTCACTTCTGTTCCATAGGTAGCTGCATACGTATTTTTATAGCGATTTAGCCCTGCGGTAAAAGAGTCGTATGCTTTTCTTCTAATCTCTTTATCAGCAGATTCTTCATACTTTTCAAAGGAATTGAATGTTAACGGATATTCAGTCCCATTATTTGTAACAAAAGAAGAGAATTCCATATCTGATGTTTTGCTTCTTTGATATATCATATAAGGGGAACCATGGATTTCGCCAAAGGCCGCTAATACTTCTTCTGCTTCTGGTGATAACATATGAGGCTTTGCTTCCATTAGGTCATTTAGTGTTTTGGAGAAAACCTGCAATTCTTCTTCAGATTGCATATATGTATTTATTTCATCATTTGATAGTGTAAGAATTTCAGAATCAATAAACGAAAGGCTTGAACTCACTTTTGCATAGAGTGAAGAAACAATCGCATCGTTCTCTTGATATACAGGATTTGATCCATCTGTAGATTGATTAAGATTTGCATAGGTAATAGCTCTCGTTAATCTTTCATTTAGTGCATCTCGCGCTTTTAAGCATTCCAATAACATTGTAGCATTCTGATGAAACTTGCCTTTAAATTGAGTAACAGTAGGAATACTCTCTTCAATCGATGCTATTTCTTCTTTCCATCCTTCTTCTGTTTCAAATAAATCACGTAGGTCCCAAGTATGTTCTAAAGGAACTTCTGAACGGTAAAGCGTCTTTTCCATCTCTGTATTCATTTTTCATTCTCCTTCTCTAACAAACTATTTCGTTATTCGAAACGATTAGTTTGATTATACAATAAACCTATTAAAAGTGGGAATATTTTGTTTATTTAATCATTACATTGTTATTAAATAAGAAAGGAAGGAAAAAAATGCTACTCTTTACTAGAAGAATAATTGTATAATGGAAAAACATCTTACTATTTCACTAAATTTTACAATTTTTTAATAAAGTGAATGGCTGAAAATCGATTATATAAAAAGGAATGAATGTAAATTGCCCCTGAAAATTTCCCGTAAAAAAAGATTTAATCTATTAGTGTTTATTTGTATTGCTTCTATGCTCGTTATTTTTTTCATCTCCCATATGCCATATCAGGAACAAGATATTAAGCCATTTTTACGAGATAAAGTGGATCTTTCTAATGTCCCTTTACCATCTATTCAATTTGAGTACGATGGTCAGCTTGTTTCCACTGATGCAGATCCATATGGCTTTATAGAATTTCTATTTCGTAAAGCAGGACATGTTATCGGCTATTGTTTATTAAGCCTTCTTCTTTTTATAACACTCATGCATACAAGGATAGAACGAAAATGGGTATATGTAATAAGTGGCGCCCTTGCCCTCCTTTATGCAATCTCAGATGAATGGCATCAAAGCTTTGTGCCTGGTAGAACAGGACATTGGCAGGACGCCATTATTATTGATGGAATGGGAGTAGTTTTGGGATTACTTGTTGGATACATTTGTACATCTTTAATAAAACGTAAGGGTACAAACGGACGGTTCTTTTAGATGGTAGCAACTAGAACGACCTTAAATCCTGAAGTGGTATAGAATTCAAATTTAGTTTTTGGAAAGAAAATAATAAGATGGCGTGGAAAAAAAGTCGACATTCAAGTAATCATCATAATCTGGAGTTTGTCATCGATTGAGCGATCCATTGGAGGTAATGAAGAGAGAGGAGCTGGTAACATTGTATCAAGATAAAGAATTGATAGTAAGACCAATTAAAGAGGAGGATCTCCATCGTCTTTGGACATTGGCATTCAAAGAGGAGTCACCTGAATGGAAAAAATGGGATGCACCGTATTATGCACATAAAGCGATAACCTACGAAGAATTCTTAACAAAAAAGGACCGCTACCTAGAGAGAGAAGATTACTGGGCCATTGTTGTAGAAGGAGAGTTGATTGGCACTGTCGGCTATTATTGGGAACATGAGCCATCCAAATGGCTAGAGATGGGAATTGTTATTTATGCTCCGAATTATTGGAGCGGTGGATATGGAACAAGAGTAATAAAGCTTTGGATCGACCATTTATTTAAGAAAATGCCTTTAGTCCGGGTCGGGTATACAACATGGTCTGGCAATGAGCGGATGATTAAGATTGGAGAAAAGCTTGGTATGACGATGGAAGGACGAATGAGAAAGTGCCGTTATTATAATGGAGTATACTATGATTCAATTCGTATGGGAATTTTAAGGGAAGAATGGGAAGAGAATCAAGTAATATAATTCTAATATAGGGAAAAGATGCATAAAATTATGTACTGCTAATCATGTACTACATTCATTTTAGGAGTATAATGGAAGTAAATAATAATGGATAAAGGCAAATTGTTTAAAAGTATAGGCAGCAATGGAATCGAATAAGCATGGAAAATGAATGAATGGAGTGAGGTCCATGAAGAAAAAGGGTGAGTACGTATTTTTCTGCCAGCATTGTGGATTGCCTCAACGTATTCCAGCATTTGTGTTAAAAACGTACTTATGTGATGACATGGTAAAGCAATACTATTGTCACAATTGTAGCCGTGAAAATGTAATTCCTCCCTATATAAAAAAACTTAAATCTGAGCTCTAAGGGTATTTTTTTAAAAGCCAAGTGTATTAAACGCTTGGCTTTTGCTTTTTAAGACAAACTTGCAAGTTATATAAGCAATTCCATTATTTATGAGTATTTGTCGATATATTGTACAAACTATTTAAGGAGGAACATTATAATTTGTTGGTTAGTGAAGGAAACAATTTTTTTAACCTTATTATGAAGATGGTTACTAACCCCCCTCTTATAATGGAAACTTTAAGTAGGAGATGAATGAAGTGAACTACAAAGAAATTTGGGAAAAAATTAATGAACAGAATGACATATTACATTCTTTATACATTTCTTATTGGGATAAATTTTCGGATTATACGACATGGCAATTTTGGCTCATTGTTATTTCTTTAATTTTCCCATTAATCATTCTGTTTATAGCTATTGATAGAAGAAGATTATTTGAAATATTGTTCTTTGGCTATACTGTTCATTTACTTTGGGCATACATAGATCTTACTCTTAGCAGAGGGAATTTCTTAACACATACATACTTTCTATTTCCGCTTGTTCCTAATGCGTTAAATATTACAGGTTCTTTTCTTCCAGTAGGATATATATTAGTATATCAATATGCGACAAATCATCAGAAAAACTTTTATATACTAACAATACTATTAAGTGCTCTAAATGCTTTTGTTTTTGCCAATATTGAAGAAGCAATTGGATTAGTGACTTTTCATAGAGGAGTGAATGCCTTTCATTTATTCCTTTTGGATTTAGTGATAGTGTTTGTATCATTCTGGTTTACTAAATTACTGTTGAAATTTAGGATTAATAAGAGTGAAGAGATGTAATAAATGAGCATGTGTTTTACAGCACATGCTTATTTTTATAGAAAAGAAAACCCTGGGCTATGCCTAGGGTTCCAAAAAGCTTACAGCGTGGTATTAAAAAAACTTCCTCAAGGTGCTAAAATATTTTTGGTTCGCCAACCGAAAATAAATAGCCAGGAGGAAGTCCTTATGTCAAAAGACAATAATAGTTTAGCACACACAACTTGGAATTGTAAGTATCACATAGTATTTGCACCAAAATATAGAAGACAAATAATTTACGGGAAAATAAAGAAAGATATTGGACAAATCTTACGTACCTTGTGTGAGAGGAAAGGCGTGGAGATAATAGAAGCAACAGCGTGTAAGGATCACGTACATATGTTAGTGAGTATTCCGCCAAAATTAAGTGTATCAGCATTTGTAGGATATCTAAAAGGAAAAAGTAGCTTGATGATATTTGATCGACATGCACAACTGAAATATAAATATGGAAATCGAAAATTTTGGTGTACAGGATATTATGTAGATACGGTAGGAAGAAACAAAAAGGTAATAGAAGAATATATACGTAATCAAA
>NZ_JVDT01000091.1 GCF_001076885.1 Bacillus sp. 522_BSPC
CAAGTTTCATTTGCACACAGGCATAGCCTGTGGTTTAAAAAGATTAATAAAAACCCTATCCAAAGGAAAGGGTTAAATTCTTTTTGCGCCATAATATTTTGTTTTCCAATAGGAGTTGGATAGCTTGTCCACTTTTACTCCTGAAGAAGAGCTATGAATAAACTTATTACTTCCTATGTATATACCGACATGGGATGCACCTTTTTTATATGTTTCAAAGAAGATTAAATCTCCCTTTTTTAAGTTCGCTTTTTTTACTTTCTTCCCCTTTTTATACATACTCGCAGCTGTTCTTGGCAACGACTTGCCTACTTTTTTATAGCTATAGACAACAAAACCGGAGCAATCAAATCCTTTTGGAGTAGTTCCTCCATATTTATAAGGGGTACCAATATAGTTTTTTGCAACAGTAACAACTGATTTTTTTGAAGCAGCACTTGCTTCCTGTGTACTAAATACCCCACTAAAAAATAATCCAAATGACAGGAGTGACAAAACAATAATCTTTTTCATCTAGTGACCTCATTTACGTAAAGATTAGTTTCCAAGGCTTCCTTCTATCAACCAATTTATCTTCTCATATTATTCAGATAATTAGGTTACATCTATATGCAAATTAGATTACAAGTCTATTACATTATTATATAAGAATAATATTCCTCCTGTTCCATAATATTCATCTTGCTTAGCTATTCTTATTTTACGAAGAAAAAGTCGTAACATGATATACTAGTAGAAAAATAGAGGGAGCGTGTAAACAGTGGATTTTATTGCTATCGATTTTGAAATAGCAAATGCTGATATGGCTAGTGCTTGTTCGATTGGATTAGCTTATGTGGAAAATAACGCCATTGTAAAGGAACAATATTTTTTAATAAAACCCCCAAGTCTATCATTCCATCCAAAGTTTATTGCCGTTCATGGGATAACAGAAAAAGATGTGAAAGATGCGAAAAGCTTTCCGGAAGTATGGGAAATGATAAAAGAGGACATTTCCAGCCATACAATCATCGCACATAATGCACAGTTTGATATGAGTGTGCTCTATTGTTGTCTGGAAAAATATCAATTGGATAAGCCTGATTTTGCCTATATTTGCAGTATTCCTATTAGTAATCGGGCAACAAGAGGAGCAAAGATTGGGCAATCTTTAAAGGATCGCACCTCATACTTTGGCATCGCGATGGAAGAACATCACCATGCAGGTTCAGATGCTAGAGCATGTGCGGAGCTCGTGATTGCTTGTATTGAATCAAGAAAAAAGGATTCATTAACTAATTACTGTGCTTCTTATCCTACACTTCCCATTAAACTGTTTTCAGAATTAAAGCCACAAACTACTTTTGGAAGAGCAACAACTTTTGCAAAAAGAAAGCCTGTTAAACAATTCAATTCCGTTGCTATATCAGAAATTTCGCCTACAACTGACTCATTTGATGAAAATCATCCACTCTATCAAAAAAATCTAGTTTTTACTGGAGACTTGCATTCCCTTGATAGGAAAGACGCGATGCAACAAGTTGTAGACGTTGGTGGCGTCATTAAAAGTGGTGTAAGCAGCAAAACCGATTATTTGGTTGTAGGTGTACAGGATCAAAAACTTGTTGGCTCTGAAGGCATTAGTTCAAAAGAGAAAAAAGCCTATGATTTACAAGCAAAAGGAAAACCAATTGAAATTATTAACGAGCAACAATTTTTAGCGCTTTTGAAAAAAGAGCGAGTTAATCATTAAGGATATTTCGTGAAGTTTGTTGCTATGACCCGCAGCCTGAATACACTCTGCTTTCCATGGGGCGAGCGGTGAGCCTCCTCGGCACGCCTGCGGGGTCTCACCTTTCTCGCTAATCCCATAGGAGTCTACATGTATTCAGGCTGCTCAGTGTCACTAATTAAGTTATTTTTCCTATTGAAAAATAAACATCTTCTAAAAAACAGCCTCTTTACCTTTTCCTTCTAAGTTGAAAAGGCAGAAGCAAGAGAAAAAACAATGCAAGTGCTACTACTTCAAGAATCAACAAGTAATATGGATATGGCCCTAAATAATCTAATAAGGAGCTGTTTGCAGGCTTGTATGCTAAAAACATATAATTGCCCCCTGTTAAACGATTGACTATCCAGGTTAGCGCTGCACTGCTATTTAAAAAAAGAAAGGACAAAACTAGTCCTTTTTTTGTCGGTTTATACTGATGGACAAGCACAAAGTACAGACAAGTCCATATAATAAGAATGTGCGTGACAAAAAAGTGGAAATAGCGGAAATGGGGATAACCTAAAAATAATTCTGGCGTGAAGATTGCCATTGATGCGCCAATAATACCACTAAAATAAACTACTTGAAATACAAGCTCCCATTTAGTTAGCAGAAGCAATAAACAAAGGATTAAACTGATGGAACAAAGATGGAACGGCAGCATAAAAGCAACATCCCATAACCCATCCTTATACATCCAATAATGGTACATCGCCTCTAGACCGAATAATAATACGAAAAACACAGACCGAAATAAACTGCTTCGTATTCGGATGTAAGTTCGAAAAATAGTAAGCAAAACTCCCCCAATGAAAAGTATCCCTATCATAGCTAGATGAGATATAGAAAATAATTCAAAGGGGAAATCCTCATACAGATGCCCGTACCATCCATTCATTTAAGCAAATTCTCCTTTCTGGTATTTTCCAAAAAAGTATTTTTTCCAAATTATTTTTGCAAACTAGGTATAAAAGTTTAATAGTTTGGGAATATTATAGACAAATACTACTGATAAGAAAATCAATTTCAAAAGGAGAGGATTACAATGAAAATACAAACAAATTCTGCGGTGACTGACTTTATTGAGAAAGATAAATTTGAATTAGAATCCTACCTTGAATATTTATTTAGCATTGTTTCGGAAAAATAAATTGAAGAATACGTTAATTTATCCCTAATAATATGGGCATTTGACATTTCCCTTTTAAAGAGGAGATGTGTCAAATGCCCATTAACCTACGAAGATTAACAAAGGCCACACTGATTTGATAGCAAACACTTTTACGAAAATCATCGTATCCTCCAAACTTTCTTTGTATTCCGCTGTTTTTTCGTCCATGTAAGCTCCAAGCCTATATAAAGCCATCTCCCCACATTTTTGTAAATTTTATTCAAAAAGAGCTTAATATTTCCAATTTTATTTGATAGAATAGTATAAGCAATCTATAAAAGGTAGGAGCATCATAAAATGGCACTTTCCAGAATAAACGTCGAAAATGTTTGTGAATTATTGGACACAATCGATCTTTTAAAAATCAAATTGCTTAAATACGGGATTGAAAAAGGCTTAAATGATCCCCATACCATACGAATAAGCGAGCTGCTAGATACATATATTGTCATGTATCAAAAAAAGATAGCCCAAAAATAGAAAAGTATGCATACACCTCCTTCAAACTCCTACTAAACCGATTCGATTCCACTCTCTAACTTAGCGAATGAGATTAATCATATCTTTTAAGGCTGCCGCCGCTGCTCCTTTAGGATGAGAGGCACCGCCCACACAGCAAATTGTTCCCATCTCCTCTGTTTCAAACAATATTCCTTTATTTGTCCCTTTTACATGAATCAATGGATTTTCAGGAGCAAGAATTTCTGGTTTGACCTGCAAAATAAGCCTTTCTCCTTGTTTTTTTGCTGCTGCAATAAGCTTCCACTCACACCCATTTATTTTTGCCCGCTGCATATCCGCTTTTGTAATCTTCTCAATTCCCTCTATTGCCATATCTTTTAATGTTAACTTCGTATGAAATAATCCATTTGCCAACAGTAAAATTTTGCAGGCACTATCAAGTCCTTTAATATCTAAATCAGGGTTCTTCTCTGCAATCCCCTTCTCTTGTGCTTGATGTAGTGCCTCTCCAAAGGTTATATTCCCCTCTGACATACTTGTTAAAATAAAATTGGATGTTCCATTCAGAATTCCTTTTATCGATAAAATATTGCTTCCAGCCAAGCTAAATTCACCGATGTCTAATGTTGGTAGTGCAGCTGCTGTTGCCCCACTATATTTAATTTGGCGTCCATTTGCAGTTGCTCTCTCTAGTAATTCTGGCAAGGAATGGACAAGTGCTCCTTTGCTCACAGAAACAATATCCATCTTTGCCTCAAGGGCTTGTTTCATGTAAGAAAGGGCCGGACCGCCTGTTTCTAGATTGGTAGGTGTACATTCTAGTAGAATATCCCCTTTTAGCAATGGGGATTCAATCGATAAATCTTTCTTACTAGCATATTGCGAAATTCCTAGAGACCCTTTTGGCAACTGATGCAATACAGAAAGATTTAAGCCGTCCGGTTCATAAATCATCCCGATAGATCCGATGACTCCAACTACTTTAAATTCCGTATGATATTTTTCTACAAGTTCTTCTTTTTTTTGATCCAATAACTCGACAAATTCTTTGGCAACCGTTCCATATCCGGTAATGACTATTTTTCTTTGCTTCATCACAGCTTTATTCCTTTCTTTCCTTTTCTTTCTATTGATTTCTTTCTTTTTGAAGGTATTTCCTTTATTTTGGATTAAATATTTTCATTTCAGTTAATTTATTGTAACTTTTCGTAGACTTAACCGTGTTATTAGGAGGGTACTGAAAAAGTATAGTTTCTCCAAATTAAATAAGTATTTATTTGAAAGCGAATACAAAGTTAGTTTGGAGAGGGGGCGAAGATGAAGGATTCTATAGATACTATTTATCAAACCTATTTTAACGATATATATTATTTTCTCCTTTCACTCTGCCATAATCATCATTCTGCGGAAGATTTAGTTCAAGAGACATTCTTTAGAGCACATCTCTATCTAGAAAATTTTCAAGGTAATAACATGAAGGCTTGGTTATTTACTATAGCTTATCATGCATTTATCGATCATTTTCGAAAAAATAAGCGATTAGTAATCAAAGAACACGATTTCTTTCAAAGAGAGATGGATCATGCACAGGGAATAGAGGATATTGTCGTAATAAAAGAAGATATCCAAAGAGTTATAAACATTCTTAAGATATTGCCAGAGAAACAAAGGATGGCGGTGTTATTAGCTGATTTTCATGAATTAACAACAGAAGAAGCAGCATCAATAATGAGCGTTAGTCCTACGTACTTTAAAGTACTACTGTTCCGAGGAAGACAGGTAATAAGACAGAGGGGGCAAAAAGTTCATGAGTGAGAAATACAAGAAAAAGTTAGAAGCCTTTAAAAAGGGGGAACTGTCAAAAGTAGAAGCAGAAGAGATCGAAAGTGATTTAGAAAAAATCGAACAATATTTACAAGTTTTTGAGGAAGCTGAAATGGGAAGCTCTAAAAAGGCTTTGAATCCTATGATAAATCCTAAAAGACAAGATAGGATTTTAAGAAGAGGAAAATGGAAAGCAAGATTTCAAACAGCATTTACGGCATTAGGTATATTTATTTTGTTCACCATTATTTCTACGATATTTACAGCTGCTTATTATACTTGGGGTACTCCAGATAGAAGTGAATTATACCGAAATGTTATTGATTTAACATTAACAGTAACGAATCCATACGGGAGTTTCAGTGGAATGAGTATAAATACAAAGCCTTATTTTGGAATGGAAGCAACAACAGATATGAAGAAAAAAGTGGGAGATGAATTATATAAAGTTGGAGAATATAAAACAAATTTTCTATTCTCCTTGATGATGATGCCTGAAAAAGAAATACAAGGTACCACCTCTCAACAACAACCCGTTTTCTCTTTTTTACCTAAAGAAACATCACCATCAGAATGGAATAGGTTAGAAAAAGTGAAAAACGGCACAGTTTCATCTGTTTATCTTTCCTTTTCCGAATTATTCACTACTGACCAAGTATTTGATTATTTTAAAGAAAGAAATTTAGAAATTATTTGGTTTGCAGTAGATACTGGAATGGAGAATAAAGGAGACTATGGAATAGATCCAATCGGTTTTCCTAGTTCACCAATATGGCATGACGATGATATGATTATTGATTCAGTCGAAAAGACAGGCGATTTTTGGTTTTCAACAGAGTCTACCACCTCTTCTTCACCTGATTATACAGAAGGAGATTCAAAGATTCTTCATAAGCAATTTATCAAGACACTCACATTTTTAGAGAACTATGAAAAAAAGGCAGAGAATTTTTATTTTGGTAAGTTAGAATTGGATAAACGCTTAGCATACATGGAGGAAAACGGAATCTATCACTATGGAGTAGTTATTACAGGTCCAACAGAAGAAATTTTAAAATTAAATAAAGAAAGTTGGATAAAAGATATTCGTATTGATGATATAAGATTTTGGAATTGGGATAATTAAAAGAAAAGACCCTAGCGCGTTCAAGCACTATGGGTCTGTCCCTCCTACAAATATTTCCGGTGCATTGCTTTGCCATCATAGGTATAAAGAAGTTTTTTATCTTCTACTATTGTTTCGATATGAACGCCTCTTCCCCATAATTGATGAATATATGGAAGCACCTTTTCTAAGTATTTTAAGTCTAGTTCAATCCCTTCATAACCATGCTTTAAGTATAACTCCCCATTTTTGTTATAATCTCCATCATTGACTGTAATATATGGGAAGCCTCCATTTACCCGCATGCTTACCAATTGATCCCGCACCTGTTCCCAAGCTTTATCAACAATTTTATAATCTCTGCCCTGTTTTTGGAAAAGATACATATCTTCTCTCATCACAAGATCCTTTGTTAAATAGTTTCTTAAAAAGGAAATATCTGATTCTATTTCACGTACTTCAAACATTTTTTCCCGCCCTGATCCTGGTTTAACTCCCCGTTTCTTCATTTCTTCTGTTGGATTATTATAACGATCCTCAATATCTTCAAATATCTTTAATCCTAGATAATAGGGGTTAATGCCTGTTTTAGACGGCTGTACTACTCCTGCATTTAGCTTGGCAAATTCAATTGCTTCTGCACTTGTTAAATCTAATTCCCTTACAATTCGCTGATGCCAATAAGATGCCCAGCCTTCGTTCATAATCTTTGTTTCTAACTGTGGCCAGAAATAGAGCATTTCTTCTCGCATCATCGTTAAAATATCCCTTTGCCAATCAGAGAGCTCTCTACTAAAGTTTTCTATAAATAGCATTAAATCCTTTTCTGGCTGTGGCGGAAATTTCTTTGCGACCTTTTTCTTTTGCTTTTTTGGCTTGTTTCGATCATCTAATCCCCATAGTTCATCATAAGGAGTACTGGTTGTTTCCTCTTCCTCCACAAATTCCACATCATCCATCGACCATGCTAATTTTGGCCGCATCAAGCTTGGATCAATATGTTCATCAATCGCTAATACCGCATCCAAAAAGGTTTCTACTTCATGCTTTCCATATTTGATTTCGTACTGGCGAATCCGATCAGCCGTTGCCGCCATGCTTTCGACCATTTCACGCTTCGTATTTTGAAAACGAACATTATTTTTAAAGAAATCACAATGCGCCAAAACGTGGGCAACAATTAGTTTATTATTGATTAACGAGTTACTATCAAGCAAAAAGGCATAGCACGGATTTGAGTTAATGACTAATTCATATATCTTTGATAAACCTAAATCATAATGTAGCTTCATCTTATGAAATTGTTTTCCAAAACTCCAATGGGAAAATCGAGTAGGCATTCCGTACGCACCGAATGTATAAATGATATCCGCAGGACAAATTTCATATCTCATTGGATAAAAGTCTAGTCCAAATCCAGAAGCAATCTCAGTAATTTCGTCAATGGCATATTCTAATTCCTTTTGTTCTACCTCATTCATTCCGCTCTCTCCTTTCACCGTTTAAACTAATGTATGAAAGGAAGAAGTGAATCATGAGTAAATTAGATAGAAATTGCGCTAGAGGTTGGTTTTTATTAATCGGATAGACGGAGATTAGGCATTAGTAAGATGGATATTTTTAGGAGGTTTTGCTTTTCGTGGATTTTAGTCTATTTTGGGATATCCTAGTGTTGCGGTGCTTTTTTGTTTTACTTTTGCTTTCGTTTCGGCGTTCACTTGCTTATTGAACACCACTTTTCCTACCTGTCCAGCGGATTCTGGTTTTCAGCCCCCTTTATAAACACAACTTTTCCCCTTACTCCTAAACTTTTCGGGTTTTATCTCACTTAAGTTCCAACTTTCCTCAAAAATAAAAAAGGAGCATTCCATTCGAACACTCCTTTTCCCCTTATTCGATTATCTCTTTCACTTTTTTGACGACGTATCCGGAACTTCCTTTGTCTTGGACGCCTTCCATCATCATTGCAATTAAAAGGTCCTTATTGTCTTTATCATAGGTAACATACCAGCCATTTTCTGTTCCTTTTTCGCCTTGTTTCTCTTTTAATTCGGCTGTACCTGTTTTTCCAGCAAATGTTTTTCCACTTATTTTTCCAGCGCGTGCCGTACCATTGGGATTTTCAATTACTTGCTGGAGATCATCAGAAATCGTCTTAGCAACAGATTCGTCCATGATCTTTTCTTTCCAGACTTTGCTCTTCTCCTCGCTATCCAATAATACAGGGGTCATGAGGTTTCCACCTGTAACAAACGGAGTATACGCTGTAGCAAGATGAATGACACTCATTTCCACATGGCCCTGACCATAGCCTGAGTCTGCTAATAGCTGTTCCGTATCTAATGTTCCAAAAGTAGATGTTTCAATTGGATATGCATAAGGAAATGTCTCTTCAAAGCCAAATTTCTTTAGTTCATTCGCAAATTTTTCTTTCCCTAAATCGAGTGCCGTTTGGGCAAAGTAAATATTATCACTGTAAAGAAGAGCATCTGCTAGGTTTACGGGTGCTGAACTGCTATGCACTCTTGTTATATAATAGCCGCCCCATGATTTATCCTTTTGCCACTGTTTTGTGGTAATCTTTCTTTCCAGTTCTGGAGTAATTACACCTTCTGTTAAAGCAGCTGCAGCAACAAGAGGCTTCAGGACAGAACCAGGTGCATAGTTATTTTTAAAACGATTAGTAAAAGGGTCTAGCTTATTATTGTCATATGCTTCCTTCTCTGACGTTGTAAGGCCAACAATCATCTTATTTGGATCAAATGCTGGGCTGCTAACTAGCGCAAGTGTTTCTCCTGTTGATGGATTAATTGCAGCTGCAGCACCTGCTTCTCCATCCATTTTTTCATATATTTCTTTTTGTAAATCTGCATTAATCGTCAATTTGATGTTTTCGCCATTTTGCACTTCTTTTTCCGCTAATGTAACTGTACTACCGTCTGCCTTTTGAATTAAAATTTGTTCGCCATTAGATCCCTTTAATCGATCTTCTAGTACTTGCTCTAAGCCTCTTTTTCCAATTACATCTGTGCTTGAATAGCCTTTTCCTTCATTTTCCTCTAGCTCTTCTGCTGTAATACTGCCAATATAGCCAATCAAATGGGCAGCACTTTCTCCAAATGGATAAATTCTGCCTTTTGTATCTTGTTTTTGAACACCAGGTAATGCAAATAGTTTTTCTAAATAAGCACTATCTCCTGTGGCAACCTTTTTAATTGGAACAAAAAAGCTCGGTTGGACCCAGTCTGCATCTAATGCCTTTTGAATGGTTTCTTTTTTTATGTCTAGGAGTTTTGCTAGTTCATTGATAACTGTATCTGGATTATCTCCCATTTGCTCTGGAACAAGTCCAATTTCATAGATGACACCATTCATTGCAAGTGGATTTTCATTGGTATCGACAATACTGCCGCGCTCTGCTTGAATCGTGTTAACAGAGATTTTATCGTCAGGACCTAATTCTGAAAAAATAAAAGTAGTATCCCAATTTATATACCAGTTCTCGTCTTTCTCTCTTTCTTCTTTCACCAATGTAGCATCATTGTCAAAGCTGATTTCGCCTGCCATGCTATTCATTTTTACTGAAAACGGAATTTCTGCTTGTACTGCTTTATCAAACTTCTCGTCTTCCGATGGTTTTGTATAGGTTATCTCTAAATCATTGATGTCTAAATCCTTGTAGATTTTTTCGTATCTGGAAACAAAATCGTCTTCTGAGATGTTTTCTTTCGCCTTTGTGGAAAGAAAAGCATACATCTCCTTAAATTTCTGATCATTCCAAAGCTTTATATATTGTGATAGCCGCTCATCTGGGGTAGGCTCATTTTTATTGCATCCTGTTGCCACTGCTACCAGTATTAATATCAGTAAAAGCATCCATCTCTTTTTCATTCCTATCTCCCCTTCTAATCTACTACTACTAGCGTACCATTTTTTCATAAAAACGGAAAAAGAATTACCTGAAAAGTTTATTTTTTTATTCTCTGTCTACTACCTGTATATTATTATCCTCCCAAAAAAATAATAACTCTATTACGAAAAGAAATAGGGAAAGTTTCACATTTTATAGATACTTTTTCATCCTTATTTGCTACAATACATGCTAATGATAGCCACCTTTTTGTAGGAGGAATAATGTGATTATCTTATTTGACGGAGTTTGTAATTTATGCAATTGGAGTGTGCAATTTATTATTAAAAGAGATCTAAATAGCCAATTTTCCTTTGCTTCCTTGCAAAGCGATGTTGGAAAAAGCTTGCTTGAAAAACATCATCTTTCTGATGTGAATAGTGTTGTCCTTATTAAACAGGGGAAAAGCTATGTAGAATCTGATGCAGCATTAGAAATATGCCGGCATCTTTCAGATGGATGGAGACTTCTAACTATTTTAAAAATAATCCCTTCCTTCATAAGAAATCCTCTTTATCGCTATATTGCTAGAAATCGTTATAAATGGTTTGGCAAACAAGAATCTTGCATGCTTCCGACAGAAGATATGAAAAAGCGATTTTTATAAGAACCATTATTACGTATTATTAGATGCATTCTTTTTGGCTGATATTTCTTATTATAGAGATTGCCGGAAATAAAAAAAGACCGCTTTCACACAGAAAACGGCAGAAAATTGGAGATAAAAGGACTACTCGTAAAACAGATATTGGGGTTTAATAGAAATGACGATTTCTATTAAACATGCTCAATTAAGTTCAAATGATGCTAATAATTAGAAGGCGTAGGTGGGCACATCTAAAATAGCAAAAATATTCTTAATATATTGCGGTAAAATTAATTAAATCATATTATATAGATAGATGAATTCTTTATTTTTAAGGATATTTCGTCATTTTGCGGCATTTCACACCATTTTTCCCTAAAAATCACAACAAAATATAACTTTAGGAATATTCATAAAAAAAAGATATGCTTTTCTAAGTAGGAGTGAATCAATTGGATTTTTCAGCGGTTGGAGAAAAAATCAAGGAATTACGAAAGCAAATGGGATTATCACAAAAGGAGCTTTCTCATAATATATGTACACAGGCCCAGATAAGTAAGATTGAAAAAGGAGAAGTTCTTCCATTGTCTTCTACTCTTTATCTCATTTCTAAACGATTGGGAGTAGATGTGAATTATTTCTTTGATATTGGCACGACACCAAGACTAGATTATGTGGATGAAACCCTTCGTCAATTAAAGGCGGCACGAAGAAATACTGATTACCATACGCTTAAACAAATTGTAAAAGCAGAAGAAAAAAATCCTTTATTTACCCACCATAAGAAAAACTATCAAATGCTACTTTGGCATAAGGCCATTTATACATATGAAATCGAACGAGATTTTAATCGAGCCTTAAAAATTATTAATGAAGCAATTGACCTTACCTTTGATACGGTTTATACCGAAAGAGAGTTAGAAATCTACATTAGCAAAGGGATTTTTTACTATGAGGAAGGCTTCATCGATGATTCCTTAACCATTTATGAACAAGCGTTTAAAGCAATCAATCAGCTTCCCTATTTACAAGATAATACGATTAAAAGTAGATTATATTTTAATATTGCTAAATCATTAACAGATCAGTCACGATATGATGCCTCCATTACTTATTGCAAGGAAGCGATCGATTGGGCTGTCCAGCAGGATAACCTTTATCTGTTGGCTCACTTTCATTATCATATCGGATATAATTACGAATTACAAAAGGATTTTGAACTAGCTACTCAATATATGAAAGATGCTCTAATGATTTTTCAACTAGTGAAAGATAACAGGTATACAGAATATATTCAAAACAAAATAAATAACTGGCAAAAGTTATAGTTCTACAAGGATTGTCTCATTCATCTTTTACACACATCACTTGTGAATAAAGGATGTCCGGGAGCAATCCTTTTTCAATTCCTCTCACTCACCCCAATATACCCGGTCCATTTCTATCAATACCTCGAAACAGTTCTTTCCAACGATAACTTACGTCCCATCCTTAATTATCTATGATAATTTACCTATTTTCCTAAAACTCTATCTTTTTTCGCAAAATTAAAGGTCAATAGTCTGATAGGATATGGTAATATAGGTATACTATAGTATATTCATTAGGAGTGAGTGATAAAAAATGAAGAAGAAAGTCACAGTATTGGCCACTACCGCGATTCTGTCAACCACTTTTGCAGCGAACGCCTCAGCTAGTACTTATGTAGTAAAAAAAGGGGACACATTAGGACAGATTGCGAAGACCTACAATACGACTGTTAATGAGTTAAAGTCGATTAATAAACTTTCATCAGACTTAATATTAATTAATCAAAAATTAACAATTGCAGATAGTTCAAAGTCTACTAACAGCAGTAAAACGACTACTACAACGAGCCAATCTTCCACAAAGACCAGCTCTGCTGCAAAAACTTATAAAGTTGTTTCTGGGGATTCCCTTATTAAAATAGCAAATAAGCACTCTATTTCTTTAGCCGAATTAAAGCAATGGAATAAGCTAACATCCACACTTATTTATCCAGGAGATGTTCTATATGTTTCTAAGCCAGGAACTTCTTCTTCCAATACTTCTACACCTAGTTCATCTGGAAATTCTAGCAGCAACAGCAATACAACTGTTAAAGAAAATACAACTACTTCTACAGGCACCTATACAATTAAAAGCGGGGATACATTAAGTAAAATTGCGTCTTCTTATAAAATGTCCGTTAGTCAGCTTAAGCAACTAAATAATCTTAAATCTGATTTGATTTTCCCAGGACAAAAACTAAAGGTTACAGCCTCTGAAAAGGTTACGAATACAGGGAATACTGACTCCTCTTCTAGTACTCCAACCTTTATTAATAATGGCGATAATGAACAATCCTATGCTTCAAAGGTAGTTTCTGTTTCTAAAAGTCTTATTGGCCTTCCATATGTTTGGGGCGGTTCTACAACTGCCGGCTTTGACTGTAGCGGATTTGTTTACTATGTATTAAACCAAAGTGGAAAATCGATCGCTCGTTATTCTGCAGAAGGCTACTTTGATCGCAGTTATTATGTAGATGTGCCATCCATTGGAGATATTGTCTACTTTAAAAACACTTATAAAGAAGGTATCTCTCATTTAGGAATTTACATTGGCAATAATGAATTTATCCATGCTGACTCAAGCGGTGTTCGAGTGACAAGCTTAGATAACTCTTATTACAAAGAGCATTTTGATAGTTTTAAACGCTTATATTAGTAGATTATGTGATTAATTGGGGCTGTCTAAATGGACAGCCTTTTTTGTTGGGAAGGGTGGGGCAGATTGAGGGGTTAGTGGTTGGGATCATATCCTCACCCCATTCGAGCATTTATTTCTCTTTCCAACTCCTATCCTCCTATTCCTCCCATCATCTTTACAAGCGAGCTAAATTCTCCTTATTTTGTTCCCCATTTCTGCTTCCTATAAACTTATTCCTCTTCTATCTCACTCCAAACGGATGGAACCTCCTCTTTCTTATGTCCCCTACCATCTCCTCACAAAAAGCGTTATAATTAATGAATGGACTTTTTTCGTGCGTCATATAAGAAAACACAAAAAGACAACAAAGAAATTACTAATACCAATAAATGTTCTTACGAATATGGGAGGGGTACATTATGCTTCTAGAAAAATATTTAGAGCCATTGAATTTTTGTGCAGAAAACTTAATGAATATATTGGATGCAAATGATCCCCGAATGAAAAACATTGTAGAAAAGGGACTTCTCTTGTACAGACAAAGCTTTGTCTATCAAGTGAAATTTTCCAATGAACTTGTTACCGGAATGATTCAAGACGTTACACCGGTAAAGGCAACATTGGATTTGGATTATATTCAATACAGCTCTTGTACTTGTCAGGCAGAAGGCTTTTGCCGCCATCAGCTTGCCCTTTTTTTCTATTTACTTGCTCAAGTTGGGAAAGTATCCACTTGGCTAGAAGCTTGGCGAAAACCAATTCAAAAGGCGGAAACGTTAAAGAATCTCGGCATTATGCGAGCAAGTGACTTATTGAAAGAAACAGAGGATAAAGAGCCAAATTACGAAGACTGGATTGAAACCTTTGAAAAGAGTTTCCAATCGCTTATCAAAACGAGTGAAAACAAACCATATATGATTGCAGAAACGTATTACATTTATATGCGAAAGATAAAAGCTGCCGCCCCTCTTCAAACAGAGTGGAAGCTCCTTTATTTAGTCATCGCCCAAGTATTCACTTTTAAACAATTATTAACACTCAGCAAAAACCTTGATCATAATACCCAAACAATTAATCGCTATTATCGTCATCTTTTTCAAGATTTAATGAACAGCATTGAGGATAATCTTTATAAGCTATCAAACTTCACCTTTCCCTTTGCGTTTGATAACTTTTTAATTCGTTTAAAGGACGACTTGCGTGCAGTCCTTACAATTCAACCCATTTTAACATTTGAGTGTATACAGCTTTATCGACTTATGTGGACAAATCTTTTTGCTACTAAGAGCTGGAGACAAGATGAATTGGAACAGCTCTTAGCTAATAAGAATCCGGCATTCTCTGAAAATGTCGCGATTATCCATCTGGAAATTCTGCTCGAAAAAGATGTAGATGCCCTTAAAGTGATTCAGTCTCTTGATTCTCAGATTACAACCTATATGCTTTATTGGATCGATTATTTGTCGAGCCGGAAATCGTGGAAGCGAATGGAATTATACGTTCCTGCGTTTATACAAGAATTGAAAAATTACCTATCTGCAGATGAGGATGACGAGTATTGCTATGAATTTACGCAAATGGCATTGCGAGCGATTCTCCCTTACTGCACAGCATTAAACAAAGAGGATTTATTGGAAAAGGCTTATATTCATACACTCCCATACAGCTATCGCAAATACGAGGATTTTCTGTATGAAAAAAAACAGTTTGATAAATGGATCGATTTATTTACAATGATGGGATATGGGCTAGATAATCTCTATAAAGAGCAAATAAAACTATTGCAGGAGTATGATCATTCTTTACTGCTTTCTTTATATCACCGTTCTATTCAAGATCATATTGACGGGAAAAATAGAGAGCATTATCGAATCGCTGTCCGTCAATTAAAGAAGTTGCGCACCCTTTATAAAAAAATGAAGAAGCAAGCCGAATTCGAGCAATTCTTACTGGTTATCTTAGAGCGCACAAAACGATTAAGAGCCTTTCATGAAGAATGTAGAAAGGGAAAACTAATCCATGTTGAAAACTAATTATTTGAAAATAAATGTTCATTATTATGAAAATAGCGGATTTTTTTTAACAGGTGAAGTAGAGGAGTACTACCTTTATCCAAACTATTGGAAAAAGCTTCTTTTTCAGCAGCACCAAGAAAGCTATTATGGCACTATTTTAGATACCGTCAAGATAGATGGGGTAGAAGGAGTACTAGTCAGCGGCTGGCAGCTTGTTACCTTACTTGCTACAGAAGGATTTAATCGCTATATCGAATGGGATTGGAACGATACGGCACAAGTTTGCTTAGCTGCAGCTCCAAGTATACTCGAAGCTATCAAGCATAAGGAGTGGATTCCAGATTTCAGTCAATGGGAAACAGGGAATTTCCAATGGTCCCTTCCACATCGAGTGATTGATGAGTTTGATCCAAGTTTCTGGGACATGGGGCTTCGCGAGGAATTAGAAGGACAAACGAACAAAGATCTTATTCATAAATGGTTCCAACAGTCTCTTAATCACTATTTAGAAGACCGTGAAGAAACAAAACAAAGCTTCCATGAAAGAATCGACACATTAAAAAACGCAAATATTCCTTCTGAACAGCTTTCCGCTTATTTTACGGAAGATAAATGGCAGGAATGGATGGGGCTAAAAGAAAATGATTGTCCTTTTACATTAGGGATTCGTTTAGATGAGCCAACAGAAATCGATACACCATGGGATTTGGATTTATTCTTAAAATCCAAGGATAATCCAGAGCTTGTCGTAGATATTCATGATGAGGGCAACATGCCAAAGAAATGGCTTGATTACTCCTCTTATATAGAGGAAGAACAACAGCGCTGGCTCCTTCTTTTTCCATGGCTAAAAGGGAAGAAAGGCATAACCAACCAATTAACAGAGGAAGAAGCATGGCTTTTCTTATCAGAAGCAAGTGAAACATTTCTGGCACTTGGTGTGGACATACTTCTTCCTTCCTGGTGGCAAGCAATGAAATCGGCAAATCTGAAAGTAAAAGCCAAGGTATCGAACGCAAGTCATCGTCCATCCTTCGTAGGACTTCAGGCGATGCTTGACTATAATTGGCGCTTTTCCATGAATGGTGTTACTCTTTCGGAAGATGAATTCAATAAGCTTGTAGAAGAAAAACGTCGCCTAGTCTTTATTAAAGGGCGTTGGATAAAATTAGACCCTGCCTTTATTCGTCAAATTCAGGATTTAATGAAAAAGGCAGAAAAAGAAGGTCTGCATGTCCGTGATATTATCGAACAGGAATTAATGCAAGCAGAGGAACAACAAAATGATGAGCTTGAAAATCCAAAGACATTTGCTAAAATCCAAATTGAGCTAAATAGACAATGGCGAACAATGATTCATCAATTAAAAGAGATTAAAAATCTTCCATTGGAGGAAGTTCCACAAAGCTTCTTGGGAGATTTACGCGCCTACCAGGTACTTGGTATGAGCTGGCTACTTTTTTTAAGAAAGTATGGATTTGGAGCAATTTTAGCAGATGATATGGGGCTTGGAAAAACGGTCCAACTCATCTCTTATTTATTAAAAGTGAAAGAAACAGAAAAGGAGCAGAAGACTCCTGCTCTTATCATTTGCCCAACCTCTGTACTTGGCAACTGGCAAAAAGAATTAGAACGGTTTGCACCTGATTTAAATATCTATCTCCATTATGGAGCGAGTCGTTTAAAGGATGATGCTTTTATCAAAAAAGCAAATGAATCAGATGTTGTCTTAACCTCCTATGGCTTGACTCATATTGATTTACAAAACTTTGAAGAGCTTACATGGAGCACCATCGCGATTGATGAAGCGCAAAACATCAAAAATGCGCAGACAAAGCAATCAAGAGCCGTTAGAAAACTAAATGGCACCCATTATATTGCCCTTTCTGGAACGCCGATGGAAAATCGCCTGAATGAGCTCTGGTCTATTTTTGATTTTACCAATCACGGTTATTTAGGAAGTCTTGGTCAATTTCAAAAACGCTTTGTGATTCCAATTGAAAAAGAAAATAAACCGGAACAGATTCAGCAATTGCAGACGCTTATCCGCCCATTTTTACTGAGAAGAACGAAAAAGGACGAAGATGTTGCATTAAATCTGCCTGATAAGCTGGAGCAGAAGGAATATTGTCCACTAACACCAGAGCAAGCTGCCTTATATGAACAATTAGTAACCGATACATTTGTGCAAATTGAGCAGCTATCTGGTTTTGAGCGAAAAGGGCTTGTCTTGCAAATGTTAAGTAAGTTAAAACAGCTATGCAATCACCCTGCTCTTTATTTAAAGGAACCAACACCGACCAGCTTACTAGATCGGTCTGTGAAAATGGAGAAATTAGCTGAGCTGACAGATACAATTTTGGAAAGAGGAGAAAGCTGCCTTATTTTCACCCAATATATTGAAATGGGACATATGATTCAACAAATGATGAAGAAAAAATTCAAAGTGGATGTGCCATTCCTAAATGGCAGCATGTCCAAACAGCAGCGTGATCGCCTTATTGAACAGTTTCAGGATGGCGAATTCCCGATATTCCTTCTTTCTTTAAAGGCAGGAGGAACGGGATTAAATTTAACAGCAGCCAACCATGTTATCCATTATGACCGCTGGTGGAATCCAGCTGTTGAAAATCAGGCTACTGACCGTGCATATCGTATTGGCCAGACTCGTTTTGTGCATGTCCATAAGCTTATTTGTACGGGAACACTCGAAGAAAAAATCGATGCGATGCTGGAGAAAAAGCAATCGCTGAATGATCAAATCATCCAAAATGAAAATTGGATGACTGAATTAACAACCGATGAATTAAAGGATTTAGTATCATTAAATGAAAATCCGGCCGTGCTTTAAAAGCTCGACCGGATTTTTTCTTTGCTTATTTATCCCCAGGAATCTTAATATCCTTTCGTTTTTCTTCTTTGCTCATTTTATAGAAGTAAACAGTTTTGGTTGTTTTATGGCCAGCTAAATCTGTTGCTGTAAACGCAAACTCATTTAAGCCTTCTTCTAAATTTAATTCCACTTTTTTCACTGTTTTTTCTAGACTTCTCATTGCATAAGGCTGTTTAAATGTTTGATAATACAATTCACTTCCATTTAATGCTAGCTGAATTTCATCAAAGTTATCCTTTACTGTTACATGAACAGTTGGATTTTTCCCATTGCTGTTTACAATGCGATTTCCAGAAAGACCGTTGAACGAAATGCTAGGAGCTTCTGCGTCAACAATGAAGCTGCGCTTAAATACTGCTGTATTATCAGCATCATCTGTAGCTTTCATTTCAACAGAATGAACACCATTATCATAGGAAATCGATGTATTAAAGGTGTATACTTCCTTTTCTTCATCATAGAAGACGTCCACTTTTTGTCCATCAATCGTAAACTCTTTTATGCCTGACTCGTCCTTTATTGTTCCACTAAATGCTACTTCCTTTGCTCCGTACACCTCTAATGCTTCAGGTGTCTGTAAAGTGACTACTGGAATTGTTGTATCCTTCTTCCCTTCTTCTGCTGTCACACTTGTTTCTTGCTTATTGCCTGCATAGTCATATGCAACTACTGTTACAGCTGTGCCAATCTCTACTTCATTTGGCAATGTAAATTCTGTTGTATCTCCACTTAATGGCGTACCTAGAACAGACTTTCCATCTACTAAAATATCTAAATAAGAAACACCTGAGCCATTTTTATTATCTGATGCAGCAAATTCCAATGCTTTATTATCCTCTACTAAGGCTACTTCAACAGATGGACTCACTGTATCAACGATTACTGGTATATCTACAACTTGTGGTTTTGCACCTGGATAATCCAGGGTAGCACTAATACGATAGTAATATTGCCCCTCTGCTAATTTTCCATTTACTTTTCCATCCCACGCCCATTTAGAATCAAGCAAATAGCTTGTTCCTTTACCACTATCATAGTAATTTTTTCTGATTTCCTCTTGTGTCAGTAGTGTTCTAACTGTTTTTCCATTACTGTCCACAATAGAATACTGAACGGTTTTTGCATTTCTTAAGAAGGACAGAATCGGAATAATTTCTTCCTGTATCCCATCACTATTTGGTGAAATAGCAATCCCCTCTTTTGTGAATGCATTTTTTATCGGATCATAACCTAGGTATAGGAAATCTTCGCCTTCTTTTGTCACCGCTCCAGCCATGCCATAAAAAGATGTTTCATCATATTTCATGCCATCTAGAATCGGCGCTTTATTCCAATCCCCTTTAAATCCTACATAAGGAACGGTTAATGTTGCATTCGTTTCCGCAGGATCTGTTAAGGTTACAAACCCTTCAACGAAATAGCCGTTTTCAAACACACGATCAATCGCAACAGGTGTTTCCCAACTGCCTGTTAGAGAAGGATCTATTACTTTTGCATTTGTTAAATCAACAGAAACTTTGATTTTTTTACTTTTGTTTGCTGGAATAGTAATTGTTGTTTGTTCCTTATCATTTACTTTGATGGTTGCATCTAAGATTTTCTGGGCTTCTAATAGATTAGCAGAGTAACCTAGCTCCCCATAAGCAGCAAAGTCTGTTTGAATATTTGCAGCAACATCATATTTAACCTTTTTATCACTATAGTTTTTTGCCTCTAACGTAAAGGTGAAAGTATTTCCTACTTCTTTTAAGGCCACTTTCCCTTCTTGTGTCTTCTTCTCTGTTACAATCACTGGTGATTGTAATGCTGCGTGCAGTTGCATCAGACCTGCACCTTGTCGACGCGGAGAATATGGTACATCCCAATCAAAAGCACTATTTACTGTACCACTATCCGTTACTGGCTTCGCAGTGTTCATCAATAGATTTTTCGCCATGTTTACTCGCTCAAATCCAGATACGTCGAATTCATTATCTACCCGTTCTAATACGAGTGCTGAACCGCCAGAAACATGCGGTGCCGCCATTGATGTTCCACTCTTCATTCCATATTGATTATTCTCTAGTGTCGAGTAAATTTGCCCACCTGGAGCTGTAATTTCCGGCTTAAAATCTAAGTTTGAGGTTAATCCCCAAGAAGTAAAACTACTCATTTTTCCAGCCTCTGGGTTAGCTGAAGTTGTTTTCTTGCCTTCAAATGTAATGGAGATATTTTCTCCATCTTGAAGCACTTCTGCTAATTTATCCCCATCCGTTTTTAATAAGAAAAGCTGAGGAATTTTAATGCTTGTATCTGTTGCCATGCTCACAAATCCATCTGTGTTATTATAAATAATAACACCAGCTGCCCCTGCCTCTTGTGCATTGATCGCTTTATCAACGAAGCCAATTTCGCCTCTTTGAATTAATGCATAGTTATCCTCTACATTAACTGCTGCTAGTTCTTCTGGTGTTCCTAATCCTGCATAAACAATCTGGAATGTTTTTTCTTCTACTGTATTTGGATGGACACTGCTTGCAGATAAGAACCCAGCCTGTCCAGTCGTCTCGCTATATTGATAGGAAAAGGCATCAATATCTATAAAGCTATTTTCAACAGAGGCAACTTGTAAGCTGTCATATGCGACACCAGGTGATCCTGTAACACCGATATCCGGATTAGAGCTAGATGGATTTGCAAAGCCATTACCTAAATGTGCAGAGTTCCCTGCGGAAATGGACATCATGATACCATTTTCCACTGCACGCTCAATTGCCTGCTGTTCTGGTGCATCTTCGGCCACGAATCCTGCTGGAGATCCTAAACTCATGTTAAGGACATCTGCACCTAACACAATCGCATCATCTATTGCTTTAATATAAATATCTCCCCAAGTAGTAGAGACACTAGGGTCATTTCCGAAAACTTTCAATGCTAGAAGCTGTGCTTCAGGAGCAACCCCTTTTATGCCATTATTATCTTCATCTCCATTTGCTCCTACAGTACCAGCAACGTGCATCCCGTGCATGCTTGCACCTTCTGCAATATCTTGGATAATATCATTTTCATCCATATAGTTATAGCCATAAGGAACCTTTTCACTATAAAATTTCCCTTGAAGTCCATTTTCTTCTTTAAATTGAGCAATTTCTTCTTTTGTTAATTCCTCTTCTGTTTCATCAGAAAGAATCATATCTTTATGATTTGGATCAATGCCGGTATCAATAACACCAACGACCATTCCTTCCCCTTTAAATCCATAATCACGCCATGCGTCTTGTGCTTGGACAAGCTCTTTACTATAAATCATGTCTGTTTCTTCTTCTGGCCTTTCATAGGTGGTCGCAATATGTACTTTCGCTACCTCTGGAAGTTCTTCGATTTTTTCTATATCTCCATATTTCATTTCTCCACTAAAACCATTAAAAATGGTAGTGAAATTCTCGAACTCTTTAAATTTCACTTTTTTTGCTTTCACTTTATCTTTTACTTTTTTCTGTTCTGCTAATTTTTCACTCTTTAATTTTTCTTTCGTTGTTTTCGGCAATTCCTTAACTTGCTTTGCTTGCGCCTGTGCATATTGAACAGTCGGCTCTGTATTCATCTCAACAACGACACGGACCGTATCTGATTCTTTATAAACGGTCTCTAGCTCGTCCACCTTAATGGTCTGTACATTTTGCTGATTTTCTTTCCCTTTCGTGGTGATTACTTTGTCTGGCACTGTTGCTGCTGAAATACTATTTGAAAATAGCATAAAGAGCATAATGACTAGAACAAATAATTTACTTTGCTTCACGTTAAAACTCCCCTCTGAACCTTTTTTATTTTTTGAATATATCGAACTATATAAAAATATCATAATATTCTTTCTTTTTTTAAGTGAAAATAGTACCGTATCTTCTTTTTCATGCTAGTAATTTAGTCATTTAATATCGCAAAATTATTCATTTTTCGTCAAGGACAGACGAAAAAATAGTGAACAATAGCGAACAATCTTTTTTCAATATAATTTAAGGAAGATGTTATTAAAGATTGATTCTTACAGTCGAGTTCGCCGGGAAAGTTTTTGTAATATAAATGCTAGGTTCATTTCCTTAAGTATTTAGATGAAATGTTCAAGGTAAGGTATAATAAAAGAAAATCAAGCATTTGCCGGAGGAGGATTTAGCGTGAAAACATTTAAGTTGATTTCTTTACAAATTCTGACGAGGGAAAAGCTGATACCAATTAAATTATTGGATGGGTTGATTATCAATAAGGAAGATGATAATAATCATTGGCTAATTGAAGTCTATACAGATTGGTCCTCTATCGACTTTCTTGATGAAGCCTTTCAAAAGAAGGAAGATTTGCTTGTCCAAGCGGTAATCACAAAAAAAGAAAATGATCCCGCTCCTTTTGAAGTCACCATTTTGTCGATCCAAAATTTGGGGGACAAAACAAGTATCTTATTAGAAGGAACATTAAAACGAGATAGAAAAGACTATGCAGAACTATTGCTCCAATATTTAATTGGGGAAGGGTACGAAGGAAATAACTTATCGAATAAATTTACCGAACTGATGCAAAGCAAGCCTCAGACTTTTTTGGAGAAGAAATTGTAGCTGTGAAAGGTTCATCTAGCATTTTCTATAACGAAAATAGATTATTTTGCCAAAAAGAACTTTCCTGCAAAGTTCTTTTTGCTATTTTAATAATATTACTCATGCAATTATTGCTTTGAATAATATTTAGAACAAGATGGACTTGAACGAGCCTATAAGCCCACAAAAAAAATTCTACTAAAATACAAACGTTTCCATACGCGTTATTAAGCCTTTTCCCCTCCTATCTTGCATTTAGTCTAAAATAAACCTTGTTATAAAATCTGACAAGTTACTTGTTTATGCCTTTTTTAATAGATAGAATGCAGCTATGAGATATCAAATATGTGATCACAAATATCATTTGCTTGGAGGAGGTGTATATCGGGTTGAAGAATTCTGCAATTGTCGTCCCTACTGTAGCTCAAGAAGTGTATAAAGCTATTCGCAACCAGATCATTAGAGGAGAATTTGCACCTGGGCAAAAGCTGTCCATAAGAAAATTAGCTGAATTATATGGAGTTAGTACAATGCCTGTTAGAGAAGCTTTATCCAAGCTCGAAACAGAAGGCTTTGTTCAATTTGATAGAAGAAGCATCATCGTGAATCAGCTTTCTACCAAAGAATTAATCGAAATATTTGCCATTAGAAAATTACTGGAAAAACAAGCAATTGAATGGGCTACACCAAATATTTGTCCTCCAGATTTAGTATTGCTTGAAAACATCATCAAAGAAATGGACGAGAATATTCATTCTCCTTTTGAATGGAGACGATTAAATAAGAAGTTTCATTTTGAATTATATTCTCATGCTCATTCTAAACCGCTATGGGAATTACTACACCAGCTTTGGGGTAGAGTAGAATCTTATATGAATATCTATTCTTCGTCTGAACACCTTTCCTCTGCCCAAGCAGAACACTATAAAATGTTAGAATTAATAAAAGAAAAGAAATTGGATGAACTAACTGCTCTTATTTTAGAACATATCCAAATAACTTGCGATGCCATTATAGAGGAGATGGCTAAATTAGAGTAATATTAATTTTTTTACAGAAAATTTTCTGAAAACTCTTAATTTTAAGTTAGATCATACATTGAAATACCAAATAAAATAATTAGGGTTCTTTTAACAATAGGAGGAAACAAAGTGAAAAAATATTTAATTAGCATTATTTCTATTATTTTATTATTCAGTTTAGCAGCATGTAGTTCTTCTAGCAGCTCTTCATCAGAAGCAGAGGAATTCCCAACAAAGCCTGTAAAATTAGTAATTCCTTATCCTCCAGGTGGTGGAACAGATGTATTATTTCGTTTAGTTGCTCAATACGCGGAGAAACATTTAGGCCAGACTATTGTTCCTACAAATATGGCTGGTGCTACTTCTACTGTTGGTTCTCGTTTTGTAAAGGATGCTGAACCAGATGGTTATACGATATTAGGCACACACCAAGTTGTTGCAACAGCTCAACATACGGGAGTTGTAGATTATGGATTCTCTGCTTTTGATCCGGTTGTACTAATGACTTCTACTCCCCATATTCCATCTATAAGTAAAAAATTTAGTGAAGAACATAATATCAAAAATATGAATGATTTTATTGAATACGTAAAAGCAGGAAATAAAGTGAACTGGGCTTATACTGTTGCCTCAGAAGACCATTATTCTATAGCTGCCATACTGGATGCCGCTGGTGTGGATCCTAAATCATTAAATTATATTCATTATGATGGAACTGGACCTCAATATGCTGCAATCCTAGCTAATCAAGCCGATGGGATGATTGCCGACTATGCATCAGGAAAAGGATATTATGATGATGGAACCCTTGTACCCCTTGGAATGGTTTTTGATGAACGTAATCCTTTCTTGCCAGATGTACCAACTTTAAAAGAACAAGGCATTGATTTCTCGGTTACAGTGGACAGAGGTATTCTTGCTCCTAAGGGAACAGATCCTGAACGAATCAAAGTTATTAATGAAGCATTTAAAAAAGCACTAGAGGATCCAGAATTGCAGAAAAAAATTGAGGAATTAGGAAGTTTCCCTCATTACATGACTTCTGAGGAGTACTCTAACCATGTTAATGAATTAGATAGTGAAATGGGTAAACTTGCTCCTAAAATGGAGTTTTAATAGAGGGGGCTGAATAAAATTGGTTAATCGATTATTCTCCATATTTATTTTAATTGTAGGCAGTATCTTTTTTATAAACTCCAATGAATTTTCCGAAAAATCAGGGGTGCAGACTTTTGCCCCCTCGTTTTTCCCTAGAGTTATCATTGGGTTAATGATGATTTTAGCTTTATGCTTACTGATAAAAAGTTTCCTAAATAAAGATAAGGATTCCTTCTCTTTAGAAACTATAAGGACCTATATTTCAAAGCATTTTCGTGTTTTATTGATACTGTTCTTATTCCTTCTTTATGTCATTTTCTTAAATATAGTAGGGTTTTTAATTTGTTCAATTGTTTTTTTATTCATTTCCACGATTATCTTACGCCCTTTCCAAAAAAAATACATGGCAACAAATATTATTTTGTCAGTGGCATTTCCTGTCATCGTACTTCTTGTGTTTGAACAAGTATTACATATTTATCTACCATAATGGAGCGTGATTAAGTTGGATATTTCAATGGTTTTAGCAGCTTTTCAAGAAGTATTACATCCTATGATGATTCTATCTATCGTTATTGGCGTTTTGGTTGGGATTATAGCTGGTGCAATCCCAGGATTCACCTTTACAATGGCCCTTATTTTAGCTTTTCCATTCACCTTTGGGATGGAACCAATTCAAGGTTTAGCCGTCATGATCGGCATTTATATTGGCGGACTTTCCGGAGGGTTGATTTCTTCCATACTTTTAGGAATTCCTGGTACTCCTTCCTCTGTCGTCACCACCTTTGATGGCTATCCAATGACAAAGAATGGAGAAGCACCACGAGCACTAGGAGTAGGCATCGTCTCTTCTGTTATTGGAACCATTATTGGTGCGATTATTTTATTTCTATTAGGACCAATCATTGCTAAGGGGAGTCTTCTTTTCGGACCATGGGAAATATTCTCTCTCGTTGTTTTCGCACTGACTCTTATTGCTGGCTTAAGTGGTAAATCTATGCTAAAAGGGTTAATCGCTGGCTGTCTTGGCCTTTTAATTGGAACGGTTGGTGTATCTCCAACTGGAACGGTTCGATTTGATTTTGGAATCCCTGAACTTACCTCAGGATTTTCAACTTTACCTGTTCTAATTGGTTTATTTGCCATCTCCCAGTTACTAATGAATGTAGAAGAGTTAAAAAGCGCTATTCCAACAAATCAAGCTACTTCTAACATGAAGAAATTAATCCGCATTCCTTACGGGCAAGTGTTTGTTGATATTTTTCAGGAAAAATGGAATGTGCTTCGTTCCTCTATCATAGGCTGCTTTATCGGATGCCTTCCTGCTGCTGGAGCAGAATCTGCTACCTTTATTAGTTATGATCAAGCTAAAAAGTTTGGAAAAAACAAAGCAAAATTCGGGAAAGGTCATCCTGGTGGAATCGTCGCTTCGGAAAGCTGTAATAATGCAGTTGCTGGCGGAGCCTTTATTCCAACGATCACATTAGGGATACCTGGTGATGTCGCACAGGCAGTAATGATTGGTGCCTTAATTTTGCATGGAATTAATCCTGGACCGGCATTATTTACCCAACAGCCTATTTTAGTAAATTCCATCTATGTTGTGATTATCCTTAGTGCCATTTCCATCTTTTTCATCCAAACATTGCTGTTGCCTGTCTTTACAAAAATTACAGCTATTCCTAAATCGTTAATGGTCCCTTGTATTTTAGTTATCAGTACAGTAGGCGCTTTTGCCCTTAATAACCAACTATTCGATGTCATGCTTGTATTCATTTTTGGATTAATCGGCTTTATTTTTCATAAAATAGATGTTCCTTTATCGCCGATTATTCTGGGGCTAATTTTAGGACCAACATTGGAAAAGGAAATGACTAGAGCTTATCAAATGGACCCAAGCATCATACCATTTTTCACAAGACCGATTTCCCTTGTTTTCTTGATTCTTGCTGTTGGCTCCATTATTTTCACAATCATTCAATTAAAGAAAAGTGGGAAGGCACAAACTACTCCTTCCAATCATGAAGAATCACAAACTCATCTTTGATTTATCATGGATGAGTTTCCTTATTAGGCTAGATTCTCATAGACGAAATACGTCCATTCTAAAAAAACTAATTACATACTTGAAACTACATAGGAGGGAATAGACATGAAACAATCAATAGTTGGAACAAAATCCATGATTGTAAGTCCTCATTATCTAGCATCTTCTGCAGGAAATTCCATATTAGAAAAAGGAGGAAATGCCTTTGATGCAGCAGTAGCTGTTAGCGCTTGTCTAGCGGTTGTCTATCCACATATGACAGGACTTGGTGGTGATTCCTTTTGGTTAATGTACCATGCGAAAGAGAACAAGCTAGATGCTTATAATGGGAGTGGCCGCTCAGGAGCTAACATTACTCGCGCCAATTTTTCAGGTGAAGATGCTATTCCTTTTAGAGGGATAAGAAGTATTCTTACCGTTCCAGGGATGGTAGATAGCTGGGCTGCTGTATTAGAAAGATACGGAACAATGACATTATCCGAAGTCTTAGCTCCAGCGATTCATTATGCAGAATTTGGATTTCCCGCTTCAAACGATCAAATTAAGAATACGTTTAAAAATATGGACATTCTACAAGAAGATGAAGATATTGCATCGATTTTCCTCAAGGGAAATGAAGTACCTAAAAGGAATGAGAAATTTGTTCAAAAGGATCTTGCTAATTCCTTAAAAGAGATTGCTCGAAAAGGACGTAATGAATTTTATAAAGGAACATTAGCAGAAAAAATTGTATCCAGTATACAAAGCAAAGGTGGATTATTAACAAAAGAAGATTTTTCCAATCATCATGGTAACTGGACAGAGCCTATTTCTTCCACTTATAGGGAATACACTATGTATCAAGTTCCCCCAAATTCACAAGGATTTGTTGGATTAATGGCATTAAATATTCTTGAAAACTTTGAACTACCTTCTATCCCACTTCATTCGTATCAGTACTATCATTTACTTATTGAATCACTAAAACTAAGCTTCCAGGATCGCAACAAATATTTAACTGATCCAGATTTTCATAAAATTCCAATGGACCACTTATTAAGTAAGTCATACGCAAAGGAGTTGGCAGAAACTATTTGTTTGAATCATACCAATGCCATTACTACCCAAAGTGTAGGCAATGATACTGCATATGCAGCAGTCGTTGACGATAAAGGAAATGCCGTTTCCTTTATTCAGAGCATTTATTTTGAATTTGGGTCTGGAATTGTAGCAAAAGACACTGGAATTATTTTACAAAACAGAGGTTCTTTCTTTTCTCTTGACCAAGATCATGTTAATTGTTTAGAACCACAAAAGCGTACATTTCATACTTTAATGCCAGCTATGTCCTTTAAAGATGGGAAACCAATTGTTTTATACGGGACACAGGGTGGAGAAGGCCAACCTCAAACGCAAACCGTCATCATTACCAGAATGCTTGATTATGGAATAGACCCTCAAACAGCCATTAATGAGCCAAGATTTGTATGGGGAAGAACTTGGGGAGATACAACAGAAGAGTTAAAGATAGAAGGTCGAGTCTCACAGGAAGTAAGAGATAAACTGAAACATTCCGGTCACCTTGTGAATTGTGTAGAAGACTTTGATGATATTATGGGACACGCTAATGCCATTCTTATCGACAGCCAAGGTTTCTTACATGGTGGAGTCGATCCAAGAAGTGATGGAGCTGCTATTGGGCGTTAAAACTACCGCGAAAAATTAATTTCAGGTTCGTTCTTACCACAAGCTACATTCTAAAATAAGTAACTTATTCGGTAAGAACGAACCTTTAACATACACTATAGCCTTATTCGTCTATGTCGTCTTCATCATTTGCATCATCTTTATCTTCGATCATATCTTCACCAGGATCATTATCATCTGTAGTTGGATCTAGGTCATCATCTGTATTCTCATCTGGTACATCTGTTTCGTTGTCGTTATCTAAATCAGTATCTGGAACAACGTCATCCGTATCTAAATCAGTATCTTCAATTGTTGTATCATCATCTGGTGCTGGACTTTGATCATCATTGTCACCACAAGCTGTTAAAAGCATTGCGGATAGCGCTGAAATACCTAATAACTTAATCCATTTATTCATTCGTTATACCCCTTTTCTTGATAAGTATCATCATGACCTTTAATAGGTCAATAATTAGGTTATCCAAGAAAAGAAAATTATTGCGGCTTATCCCCTAATTCCAATAATAAGCAAAGTTGTAAAGAATCATTTGTAAAAAAAGAGAAGACCTCCCGTAAGTTTACAGAATCTTCTTCTCTTTCTCCTTTTATACTTCCTTTTTATCCCCAAGGGCAAACATGATTTCCGCTTCACAGGCAATTTCACCATCAACAGTAGCTACACATTTTCCCTTTCCGAAGTTTCCGCGCACTCTTGTCATTTCTACCTCAAGTCGCAGTTGATCTCCTGGATATACTTGTTTTTTAAAGCGACAGCTATCAACTCCAGCGAAGAATGCCAGTCTCCCTTTGTTTTCTTCTTTAATCAACATAGCAACAGCCCCAACCTGCGCTAACGCCTCTACAATCAGCACACCTGGCATTACTGGGTATTCCGGAAAATGTCCATTAAAGTACTCTTCATTGGCAGAAACATTTTTAATCCCAACTGCTTTTTTGCCTTCTTCCACTTCTAAAATTCTATCTACTAATAAAAAAGGATATCGGTGCGGAATAATTTCTTTAATTTGATTGATATCTAACATTTGTGACCTCCTACTAATATGTGGTTATATATTATTGTACTAAATAATCTTATAAAAAAGGAAGGGATATCCCTTCCTTTTTTATAAGAT
>NZ_JVDT01000092.1 GCF_001076885.1 Bacillus sp. 522_BSPC
CGTCTTTAAAGATTAGTTATTTAGTTTTGTCCCAGCCTCTTTTTTACTAGTTTTATATTTCATGTTCTCTCCACAGAAACGGAAGAAATTCAAATTTTTTAATACCTATTATTAGCCGTATCTAATGACTGTTTTAAATTACCTTCTCTTTGGACAATCTCTTGCTCTGCTTGATTTCGTTTTTGCTTGCCTTCTTCTTGGATTTGCAGTGTCTCTTCTAGTGAATTCATCAATTTATACTGTGTTTCTTTTAATGATTCTATTTCCTGCATTGCTGATTGATTTTCATTTGCGATTGTTGCCATCTCTCTTACATTTGATTCTACCCTATTTGTGTTTATTCTCGTTTGCGTTTCCATTGCATACCGCTGTCTTAGAAGCGTTAAAGCAATGGAAACTTGATTTCTCCATAGTGGAATCGCAGTCATAATTGATGACTGAATTTTATCAATCACAGTTCGATTCGTATGTTGAATCAAGCGGATTTGTGGAGCTGTTTGTATGGTAATTTCCCTGCTGACTTTTAAATCGAAAATACGCTTCTCGAGTAATTCAGCAAAGTGAATGAAATCATTTACCTCTTGTAACTTCATCCGATCCCCTGATTCTTCCGCTAACTTTTTTTTCTCAGGAATAAGCTTTTCTGTCATTTCTTCATACTTCATTTCCGCCGCCGCAATATAGACATTCAAATCTTGGAAATATGTTTTATTGTTTTCATACAATTGCTCTAATAGATGAATGTCTGCAGTCAGGACATTTTTGCTGCGCTCAAGACGGACACTCATGCGATCTATTTGCGCACTCGCTTTCTGATAATTAGAAAGGACCTCCTGAACACTTTTAGATGGCCTGCTAAATAATCTGCGAAAAAATCCTTTCTTCTCTACCCGTAATTCATCTGGATTTATTTCATTTAGTCTTTCCATTAATTCGCCAACAACATCGCCTACTTCTCCGACATCTTTTCGCTGAACGTGTTCAATCATCATGTGAGAAAAAGACAGCAATTTCTTCTGAGCTTCTGCTCCATAAGAAATCATAATTCGGTGATTAGTTGGATCAAGCTTAGCCGCCAGTTCATATGCCCGTTTCTGATTTTCTGGTGGCAAAACATCAATAAGGCGAACAGTTTCAGCTGTTTCGCCTTTTTTCATCAACAAATTATTGCTTTCTCCTAAAGGGTCAGAGAAATAATCATTTGAAATAGTTTTCATTTCTCGTTCATCTGTCATTTAGGCCGCCTGCTTTCATCTATCAAATCCTTGTCTTTCTCCTTATAAGAAGTATGCTTTACTACATCTAATTCAAAATGCAAATCATCGATATCATCTGACAGTATTTCATGAAGATCGTCTTCTAGCGTTCTGGAAAGCTGCTCTAATGTTCTTCTTGTATCATTTAAAGTTGCCTGTAATGCCCTGTTCTTTTTGGGTTGAGCTGATAACAGTGCATATTTTTCAGCAATCTCCACTAAAGAATCCAAGTGAGAATAATAAAATTTGTCCGCTTTATAAAAACGGCGTGGCTCTTCCTTCGTTAATCGATAGATTTTCTTTGTGACGCGCATTAAATCAATTCTTTGTTTAAAGGAAGGAAAGTGACGAATGGCAAATACGTGTCGATTTAAACGACTAATTTTCTCATTCGCTTCCTTTAATTGCGTCTGGATAAATTTATATTCCTTTCTTGATAATCCTTGCCTTACCATTGACTGATGCTTGATTACACCATCAGAGATAAAATAAGTAACAGCGGTTGCTGCTATCCCATATGCAACGGAAAGGAAGAAATATTGATCAAATCCCACATAACTAATTAACCATGTTAAAGCACCTACAGGAAAAGAGATGCCTGTTCGCACTAAAAACATTAAAAATGAGTTCACTATAATCGACTCCTGCCTTTGTATCCTTTAATTTTTATACGTTCCTAATCAACATTTGTTTCAAAAATGTACGTTTTATTTAATTCTATTTTAACGTAAACAGGCTATTTTTTGCTATAGACTTTAAATGGAATATTGTCTACGACTAAAGACGTATTTTCTTATACTGTCCCTTACATTATATCTATGTGGAAAAGCATAAAAAAATGATTTGATCCTTTTGATTCTATCAATCTAGACTTATATCGTTGATTTCCATTAGGCATGGTATGTAATAATAGAAATGTTGACATTAATTTTCACATTTACGGAGATGGCAAAAGATACTTTGACTCGAAAAGCAGATTCAGTATCTAGGTTTGGAAAACTGGCGCTTTTCTGTGGTCTAATCCCATTCGAATATACCGACCATACTTAATTAAGGTAGTTCACCAATCAGACATAACTTTGTGAACTAAATGTGAATTACATCACAAACATCTTTATTACGTTGGAAATGGTGATATTATATAAGTGTAGTAAGAAACAAACAAGATCTTGTAAAAAGAAATGTGAAATAGTGAACAATATAATCAGATAACTAATCTTAAGGAGATGGAGTAAAATGTTAGACTTATTAAGAAATAATAAAGTGGTTGCCGGAATTTTAGCGATATTTAGAATTTATCTTGGTTATCAATTTATCCATGCAGGCTATGAAAAAATTACAAGTGGTGGCTTAGACGCAAGTGGATTTTTACAAGGGGCAATTGCAAATAGCACAGGTGATCACCCAGCAGTACAAGGATGGTGGGCAACATTTCTAGAACATATAGCACTCCCAAATGCGGATTTATTCAGTTTCATGGTTCAATGGGGAGAAGTTCTAGTAGGGATCGCACTAATCCTAGGTTTATTCACAAGCTTTGCAACATTGATGGGAATGGTCATGAACTTTGCCTTCTTATTTAGTGGAACAGTAAGCACAAATGGACAAATGATTCTATTAGCAATATTCGTTATCGTAGCAGGTGCAAACGCAGGTAAATTTGGTCTAGACCGTTATGCAATGCCATATATCAAAAAGCAATGGAACAATAGAAGAAATAATAA
>NZ_JVDT01000093.1 GCF_001076885.1 Bacillus sp. 522_BSPC
CATCAGGATAACCGTCAAAATAAGATGGATGCTCTCCTCCGTGCAAATGAGGGACAATAGGTACTGGTTGCTGTGCTAGGGGAAATCCTGGTGGAAATGATGGAAATGGTGGTAGAGGAACTGACATGGAATTTGGATTTGCCCAATCGAGTGTCGGATCAACCGGAAGAAAATGGGGACCAGTAATGTTGTTTATCCATTGAACATGTACAGGAATTCCTCGAATGGCTTCAAATGTGGAACCTGGAGCACTTTTATAGTAAACCGCTCTTCCCGTGTACGGGTCCTGTATCATACCACTGTAACCAAAAACTTTCGTGGTACCGAATCCAGGCGGTAAGATTTGCTGCTGGAATTCACTTGCTTCAATTTTATACGCATGCCCGATCACTTCACCAGATATTGGCTGTCTAAGAATAGTAGGCATATATACCGGTGGGATAACGAGTTGATTTACGAATTTAGGAATCCTTTTAGGATCTAAAGGTTGTACCATTTCATCCTCTCCTCTTCATATCACTACGGTATATGCAGGAAAGGAGCATTTCATGCGTATATTCATACTAGAATAATCTATTTACTTGAAAACGTTCCTCAACAATCTGGCCCTTTAATGGAATATCATAACTGTTGTTTTAACCACTTAATTTTAAGTTGAAGAACTTTATTTTAACTTAACAGCTATCATTTTAAGATAACTTTTTTATTACTTATAATGCAAAATAGCGATTAAAATTGGTGCAAAATAACGTCTAAAGTGACATATTAGCTTGATAGACTCTCAATAACACCTATCAAAAATACATATTAAAAGAGGACAAAATATGATCTATGGATACGCCCGGGTTAGTACACAAGACCAAAACCTTGATACCCAAATCGAACAACTTACAAAATTTGGAGTAGACGAAGTTGTAAAGGAGAAAATCAGTGGTGTTTCTAAACAGAAGCAACAATTGGATGAACTTCTTTCCAAGATTACAACTGGAGATACCTTAGTTGTGACTCGAATGGATCGTCTTGGTCGAAACACTGTTCAGTTGTTACAGCTAGTTGAACAGCTTCGTGAAAGGAACATCCACTTTGTTATCCTTAATTTAGGAATTGATACAAGGACACCTACTGGTAAATTCTTTTTAACTGTAATGGCAGCATTTAGTGAGCTAGATCGAGAAATGATTAAAGAGAAGCAACGTTCAGGGATTAAATTGGCCAAGCAAAAGGGTAAATATCGAGGAAGAGTAAAAAAATATACGGATAAACATCCAGGAATGAACCACGCAATTGAATTACGAAATACAACAGATAAAACGGTAAAGGAGATATGTGCCATTACAAAGGTTAGTCAGGCAGCGTTTTATCGTAAGCTAAAGGAAATGGAGGAAAAAGAGGGGATATAACAGAATGTAAATTATTACCTGTGTGGCCCCTCAATCCTCGAATCGTTTCCGTACCCCTACTAGATGACCAAAATATAATACCTCAATTTTCAACTCTGGAAATGTCCTAATTACTAAGTCATCACAATAATCTAATCGATCTTTGACTTGTACAGATAAGTTTTTATTTATGTACATAATATCCTCTCAAAATGTTAGTTTACAGTTAGCATTACAAAATTATGGTATTGTTATTCATAATTATTTATGTTGGTTATAGTAAACATGTTATTACAAAGATTGACCAAATAATCTTTTGTTAATTGTAAAACAAAAAAGACAAGTTATTTAACCTGTCTTTCTCTTTCGATGAATTAATTACAATTTAGGTACTATAATGATTATTTATTAGCTTATATAAAGCCTATGATCCTTATCAGATTTATAAAAAGTTTTTCTTAATATTATCTGTTAACTCAGAAATGACCTTTTTCTTTTGTTGTTCAGGTGAATGAATAGTTAAAATTATCAAATCCACCAAATCAGGACTTTCTTTAGCTAATTCCTGCATGTAGTCATACCCGAAATCTTTCATGACCAGTAGCAATTTACTCATGTTACTGGAAACTTACATCTATCTTCTTTTTTACGTCCTTCGCCACTTTTGGCATTGTTATTTCAAGTATTCCATTTTTGTAGGTAGCTTTAACCCCATCATGTGAAACGGGGCTTGGAAGTGTTATCATACGTTGAAAACGACCTGTATAGCGTTCCTTTTTTAACATATTTTCTTCTTTTATTTCATTGGTACGCTTGATAGAACCACTAATGTTTAATCTGTTATTTTGTATATCAATATCTACATCTTCTTTCTTTTCAAGACCAGGTAAATCACATGTTGCCACAATCTCATTCTCAGTTTCATGAACATCTACTCGAATCCCACCTATACCATGTTCATTGTCAAACGAAATTGGTAATTCCGAAAAGAAACGATCGAATTCTCTTCTCATATTTGATAATTGTCTAAATGGATCATAAGGTACTAATGACATATTCAATCCTCCTTGTTTATTTTCAAAGATATTATTCCAATTTTGTATACGTTTATTCATAAATCCTTTATTTTACGTTCTGTACAAATGGATTCGTATCTGTACCAATTTTTAGAGTGTTTCTTTTAACACAACTTCCATAGAATTAACCCAAATAGCAGAATACAAACCCTTCAAGACCAATAATAATCTACTCAATCTCACATTCTATTTCCGTTTCATCTAATAAACTCACAACAATTCTTTCCCCTTCAAATACAGTCAACTTTCTAATCAATGTAAAATATAACTCCAAATCAAACTCTGTTATTGGCTCTGCTTTTTCAATGAGCTCAATAAACTGTCTTACTCTATATTTTTGTAAATAATCTTCACTATCTATGTTCTGCTGCCATTTTTCTAAAAAATAATCTTTGTTCTCTATGATGGCATTAAACGTGTTAATAAAAGCTTGGTATAAGACTTTATCGTCAATATGTTTGTTCTGACGTAAGCGTCAAACTATACCCACATGGTTTGACGCTTTTTTATATGCGATAATCTCCTAGAGATTACACATAATGGAGGTTTTGCTATATGAAGAGATCCGATCTTAGAGTTGAATGGGAAAAACGGATTGCTAACTATATGACAAGCGGACTAAGTGCTTCAAATTGGTGTGCAGCCAACGAGGTCAGTATTCATCAATTCTGGTATTGGAAGAAGAAGCTTAAAACAACCGAAGACACGTCAAATACCCCTTCACAATGGATTACATTAGAAATGGATGAAACAATGACAGACTCTCAATCTAACATAGTTGTTCATGTTGGTCACGTAGCGTTAGAGGTCAAACAAGGCTTTGATCCCCAGCTGCTTGTAGATGTGGTAAGGACACTTCAATCCATATGCTAAATGCATCAACGATTGAGAGTGTCTACCTCGCTCGAGGTAGCACGGACATGAGAAAATCCATTGATGGATTAGCTATCATCGTTCAGATGGAATTCAATCTAGATCCCTTTTCATCGAGTCTTTTTGTTTTTTGTAACAAGAAACGCGATAAACTCAAGATTCTTCATTGGGATACCAACGGATTTTGGTTGTACTACCGAAGACTCGAACGTGGAACATTTCACTGGCCATCTGATCATGGGAGCTTAGGTCCGTATAAAATCTCACGTCGCCAATTGAATTGGTTGTTAGATGGTTTATCATTAGAACAGACAAAAGCACATCCCGTCGTTTCTGCAAAAACTGTCGTTTAAACATGAAATTATGAGAGTAATCGGTTGGATCTTATAGTATAATGAAATCATGAAAAAGACAAAGAAAACAGCAAACACAACTCCTACAATTGAAGAACTTCTCGAGCGCGTTCAACTCTTGGAACAGAAAAACGCAGACTTAGAGGCGAAGCTAGAAAAGGAAAAAAGTGAATCTGAAGCCAAGATTAGTTGGTTACAAGAACAGCTTCGCCTTCATCAGTCTAAACGTTTTGGTGTATCTAGCGAAAAGGGCATTCCAGGTCAACTGGAACTAACTCTTTTTAATGAAGTTGAACAAGAAGCGGACCTCGCATCACCCGAACCTACCGTAGAAACCATCACCTACCGCCGTAAGAAGAAACGCGGCCAACGTCAGTTGATGTTAGAAAATCTGCCTGTGGAAACGATCGATTATCGTTTATCCGATGAAGAGCAGGTCTGTTCGTGTTGCGGTGGAAACCTGCATGAAATGAGTACAGAAGTCCGTCAGGAATTAAAATATATCCCAGCTGAAGTAAAAGTGGTGAAGCATGTGCGCCATGTTTATTCATGCCGCCATTGTGAACAGGAGGCCATTGAAACGCCGATCCAAACCGCGCCCATGCCGAAGCCAGTCATTGCGGGAAGTCTCGCATCTCCATCTATGTTGGCACATATCATGAGCCAAAAGTATGTAGAGGGACTTCCTATATATAGACAGGAAAAACATCTACATCGTTTGGGTATAACATTATCTCGTCAAACGATGGCTAATTGGATGATGTACGGAGCAGATCGTTGGTTAAGCAAGCTATATAGTCGGATGCATCAGCTCCTAGTTAAGCTTGACATTGTTTGTGCGGATGAGACAACTCTTCAAGTGCTTCAAGAGCCAGGTAGATCCGCTTCATCTAAATCCTATTTGTGGCTATACCGTACAGGTGTCGAGGGATCTCCCATCATACTATATGATTATCAAGAAACCAGAGCTGGAGAAAATCCAATGAACTTCTTAAAGGAATTCAAAGGCTTTCTTCAAGTCGACGGTTATGCCGGATATCATAAAGTAGAAAACGTAACACTTGTTGGTTGTTGGGCTCATGCCAGACGTGGTTTTACCGATGTCTTAAAAGCACTGCCTACAAATAGTATAAAACCAGTCGCTGCGACCGAAGGTCTCCAATTCTGTAATCAACTTTTCACGATTGAGCGAAAGTTAAAGGAATTAGAGCCGGAAGAACGGTATAAACAACGTCTAGAGCAAAGTAAACCAATACTAGACTCTTTTTTGTCATGGCTAAAAGTACAAGAACAACATGTGTTGCCTAAAAGTGGTCTCGGCAAAGCTATTACATACTGTCTAAACCAGTGGGATAAGTTAGTGGCATTTCTAGAGGATGGTCGATTAGAAATCGATAACAATAGAAGCGAAAGGGCTATTAAGCCAGTAGTGCTTGGAAGGAAGGCTTGGCTGTTTAGTAACACACCAAATGGTGCGAGAGCCAGTGCCATCATATACAGTATCGTGGAGACAGCGATCGCAAACGGATTGAATCCATATTACTATCTTCGCTATCTATTTGAGCAGCTTCCCAACTTGGATCTGACAGATCATGATAACCTTGACCAACTACTTCCTTGGTCAACGACACTACCAGTGTCTTGTATTTCATTTAAAAAACTTAACTAAATAATAACCCAGGCCCCATCTAAAACATAGGTGGGGTCTATTTGACGCTTAC
>NZ_JVDT01000094.1 GCF_001076885.1 Bacillus sp. 522_BSPC
ATCAATTAATCTTGTTTAATCATTCGTTTATAAATATATCTTCCGATAAAAGCAATTCCTATGATAGCAATAAGCGTATATGCAACATTGGAGTACATGTCCATATAGTGGACGATATCTTCCCAAGAGTCGCCTACTGCTGCTCCAATTCGAATAAGGACAAAGTTCCACACGAACGTACCAATTGTTGTTAAAAATAAAAAGATACCAAAATTCATTTTTGCCATACCAGCGGGAAGTGAAATTAAGCTTCGAATTAGCGGAATAAAGCGGCAGAAGAAGACGGTCCAATAACCGTATTTATCAAACCAGCGATCTGCCTTATATAAATCTTCTCTTTTCAATCGGAGAATTCTACCCCATTTATCTACTATTTTTTCTAACTTCTTGATTTCTAATAAGGAACCAATAAAATAAAGAATGATTGCTCCTAGAACCGACCCAATCGTAGAAACGAGAACAACCCCTGTTATAGTCATCTCTGTTTTTGCCGTCATCGCCCCCCCGAATGTTAATATCACTTCCGATGGAATCGGGGGAAAGATATTTTCAAGCATAATTAACAAAAGGATTCCGATATATCCGAAGTTTTCCATTATTTCCATAATCCAATTTTCCATTTACTGCACTCCTTAAATGATTATCACTATTATGCATTTAGATATTCTATTTTGCCTATCCGTATCTTATCATAGGGTTTAGGATTCTTCTATTATAATTCTATTTCTACAAGTTATATAACATTCATGCTTTCTTAATAAAGAGTGTTGCAATTTGGGAAATATGCTAAAATAAGGATAAATATAAAAGCTATTATAGATTGGAGATTATCTATGCTTGATTTTTGGCAAGCAAATCATTTAAGCACAAATTTGATGAACATATTTGGTTGGGGCATACTTATTTGTGCTGTTTGTTATTTATATAGAAGACAAACGGAAAAACCTGTTATATGGAAAATGGTAATTGTTGTCTACATAGGTTTATTTTGTTTTAACTTTCAGTTCGCCATTGGTGAAACACCAGTGAAAATAGCAATATTACCACTTGGTGTATGGATACTAATATTGGTTTTTGGAAAGAAGAAAGAACGATGGAAGATATATCGACCATATGCCTGGTTTGGGTTCTTTGGGAATTATATTTTTCTTATAACTACTTTACTTATTTCTCCATTACAGAATATTTTGTATCCAATAGAAAAAGTAGAAACTTTTTTAGCTGAATTAGATGATCCTGGCATTCTATTAATCCATCCTTCTGGTAAACAAGCAGATCTTAATAATGAGGTGTTTATAGAAAGTCTATCATCATGGGAGTTAAGCAAAATGGACTCGATGCTTTGGTATGATGAATCATATCCAGAAATAGATGAGGAAGAATGGGAAGAGGATGAACAGGCGCCATATCAGACAACGGAACGCTTTCCCTATATTCTTTTAGGAGCAAGTCCAAAGTGGGGGAGTGGCTATGAATCTACTATTTATATTGAAAAAGATGGAAAAGGCATGCTTATTTCAACAGAAAAAGAGCAGTTCTATTTTCAATCGTCTAAATCCATCATAGAAGGAAGGAAAGAATAAGTGAGATATAAATGGATATGGAGTTTAGTGGTCGTATTAATAATTGCTATATGTTTACTTATTTTTCTTCCTTTAAATGAAGAGCAACGTACTCCTTCTTCTCTTCCAAATGAAAATCAATTAAAGAAAATGATTTTGGAAACAGGCGATGTAAACATTAAGTCTATTTTCGAACAAATGGCTATCGACGATAATCATATTTTTATGCCCCACCTTTCTAGTGATAATCAATATGGCTATAGTTTATTAGAATGGAAAAAGAATAAATGGGAAGTAACCTATGTAACATCATCAGGACAACCGCTTTTGTGGAAAATTACAGGTGGAAATAAGTCTGAATCATATTTTATATGGAACCTTGAAACAAAATATAAAATAGATCATCTTACTTTTTTTATGAATAAGCATCGGAATTTTAGAAGTGGATGGGGTGTTGAATTTTATGAACCTGCAATCCAAATAGAGGAAGTTGTTTCTTTAGGCGATAAGCCATATGGGATACACAAAGTCACCGATGAATGGGAGAGGATATGGAAGGCTACTCAGATAAAGGTTGAGGAACAGGAAGAAGATTTATTTACTTTTAATAATGAAGAAGGGCTGCATTTTGGCGTTAAAGGTTATGATAGGGAAAATAATTATGTAGAACCATATAACTACTACGAAAATAGCAGTTCCACAAGTTCAGGTGCGAAAACGGAATATGTATCTATTTTGGATGAATGGGATGGGGAACAGTGGTAAATAAAATGTTCTTCGATAAAAAAGGAGAGAGATAAAATCTACCTCTCAAATTTTGGTTTCATTTTTACAATAAATACGAATGACAGAATAGCAATGAATCCTAAGAATATCTCGATGACAAGAAGATTTGTCAAAGTGCCTGCTTGATAAAGAGCTGGCAAGAAATTAATTGCTGCATGGATGATAATAGCGTAAAGAACATAGGTGAATTTGTTTTGTCTAATAGCATACAGAACAAGGATAGAAAGAGCGAGATGTAAAGCAAGAGCAAAAATTCTTTCTAATCCGCCTGTGGCAAAAACCCAAGTGTTTGCTTCCTCAAATTGCTCCTTAATGCTCGTAATTTCTTCAGGTGTAGCAGCAGCTCCAAGAATAGTTTCTAAGTTCCCAGTTTTAATCATTGCGGAGATAAGGAGAGAATTTAGTGCTGACATTCCACCTATAAGTATTGCTTCTATTCCTCCATGACCTAAACCGTAAGATAGCCCATCATTAAAATGATGATTATTTTTTAAGAATACTTTAAAAGCAAAATATCGACCCATTTCTTCAAATATTCCGGCCGCAAGCCCTCCATACAAGGCAAAGATATATGGGTTTGTGCTCCATCTTAATTCAGTTCCATTTGGAGCGAGTGCGAGGAAATGAACGATCTTTTCTAGAATTTGTGAAAAAACTATGAAGATAAGTACTCCAACAAGCAAGGATCTCCATGACATCATCTTTTTTCTTTGTAAATATATCATTAAAAGAACAGGCACAATTACAGCAAGGAATAATTGTAGAGATACTCCTAAATAGATAGAATTCATTCGATTTTCCCCTTTCAACCTATTTCATAACTGTTATATTAAGTGTATAACAGTTTAAGAAGGTACGTCAATAAATATGGGGATAAATGAAAGTTAAAAAAGATAATCAGAAAAGGAAGTGACCAAATGATTGAATTAACAGGAAAATACAATACTGCTAAGGTGTTTACTGATCAATTAGAAGAAATGGCTGAAGCACAAATTAAAGAATTGTGTGATCAGGAATTTGCACAAAAAAGCAAAATCCGCATTATGCCAGATACCCATGCAGGCGTTGGCTGTACAATTGGGACAACAATGACTATCCATGACAAAATTGTTCCAAATTTAGTAGGGGTCGATATTGGGTGTGGCATGGCGGTGGCGAAAGTGAATACTGGGGATAAAGAAATCAATTATGACGCATTAGATGCCGCTGTTCGCAAATACATTCCAAGCGGTTTCTCTATTCGTGATAAAGCACATCCGTATAATGAAGAGATAGATTTGGATGAAGTGAAAGCACCAATAAATAGAAAAAGGGCAGAACAAAGTATTGGAACCTTAGGTGGCGGAAATCATTTTATTGAGTTGAATCAATCAACTGATGGAAATGTGTATATTGTTATACATAGCGGCAGCCGTAACCTAGGGGCACAAGTTGCAGAATATTACCAGACACTTGCTTATGATAATTTATTAAATGTTGATGGGATGAAAAAAGAACTTATTGCTAAATTGAAAGAAGAGGGAAGACATGCTGAAATCCAATCAAGTATAAATAGTATGAAACTACCGAAAATAAACAAAGAGCTTGCTTATTTAGAATCTCAAGGATTTAAAGACTATATGCACGATATGAAAATTGCTCAAAAGTATGCTTATTTAAACCGTCTTGCAATGATTGATGTCATAGTTACAAAGATGAACTGGGTTATTTTAGATCAATTTACTACTATTCACAATTATATTGATATGGAAAATATGATATTAAGAAAAGGTGCAATCTCTGCTAGAAAAGGAGAAAGAGTAATCATTCCATTAAATATGAGAGATGGCAGCATTATTGCATTTGGGAAAGGCAACGATGACTGGAATCAATCCGCCCCACATGGAGCAGGAAGATTGATGTCGAGAACGAAAGCGAGAAAAACAGTTAGTTTAAAGGATTTTGAAACATCGATGAAAGATGTTTGGAGCACTTCAGTTAAGAATAGTACATTAGATGAAAGTCCATTTGCTTATAAACCGATGGAAGAAATTATTAAGCACACAGCAGATACAATTGATATCGCAGAAATTATTAAGCCATTGTATAATTTTAAGGCAAATTAACAAGGGAATGCAAAGGTTCTAAGTATAGTGGGCTAAAAGCAGAGAGAGGAGGAACTAATCTAATATTTCCTCCTCTCTCCTTGTCATACATATTTAATTAGAGTTTCAAAAATGAGCGAAATAAAAATCGGAAAAAGCCATAGAAGATTTCAATGAAATCGAGTAATACTTCTAATAGATTCCAAGCAAAGGAGTCTTTTTTATCTTTTTTTCTCAAAGTAAATCCTCCTAATTAACGGATAACGCCATGTGGCAAAATGGCATGAACACCTTTTACTCCATTAACAATTTGCGTAATATGTAAATCAACAGAAACACTGGCTAAAGCAGTTGCTTCTGTTCGTGAAATAGAATAGAATTGCTCCATTAAAGAGATCATATCTGATAAGGCAATTTCTGTTGCCTTATTTAAATCTTCATCGAACCCAAATGTAATCCAGCCATTTGGCGTTTTCGCTCTAGGATACGTTAAATCCATATCTTTTCTTACAATTAATGTAATGTCTACATGCTCCATTGGACATTCAATTGCTGTACCTGAGATTTCTCCGTCTCCTTGGAGTGCGTGGCCGTCTCCAATGGAGAAAAGAGCATTTTCAACAGAGATTGGTAAAAATAAACTGCTGCCTTTTACGATTTCCTTACAATCAATATTACCACCACAATATCTTGGTGGAGAGGTAGAATGGACACCTGCTTCTTTTGGAGCAACGCCAAGAACACCCATAAACGGCTGCAAGGCAATATGAAATGGTCGGGAATGAATGGAGGTTGAGCCAATCATTTTCTCCGTATCTAATTCCCAATCTAATTGAATTCTGTCAGTATGAGAGATTCCAATCGCATTATTTTGCCAATTCGCCATTCCGCCGGCCCAATTACGTCCATACCAACCTGGAACAATATCATTAAGTTTTACTTCTAAAACCATTCCAGGCTTAGCACCTCTAACAGCAATAGGACCAATCATCGGATGCTGTGGTTTTTCTTCTTGTTCTCGTGAGGAGTATTTACGATAATCTTCCTCTTTAGAGGCTGAATAGCCCCATTCAATATCCAGTGTCTTTAGCGTAATCGAGTCGCCTGATTCCACTGTTAATATTGGTTTATAGTTATTGCTAAAGGAACCATGCAAGTTTTCCTGCTTTAAAGATAAATGATGCTGCATTTTTCTCCTCCTAAAAAAGATTATTTTCCCTTTTATTCGCTAAAAATGTGCACATTCCTTTTATCTATGAAAAAATATTTATCTTCTTTTGGTTAAACTATAAACCTTTGTTGCTATTATATTTGGTGTTATTCTTTCTTTTAAAGTAGGAAAGACAGATCCTACATACTCCTCAGGGTTTCGAATATAGGCCTTTTCATACATATAAATCGTAAAGGAACAGGATACACGGACATAAATGTCTCCATCCATGTCATATGGTTCCGATATTGTAATGACTTCAAAGGAATCATCAAATTTATTTGTTTTTGCATTTAATCTCTTTGTAACATTCTCTTTATATTTCGTTGTTCTCATTGGCTTGTAATGAAAATCAACGACTCCAATTGCTTGAATCATACCTTCCTCCCAGTTAAAACATTCGAACAAATATTATACCATTTATTTTTAAGATATTTAGAAAAAATCACTAGTGTTGCATTAATTTATTTTCACTATTAAAAATACTCAAAATGTTCAATTTTATTATTTTGTGCAAAGAAAAAGTCCTTTATAATGGATAAGTCAGGTGGTAACCCGTCCAAATCCACTAAAAAAGGACCAACTCATGGACAAGATTACACGAAAAACTTCATTTGGACAATGGTTTTCACCAATAAATCTTCAACTTTTTGAAGAAACCGTGAAAACGTTGAAATTAGATTACTATACGAAAAAACTAAAAACAGACTCATTTCTAAAATTACTCCTTTTTGCACAGCTACAAGAAGTCGAAAGTTTGCATGAGCTAAGCGATTGTCTTTTCGACGACCAACTACAAAAAGGCATTGATCTTGATTCAATCAGTATTTCTCAGCTCTCACGCCGATTAAACGGTATAAATCCAGATTTATTTCAAAGGCTTTTCCTTGATTTAGTCGCACAAATTCATGCAAAAACACATTATACAAAGCTTATTATGCCGTTAAAAATCATTGATTCAAGCACATTGCCACTTAATTTGACCAATCATAAATGGGCAAAGTTCCGCAAAACAAAAGCGGGTGTCAAGTTGCATTTGAGACTTGTGTTTATGGAAAAAGGGAGTTCCTATCCTGAAAAGGCTGTTTTAACAACGGCAAAAGAACATGATCGTGGTCAGCTTGAAATCATGGTTGATGATAAAGAATGCATGTATGTGTTTGACCGTGGCTACCTAGATTACGAGCGCTTTGACCGAATGACAGATGATGGTTACTTTTTTCTTTCAAGGCTACGGAAAAACGCAGTCATACGGGAAGTTTATAATTTTAAACTACCCGAGAATTCAGCTGTTTTGTCAGATCAAATGGTGTTGATTGGTACGACTCAAAACCGTGCTGAAAATTACTTTCGTCTTCTAAAAGTGATGGATTCAAAAGGAAATGAACTGCATTTAATTACCAATCGTTTTGATTTGAGTGCCGAAGAAATTTCAGAGATGTACAAATCACGGTGGGCAATTGAGTTGTTCTTTAAATGGATCAAACAGCATCTCAGCATCAAAAAGTTCTACGGTCAAAGTGAATGGGCGATTCAAAACCAAGTGTTTATCGCACTGATTGTTTTTTGCCTACATGTTCTCGTACAACTTGAAACAAGAAGTAAGCGAAAAACCTTACAAATTAGCCGTTATTTAAGGGCTGCATTGTGGAAACCAGCTCATATCTGGCTTCGAAAGATTGAAGGGAAAGCCATCCCTTAATAAGCAAATTGTTGTTGTCGCACAAGTCTAATTGTAAAAAAAAACCAAATGGATGGAGCCACCTTTGAATAGGTATTTACCTTTTTGGCTCTAAACAAGGAGGATAATCAGACTGAAAATTGCGACAATATTTATGCAACACTAGTGAGAAAAAATATTATTTAAAAATTCGAAATTCATGGTAGGATGAAAAAGACTATAGTTGTTTTTCATTTATTAAATTTTTTATAGGAGTAACTATTTTAGGAGGCAAAATGAAAGAGCGTATTGTTGGAATATTGATTTTTAATGAAGTAGAAGTATTAGATGTTGCTGGTCCATTTGAAGTTTTCTCTTTAGCTGGAGGGGAGAATAAATTATTCCATGTCCATACTATTTCAGAAAAAGGGGGGACTATTATAGCAAGAAATGGTCTGAAGATAGAAGCAGATTTTTCTTTTGAAAACCACCCTGATTTGGATATTCTTATCCTTCCTGGTGGTTATGGTGCAGAAGAAATCGAAATGCATAACCCTGTTGTTATTAATTGGATAAAAGAGCAAGCAAGACAAGTGGAATATATGACTTCTGTCTGTACAGGAGCATTTTTGTTAGCAAAAGCCGGTTTATTGGATGATTTAAGGGCAACTACGCACTGGATGGATATTGACAGGTTGGAAAGGGAATTCCAAAAGGTTCAGCTTGTAAGAAATGTTAAATTTGTGGATGAAGGAACGATATTAACTTCTGGTGGGATATCTGCGGGAATCAATATGTCCTTTCATTTAGTGGAGAAATTATGTGGCAAAGAAGTGGGCAGGGAAACAGCAAAGCGGATGGAGTATGATAGATGATTAGTGAGAGATAAATAGAATAGGAGGAGATCATGAGATGAAAACAATTTCTATTTTGCATTATGATGCTTTTACAGAACAGCCAGATAAGGGGAATCCAGCTGGAATCGTATTAGAGGGTGAGAAATATACAGAGGAAGAAATGCAAAAAATAGCAAAAGATGTGGGTTTTAATGAAACTGCCTTTGTATTACGATCAGATAGGGCGGATCTGAATATTCGTTATTTCACCCCAGGCCATGAAGTGAATCTTTGTGGACATGCCACTATCGCTACTATTTTTGCATTAAAAACAAATGGTCATCTTTCTGAAAAAGTGGTCTTTTCGATTGAAACCAAAGCAGGTGTTCTACCTATTCGGATCAATCAAAATAAACAGTCTTCTCCTTCCATTATTATGAAGCAAGTAACACCACAATTTAAAGAATTTAAAGGTTCGCGCCATGAATTAGCAGATGTGATTGGTATTAAAGAATCTGATATAGATGAAAAGCATCCGATTCTATATGGAAATACAGGGCTTTGGACATTACTTGTTCCTATTAAGGAACTGCATGTATTTTCGAAAATGGCTGTAAAAAATGATTTGTTTCCATCTATTTTAAAGGAAATTCCCCATGCATCCATTCATCCATTTTCTCTTGAAACCTATGATGTAAATGCAACGATGCATGGAAGACATTTTTCTTCCCCTTACTCAGGTACAATAGAAGATCCTGTTACTGGAACAGCTTCGGGAGTAATGGGAGCATATTACGTTACCTATGTGGATGAAAAGTGGAAGAACGAGCCTATTATCATTGAACAAGGTCAGGAGATAGGGCGTGATGGAAGAGTAACTGTTCTTGTTGCTGAAAGGAAAGGTCAATTGGATGTGGAGATAAGTGGAACCGCGGTTTTTGTAAAGGAATTCAAATTAACTATCGAATGATGGAGCGACTCGAAAAGGGGGATTTACATGGAAAAAATAGTGCCAATGGAAGCAGCTCGATTGTTTATAGATACATATTTTCCGAATTGTAATGCTGCTGTTTTAGCAGGAAGTGTGGTGAGAGGACAAGCGACACCTACTTCTGATCTTGATATTGTCATTTTTGATGAGAAAATCGTTTCCTCTTATAGAGAGTCCATGATGGAATTTGGTTGGCCAATCGAGATATTTGTACATAATTTAGCTTCTTATAAGGATTTTTTCTTAATGGATTATAATTTAGCAAAACCTTCTATGCAACGAATGGTAACAGAAGGAATCGTTTTAAAAGATGACGGAGTTTTGCAAGTTATAAAAAAAGAAGCAGAAGAAATGCTGGCAGAAGGTCCGAAAGAATGGCCAGAGGAAACAATTCGAACAAAGCGTTACTTTATATCAGACGTACTGGATGATTTTATCGGTTCAGACAATGAGCAAGAGGTAATTTTTATAGCAAGCACACTAAGCTTCCTTCTCCATGAATTTGTATTAAGAGTAAATAAACAGTGGATTGGTACATCGAAATGGATGGTGCGATCATTACGGCAATTTGATCAAAAATTTGCGGATGAATTCATTGAAGCGTTTGAAACCTTTTATCGGACTAGGGAAAAGGAAAACATTATTATACTTACGGAAAGAGTATTAAAGCCATATGGCGGAAAATTATTTACTGGGTTTTCCCTTGGGAAGGAAAAGAAACATAGTAATTAACGGATGTCCAAAATGTATAGGGCATCCGCTGTGGTGAATATTCAGTTTATTGTTTATTCTTTGCCATATTTGCAAACGAAATAGAAGCTAATAATGGAGCAGAAGCAATTAATAAACCAAATAGAAATTCCATGATTTCCTCCTTAGAGAAAAAGATTTAATATTCAGTATCTTGATTTTATTATATCGAAAAGTAGATTGATTTGCAAAGAAACGAATGACTTATCATCAATTTATCCTTCATTATTTTTTCTTATCATAAGTGATTAGAATGTTATTATGTTTCTCTAGGCGTCCATAATGTACTCTAAATATAGAATGATTTTTGAGGAGGAATAGATTAGATGACTATTATTGGCGTGCATCATGCTCAAATAACGATTCCAAAAGGCTTGGAACAACAAGCAAAGGATTTTTACTGTGGAGTATTAGGTTTAAACGAAATGAAGAAGCCGATTTCTTTACAAGGGCGAGGTGGATTTTGGCTATCACTTGGAAACATAGATGTACATGTTGGCACAGAGGATGGCTTTGATCGTTTTTCAACAAAAGCTCATGTAGCTTATCAAGTAGATAATATGAATAAATGGAAAAACAAACTTAACAACCTTGGAATAGAAATAGCAGATTTTATTCCGATTGAAGGCTATGAACGATTTGAATTTCGTGATCCATTCGGCAATCGTATAGAGATTATCGAAAAAAAGATTCAAAAATAGCCTAATTACTTACGAGAGAAATTAGCTAGTGTGCTAAACTAGTAAGTAAAATACGTAAAGGAGAAAACGGATGAAAGAAGGATTTATAGAAGTAACAGGTGGAAAAGTTTCGTATGTTATACATAATGAGACAGCTAATAAAATCCCACTGCTTGTTTTACATGGAGGACCAGGTTCTAGCTCCTACTCTTTACAAGGATTAAAAGATTTGGCAATTGATCGCCCGGTCGTTTTATATGATCAGCTAGGCTGTGGCAAATCAGATCGGCCAGATGATGATTCCCTTTGGACTTTAGACAGGTTTGTGGAAGAAGTTGGGCTAGTTCAAAAAGGATTAGGGCTGAATAAAGTACATATACTTGGCCATTCTTGGGGCACAACCCTTGCAGCTGCATATTATTTTGGTGAACCAGAAGGGATTAGCAGTATTATTTTCTCAAGCCCTTGTTTAAGCGCACCATTATGGGAAAAAGATCAAAAGAAAAATTTAACTTTACTACCACTAGAGGTTCAAGAAACCATCAAAAACTGTGAAGAAAACGGAAAGACAGATACACCTGCCTTTCAAAAAGCAATTGAAGTGTTTAATGACCATTTTGTATGTAGATTAAAGCCTTACCCAGAACATTTAAAAAAGGGGAAGCATTTTAGAAATCCACATGTATATCAAGTAATGTGGGGACCTTCCGAATTTACTGTGCAAGGGAACTTAAAATCATTTGATTGTATGGATCGGTTATCTGAAATATCTATACCAACATTGTATACTTGTGGGCGATATGATGAAGCAACACCAGCATCAACGGAATATTTTAGTAGCAAAACGCCAAATGCAGCTTTTCATGTATTTGAAGAAAGTGCCCATATGGCCTATATTGAAGAACCAGAACAATATAGAAAGGTCATGAATGAATTCTTGTCCCAATTAGACAAGTAATATAGATGAAAGAAAGCCGAAAGGAGGAACAGACCTTTTGGCTTTTGCTATGCAATAAGAAAAAATTCCGTAATTATCTACTTTATCTTTCTGTTTTTAGGAGATTATTGGTATACTACAGGATAGAGGTTCTACATCCTAAAAAGATGTAAAAACGATTTTAAAAGTAAAATGAGGGACATTGCGTGGAAAAAAAATCATCAAGAAAACTTGCAAGGTATTCACTTCTTATCATGGGATTGGGATTTATTCTAACATTCCCTTTTCAAGATAATATTTGGATACATTTAGTTCATGGGGGCTTTGAAGCTGGACTTGTCGGGGGATTAGCAGACTGGTTTGCAGTAACAGCACTATTTAGGCATCCTTTAGGCTTACCGATACCACATACCGCTTTATTACCTAAAAATAGGGATAGAATGGTAAATGGATTAGTGAATGTATTGAAAAAGGATTGGTTATCAAAGGAAAGTATTCAAGATAAAGTGAAGAATATTCCTTTTACCGAAAAAATCACAGCAACCATTAAAACAAGAATAGAAACAGAACCAGTAAAGAAAGCGATGATTAAAGCTACACAGCAAGCAATTAGCAATATTGATGTAGAAAAAATCACTCCATTTGTGCGTAAGCAAATGTCAGCGGCTTTATCTGATGTGCAAATTAGTAATATTTTAAAGCTGCTTACCAATCAATTAATTTCAGAAGAAGTTGATAAGAAAGCATTAGATCATGTTCTTGTAAAAACAGAAACGTGGCTCAGAAAAGAAGAGACGGCTCGAAAACTTGGCTCTGTTTCCATGAATGTATTAAATAATGTAGAGGCAAATGGCATGCTTCAATTTGCTTTAAAAACATTGCAGAATATTTTAACGGAAGATAAGTTAGGGCAAATTGTCCAAAATCTTTGCTTGAGTGGAATGCGAAGTCTTCAAAGAGAAGGGGAGCAAAACCGTGAAGCGCTTATTCTCTATATTCGCAAGGAAATCGAAAGCCTTCCAGAAAATGATAAAGTATTAGAAGGAATCAATACATGGAAGGATAAGGTACTAGACTCCCTAGAATCCAATCATACGATTTTAGCTAGCCTTCAACAAGCACAAGAAAAAGCAATCGAGCTTCTTGAAAATGAGGAGTTCATGGAAACAAAAGCAATTCCATTTATTCTTCAACTAATGGAAAAAATCGAAGAAAATGGCGAAAAGATGGATCCGTGGATTATTCAGCAAATTTCTAATTTTATCGAGAAAAACCATGATCAAATTGGCAATTTAGTAAAAGAAAATCTTGATAAGCTAGATAACGAAACACTAGTCGATATGATTGAGAATAACGTCGGTAAAGATCTGCAATGGATTCGTGTAAACGGTGCAGTATGTGGTTTTATTATCGGTCTGTTCTTAAGTGCGCTTCAATTAGTGGCTAATATGATGTAAGGTGTAAGATAAAAGGAAATATTGCCAAAAAAGCATTCGCAAATGAATGCTTTTTTTGTTGTGGATTGTTAGTATAGTTTCATTTTACTCTTATAATGATAGGAATTATGCATCGTCCACTAATTCACTTCATTAAAGTAAAAATGGAAAAATATTTCCATATTAAGGGTTGAAAGTTTATAATAAATATTATCTAAATTTTAAAAATTATTAGGTAGAATGATGGAATGGAGGGAGAGTTCATTGGTGAACATCAAAATAGAAACTCCCATTCATAGTAATGGGATTGCTGTTGTTTTGCTAAAAAAAATAAAGGGAAGATATCATGTTTTGTTAATGAAACGTGCGACCCAGATATTGAAAGATATGTGGTGTTATATAGGTGGGAGCCTAGAACAAGGGGAGAAAGCTTGGGAAGCCGCTTTAAGAGAAGTAAGGGAAGAAACAGGAATTACAAACGTAAATCTCTATAGCTCGAATACATTTGATCAATTATATTCACCATTAGAAAATTACATATATATTGCCCCAGTTTTTGTTGGTTTTGTAGAGGAAAACCAAGTTGTAGAATTAAATGAGGAGCATAGTGAGTACAAGTGGCTGTCTTTTGATGAAGCAAGGCAATTAGTCACATTACCGGGAAACGAGGAAGTTCTTACCTTTATAGAGAAGCATTTTATAAAAAATACCATTACAGAGTGGCTCCAAATTGGAAGCATGAAAGTAGGGGAGTAAGGTGATAACCTATATATACATGGTAAGACACGGGGAATCGCCAAAAACAGAAGGCACAGAAAGAACAAGAGGGCTAACGGAAAAAGGGAAACAAGATTCTGAACGTATCGGCAAAATTCTTCATAAGGAAGAAATAGATCTATTTGTTTCGAGCCCTTATCAACGTGCCATTTTAACAATAAAGGATTTAGCTACAGATTTGGGCAAAGAGGTGTTCGTTTTTGAGGATTTAAAAGAAAGAGTGTTTAGTCAAGGAGATACTCCTCTTTCTGATCATGAATTACAATCTTGTCTTAGTAGGTCATATTTGAATCCTGATTATGCTCTAACAGGGGCTGAATCTAACAATGTATGTCAAAAACGAGCGATAACGGTATTAAAACAGTTACTAAATACCTATGCAGGAAAAAAGATAGTAATTGGAACCCATGGTGCAGTAATGACGCTAATGATGGGCTATTATGACAAGCGGTTTGATTTAGATTATTTACTCCATACAACAAAGCCGGATATTTACCGAATGAAATTTTTGAGAAATGAATTAGTAGAAGTGAAAAGACTGTGGGAGTGAGTTGAAAAATTATAAAGGAGAGCATTTCCTTATGAATGAGCAAAGTACGACTAATAAAGTGGCTTGGGAATACCGTGCTTATGAATTTTGGATGAAGCGTGATGGGCACCCAAAGGAAAAGGCGAAAGAAATATTGAAAGATCCTCGAACAAGTTTAAAAAAGCATCAAACGTTTTTTGAGAATGTAGAAGGAAAAAAGATTGCCAATCTTTGTGATCAAATGGAAGAAAGGCAGTTCCATTAGCACTGTTAGGAGCTGAAGTAACAATCTTTGATATATCCAAGGAGAATGAACGATATGCTCGGGAATTAGCTTATCATGCTAATACATCTATAAATTATATTGTAGGAGATATTTACGAAATCGATTTACAGACTTATGGAGAAGCATTTGATATTCTCTATCTCGAAGGTGGGATTCTACATTATTTTCAGGATATAGATCATTTCATGTCACTTCTGTTTTCTCTTTTAAAGAATGATGGAACATTGATTTTAAGTGACTTCCATCCTTTGTTAAAATGCTTGAATGATGATTTTAATGTGAAACTAGCCTATTTTGATACAGAATTACAAACAGGAGATATTGCCTATAAACAGTTTTTTCCTGAAGAAGAACAGGATGATTTTCCAGATGTTTCTATCCGCTTTTATACACTTAGCGAAATTATTAATTCATTGATAGCTGCTGGGTTAAGACTAGAGCGTTTTGAAGAACATCGTGGTTGGAAAATGGAAAATATCCCATGGGAATTTACAATCATTGCAAGAAAATGATAGAAAATGGAGATTTGTAGATGAAACTATTTGAAAGCGGGCTTTTAAAAGTTCGTAAATTGGAAAAAAAAGATAATAAATATTTAGCAAAATGGCTTTCAGATCCATCTGTCCTTGAGTATTATGAAGGAAGAGATAATCCCTTTGATTTAGATAAAGTGAATAGGGTGTTCTATCCGCCTAATGATAAGGAAGAAGTAAAAGGCATTGTCGAATATTCAAATAGAGCAATAGGGTATATACAATTTTATCCACTAGATAGTGAAGCGAAAAAGTTATATGGATATAGTACATATAGTAAGGAATTAATATACGGAACAGATCAATTTATTGGAGAAGTGGCATATTGGAATAAAGGAATTGGGGAAATGCTTGTAAGTTCGATGATTCATTTCTTAATCGAGAATCAAAAAGCCGATCGAGTAGTGATGGATCCACAAACAAGGAATGTAAGGGCGATTAAATGCTATGAAAAATGTGGATTGAAAAAAGTTAAAATTCTTGCCAAACGAGAACTACATGAAGGGGAGTATCAAGATTGTTGGCTGATGGAGTATCGGAAATGAAGGGAATTAAAAGATAAACAATAGTCTATTAAGCATTGGAATTTCAAATAGCTTGTTAGATGAAGAGGAGAATCAGAATGAATCGTAAAATGATGAAATCAAAGAATGATAAATCTATTTATGGTGTTTGTGGGGGAATAGGTGAATATTTTGGTATTACACCTTTAGGTATTCGATTGATTTTTCTTTTAACTATGCCCGTTTCTATTCTTATTTACATTATTTTAGTAAATAGTATGCCTGATTCGCCGAGAAGCTTGTGAATAATTACTGGGAGTTTTGAATATGGATAATGCATTAAAGTCAGATTGCAATAATTGTTTTGGGTTATGTTGTGTAGCATTGCCATATGGAGAATCTGCAGATTTTCCTTTTGATAAAGATAGTGGGGTATCATGTAGAAACTTATGTTCAAACAACGCATGCTCGATCCATGACAAATTGTGGGAAACAGGGTTCCGCGGTTGTGTATCCTATGAATGTTTCGGGGCGGGACAGCATGTATCACAAAAGATTTACCATGGAAAGGACTGGCGGAAGGGAGAACATGCAGATGAAATGTTCCGTGTCTTTCCAATTGTTCAACAACTACATGAAATGCTCTTTTATTTAAGGCAAGCTCTTACTTTAGAGGAAACTTCTTCTTTTCATAATAAACTTCAACGGATTTACGAAGCAATAGTAGAACTAACGGAAAGAACACCAAAAGAGATTTTAATACTCGATCTTATTTCCCACCGAAATAAAGTTAATGAGCTTTTAATTGCTTCAAGCATAAAGTATAGAGAGAATAGTACGAATAAAGGAAAAAAGGACGAAAGAAAAAATCAAATTATATCGGTGCTAATTTAAAGGGATTAAATTTACAAGGGGAAGATTTTCGAGGAAAATTAATGATTGCTGCGAATTTAAGCAATTGTGATTTGAGAAGAGCTGATTTTATTGGAGCAGATCTACGAGACGCTAACTTAAAAGGAGCAAACTTGGGTGGTGCTCTATTTCTTACACAATCGCAAATTAATTCAGCTAATGGGGATGCTGATACTAAGATACCAAACTATTTGGAAAAACCAAGTCATTGGATAGAGAAAATACTTTCATAAATGTTCTGAACAGATTGTCAGATTACATCTATTCTTTACTTAAGTCATTAACTGAAATAAGTTTTATTTATTAAAAGGGAAAGGACAAATGTAGAATAGCATACATATTCATATAGGGCAAAATCCTTTGGAATATCAATAGAAAGAGGAGATTGTGCATGGTGAGACTAAATACCTTATATCAGCATAAAGTGAAGGGCTGGCAATCAAAACAAGTGATATATCAAATTGCTCCCTCCATTGGAGAAACAATTGTAATAGAAAAAGCTCATTATAAAATTGTGAATATTATGCATTATGCAGAAGACGGAACTGTTGAGGTAATAGCAAATGCAGAATAATAGGTAAAGAAAGATCAATCCAAATATAACAAGACATTATTTGTATAATTGTGTAGACAAATTTATATTATTTCGATTTTCAAAGGTTAAAGATGTCTAATTATCTTTATTTAAGCTATAATAGTAAATAGACACACTTGAAAAGGAGAATGTATGAAAACTAAGGCTAAGATTAAAGGTGTTAAGTATAGTTCTGAATACAAATTTCCAAGGTACAAGGTCAAATTAGAAACACCTGAGGGGAAAGTATTAATTATTGCCTTCGATCATACTTTATCGTCCAAATCAAAAGGATATGTCCCATTAAATGTTAATTATGATGGGGAAGATATGGGAAATAAATTGTCATGGTATTCTAAAAAAATAGAAAATATGACAATTAATAACTTTCTAAGAATTTTAGCTGGCAAAATCGATAAATTTTATAAAGTAAGTTAAGGAAACTCTCTGTTTGAGAGTTTTTTTGTGGGAATTTTAATATTAGGTAACAAGATAGCGTTTACATATCGATAGCCGCTTCATATATTATATATTAGATAATCGAATAGGTTAGGAGAATGTATATGATATTCGAAGCGCTTCCGACATTTGTGAAGTTTTTATTTTACCTATTATTAGTGTTTTAGAGAGTGGTCATTCCTAACATGAACAATTTTGTCTATTTAATCTCAAAGTTCCAAATAATTGCTGAATTCATGGAAGAATTCAGCTTATTTGTTTTCCGACTATCGCATGATGAGGGAAATAAGGGTGCTATAATTACGGAAGATAATTATTAACGATAAAAAGTGAATCCTATAGTAAATCCATATCGTCTAACTAGCGAATCTGTAAGGGGGGAATGACTTGATTTCTAAAAGACTAGAACATTCATTATTAAGAGAGCTAGAGGAGAATGAATTAGATGAACTGTTAGAAGAAATTATGATTTTGTATGGAGACGAACTGACAAGATTAGCTTATACATATGTTAAAGATAGTGAAACGGCAAAAGACATTGTCCAAACTGTTTTTATTAAGTGTTATACCCATTTAAAGACGTTTAAAGGAGAAGCTAAATTAAAAACATGGCTTTACCGTATCACAATAAATAAGTGTAAAGATCATGTGAAAAGTGCCTATTTTAGGCGGTTTATCTTATTTAAGAAAGATATCAATCATAAGAGTGATACTATGCCGTCACCAGAAGAGGAAGTAATGTATCAAACGATGCAGGCGGAACTGAAAAATATAATTTTAAGTCTTCCACCAAAATATGCAGAAGTAATCCTCTTATATTACTACGAGGAGCTAGATATTAATGAAATTGCAGACATTCTACAAATCTCTAAGAATACAGCTAAAACGAGATTGAGAAGAGGCAGAAAAAATCTCTTGCCATTTCTAAAAAAGGAGGAATTCAGATGAAGAATGATTCCAAATTTATAAAAGAAACACTAGGAAATGTGATGAAGGATGTTCATTTTTCTGAAAGGGACAGACAAAAAGTTCTAACAGCAGTAAAAATGGTGAAGGAAGAGAAATCTAGTCGTCCTAACATAATTGTTTTATATAAAAAGCATATCGTAGCTGCTATTATTTTTTGTTTATTTATTTCCATGCTGCTTACTTTTCCAAAATTATCACCAACTCTTGCAAATACACTCTCCTCTCTCCCTTTTATAGAATCTATTTTCAAAGCATATGGAGATGGCGGATTAAAGAAAGGGAAGGACAGCCAATTAGTATCGAATATTATAGCTACTTCAAAAAGTAATGAAGCAGAAATGACGATAGAGGAAGCAATTTATGATGGAGAAAGAATATCCTTTAGTTATGTAGTGGAATCAAAGGAACCAATTAGAGATTATCAGATTGATAACCTAAATGTTTCCTTAAAGGAAGAAGCAAGAGCTGGTATAGGGAAGTTAACAGATGGTAATTATGAATTGGTGACTCCCAATAAAGTAGCCGGGATTGGAACAGTAAATTTCATTAAACATAAGGAATTACCAAAGGAAATTGAAGTTCAGCCCTACTATGCAGTAGTAATAAACGGAAAGTATGAAATCTTTCAATTTGAATTTAAACTTACCAAAACGGAAAACGTAGAGACGATTACACCAATGATTACTCGACAAAGCAAGGAGAGCGAATTCACAGTAAAGGAAATAAAAAGAACGCCAATCACGACAGTAGTTAATATGAGCTATAAACGTCCGGTGACGGAAAACGATGATAACATGCTAATGTTCCGATTAATCACAAATGAGGGAGAAGTAATACCTTGGATTTATAATACACATGGCTATGGTGGAATCACAATAAAGGATAATATGGAAGTAATGGATTCTATTCAGGAATCATTTGAAGGGTTGGATGAAAAAAATACAGATTCGGTGACGATTCAACCAATGATAGTCCAAAATATTTGGACTTATAATCCAATTGAAAAACCATTTAGAGGAAAAGATACTAAATTAGATTTGGGAGAATTGGGCAAAATCAACATTATTGGGGTTAAATATACGGGCAATGTAATGACGTTAACCTATGAATTAAATAGCCAATTTCCATTTCTGCATTCAAACTATTTTACGTTAAAGGATCATTTGGGAAAAGTATATTATGGTGCTAAAACATCCATAACCTTTAAAAAGAAGGATCATTATATTGTCGAAGAAGCATTTATGAATATTTCTAAAAAAGAACTAACGATTGAATATATGCAGGAAGAAGCTCCTGAAATATTGAAAGATTTAGAAATTGAAGTTCCGTTAAAATAATCTTATATGTAAACACTATTTAGAAGAGAAAAGGAACCCAAAAAATATTGGGTTCCTTAAAAAATGGTCTGACCATATTCATCATAATCCTTCAAACCATTTACCAAATTTACTAATACAAGATTCTTCTTTCTTTTCTTCATATCTATGAAAATCATCTTCTGTAAATTCGGCAAGTGTTTTATCAAAATTCTTTGGAATAAATATATACCAAAGATCAGACCATTTCTTATCATTATCTAATCCTCTTATATCTTCAGAAATAGTTCCTGGTGATTTACTCTCAAAGAATGTTATTTGTTCTCCATCAAAGTAAGCTAAACAAGACCTAAATTCACAAGCGCGATTATTTTCTTCTCTTAGTAATTTCAATATGCCAGTAATACCTATCGTATCTAGCATATGGTTTACATAAGCCCTTGGAAAACCATTTAATTCTTCGATAAAAAAGCCGGAATCTAAAGCGATGCAAGGCTGCTTAACGATTTCATATGCTTGCAATACTTTTTGTCTAGCGATTTCTTTAATATCATCTGTTCGTGGCTCGCTTAACTCTTCCTGTATTGGCGTTACTTTAATATTTTTCAATTCCTTTTCTGCCGATGCAATTTTCCCTTTGTTGGTTGTGACAAATATAATTTCCTTCATATGAAATGTTTCTCCTTATGCATAATAATAATACTGAATTTTATTTATATTACTTAACTCAACTTTCGCATACCAAATTAGGCAGGTAAGCTCTGATATAACTAGGCAGACCTGCAATCCATTGTGATAGTTGATTTTTAAGTAATTGTTGTGTTTGTTTATTGGTTTTCTTCAAGACATCTTGAAGAAGCTCGATTAATTGCTGCAATGCGACAGCCCAATCAAGTTCATTTACTTCATCACAAAGGTCATAAAATAAGCCACCTAATGTGCGTTCATCTGTGTGGCAACGATTTTGCCAAGATAGAATGATGTATCTAGTAAAAACTATGGTTGTATGACTGATAAGTAAGTCATAGGAGCGTCCTTGAAATTCTTTCTGTAAGCGAAGGAGCGATTTTGTCGTCTTAAAAAACACTTCAATATCCCAACGAATCCCGTAAATACGGACGATTTCTTGTTCGGAAAGAGTGCAATCTGTGCTAAGAATCGCGAGCCATTCGCTTTTCTTATTACGATTTTGAACGAACACGACTTTAACGGGTACACCGTTTTTCATCGTCGTCATGACGGAACGAAGAAGCCCTTTCTTTCCTTGAAGTGGTGACGCTAACCGATAGAGTTCTTTTAATGAAACCATTTGACCATTCATTTGATAACGTTGCTTTGCATTTTTGACCATACCAATAACGTCAAGCCCTTGTTCGACGATTGCCTGAATCAAAGGTTGTTGAGTAAACCATGTGTCCATCAACACGTAAGAGGCCTCGATTCCACTGGATAATGCCCGTTCAATCATTGATGGGATTTGATCAGGCGCAGACTGGAGAGCTTCAACACGACGCTTATAACCAGAACATCGTTTATCCATTTCTTCGTTGATTCCATTAATAGAAGAGGTTTTTGAGCTTAGTAAAGAGAAGTCAACAGGCATGAAGGTATGCCCATCTGACCAGCCTAATGTAAGCATTCGAAATCCTTTATAAAATCGCATTTTCAAGGAAGCATGATCAAAACAACGGGCAAGCAATTCCACGTTCTTACTACGATTTCGATCAAATGTAGAGTCATCAATAATAAGCACTTTCGGACGGTCCATTGATGTAAGCACACTGACCTTTTGAATGGTAGCTGTACTAAAGAATAAAAGAAATTTCCGCCAAGCAAACTTGGAATGATTTAAAAAACGATAGACGGTATCCTTACCCGGATAACGCTCGCTCTTTTTTGAAGTGACAAGGGCAAACCAATTTTTTTGATGAAAGATTAGACTAAAAACAAGCTGAAACAGATAGGCACATGAAAACCCAAAGTTTTTTCGAATACCCGCTTGGCGAAGGTACTTCGACACTTGTAATTCAGAGAATACGGCAGAAAGTTCATTTGGTAGTTGCTCATTCGAGTGTTTTTCCTTTATCATAGAGAAGGCACCTCTTCTTTGTGGTAATGGTTTCTAGTCAATTCCACTATACCAAAGATTGAGGTGCTTTTTCTGTTTAAAAGTAATTGTCAAGCACCTAAAGTGAGCGTTCTTAAAGCTTTGATAGACCTAAAACAAGGTCGATTTTCAAGGTGCGAAAGTTGAGTTA
>NZ_JVDT01000095.1 GCF_001076885.1 Bacillus sp. 522_BSPC
AAAACACTCTTTTTCAAGTGTCCTAACTACAGGTACCATTTTATGTTGGAGTTTTTTTGTCTTCCTATTTTTGTATTAAATTAATTACGTTTCGCCATAGCAACCGGAAATTTTAAAGTAAGAACAGAAATATTTATTTTTTTCGTTATTTTTCACTTTATTTTTTATATTCTCAACTTTCGCACCAAAAAAATAAGTGCAAATCGTTAGTTGTATTGCGTCTATGGTCTATTAAATATGTTGCTTGACAGTGTTTAATAAAATGAAATAACACCTCATTCTTTGGTATAGTGTAATTGTAGAGAAAACACTACCATACAGAAGAGGTGCTCCCTATATGATAGACCAAAATAGCCAAAACAATCAACTACCAAAAGAACTTAATTCGGTTTTTTCTGAGCTTGAAATGAATAAACACCTGCGCCAAGCAGGAATTAAAAAATCCTTCGGTTTCAGCTGTTCCTACTTATTTCAGCTTGTTTTCTGTTTGATTTTCCAGCACAAAAATTGGTTTTCACTTCTTGATTCAAAGAAAGCCGATCAGTTTCCAGCCAAAGATGCCGTCTATCGCTTTTTAAACCAATCAACTTTTAATTGGCGCCGTTTCTTACTACTGTTGAGCATTTTTACTATTCAAAAGGTGACTCGCCTTACGAATAAAGAGCGTCCAAAAGTACTGATTATCGATGATTCTGCGTATGACCGAAATCGTAGTAAAAAGGTAGAGCTTCTCGCTCGTTGTTTTGATCATGCTTCCCTGAAAATGCGTTTCTTTAAGGGGTTTCGTATGCTCACTTTGGGCTGGTCAGATGGCTATACATTTATGCCAATTGACTTTTCTTTAGTCAGTTCAAAAAAGTCTCAAATCAATGGTATCTCTGAAAAAATTGATAAACGTACTTGTGGATACAAGCGTCGAGAAAATGCATTACAAACTGAGCCTGAACAAGTTCCTGACATGATTAAACGTGCATTAGCCAATGGGATAGATGCAAGTTATGTCCTTATGGATTCTTGGTTTACATTGCCACCACTTGTAAAGTCTATTGTGGATCAAGGATTAGACGTAATTGGTATGGTCAAAGAAACAAAACAACGTTATAACGTAAACGGGGAGATGGTTTCTTTAAAGCAACTATACCGCCTAGCTGGACCCATTCAATCCAAGAAAGGAATTCTTCGTTCCATCCATACGATCATGGCTAATGGAACACCAATTAAAGTGGTATTCATTCAAAACAGAAATAAGAAAAGCGACTGGCTTGCCATCCTCAGCACAGACTGCACTCTTTCAGAACAGGAGATCGTCCGAATCTATGGAATGCGCTGGGATATCGAGGTATTCTTTAAGGCGGCCAAATCTCTTTTGAAACTTGAAAAAGAATTCCAAAGCCGTTCATATGACGCGCTTATTTGCCATACAACGATTGTGTTTTCTCGTTTTATCGTTCTGTCGTGGCAGAATCGCTGTAATACCGATCAACGCACAATAGGTGGTCTGTTTTACGAATTATGCGATGAAGTAAATGAACTTGATTGGGCTGTCGCATTACAGCAATTGATCGAGCTTCTTCAAGATGCACTTAAACAAACGAATAAGAAAATCAAAAAAATAATTCAAAGTCAACTTGAACAGTGGATCGCTGGCCTTCCTAATTATATCAAGGCTTATTTGCCGATATCACTCTGCGAAAGTTGAG
>NZ_JVDT01000096.1 GCF_001076885.1 Bacillus sp. 522_BSPC
CTTCCGCATTTTTACTTGCAACTTTCTCAACTTACTTGCGACTTCTACAACTTACTTGCAACTTCTGCAGCCTTTCTTGCCACTTCCGCATTTTTACTTGCGACTCCCTCAACTTACTTGCGACTTCTGCAGATTTTCTTGCGACTTCCGCATTTTTACTTGCAACTTTCTCAACTTACTTGCGACTTTAGCTGCTTTTCTTGCAGCTTCTGCAACTTTACTTGCCACTTCCGCATTTTTACTTGCGACTTTCTCAACTTACTTGCCACTTTAGCAACTTTTCTTGCAACTTCTACAACTTTTCTTGCAACTTCTGCAACTTACTTGCGACTTCTACAACTTACTTGCTACTTCTGCAACTTTTCTTGCAACTTCTACAACTTTTCTTGCAACTTTCTCAACTTACTTGCTACTTCTGCAGCTTTTCTTGCAACTTCTACAACCTTACTTGCAACTTTCTCAACTTACTTGCCACTTCCGCATCTTTACTTGCAACTTCCACATCTTTTCTTGCAACTTCCACATCTTTCCTTGCCATTTCCACAGCTTTCCTTGCAACTTCACAACTTACTCGCAAACTCCCACCACTTTTCTCGCCACCGCTACTCTTTCACCATTCTCCTTATTTACCAACCAACTAGCCTCTCTGTTTTCCTTCCCTCCTTACCATTCCTACTAAACCCACTCTCGTTTTTGTCATTTCTGTGAACGAATATGTGAACATTTTTCAAACAATGAGTGAAGTTTACCGCAAACAATCAAAATTTCATTATGATATATCTATCATTCACCTAAAGGGGACGATCGGAAAAAGAAACCTGTTAAAACCTTTCACAACAATGTTTATCGACGTTTTTCATCATCTAATTACATAGGATGATCATCAAGAAAATAACAATTTTATCTGTTATTCAAGCTTCCTATTTAGCATGCAGCTTATTCCTATTCATCTTATGCAATGATTTTTATCGCTTTTGCGCACAATAAGATTCACAATTTTATTCAAAAAACCAAAAAAAGGAGGAGAAATCCTTGGATATGATTTTTCTATCACGTTTGCAATTTGCTTCAACGACCATTTTCCACTTTCTTTTTGTTCCTATTTCAATCGGTTTAGTATTTATTATCGCAATCATGGAATCTTTTTATGTGAAGACAGGAAATGAAGAATACAAGAAAATGGCTAAATTTTGGGGCAAATTATTTTTAATCAACTTTGTTATCGGAATTGTTACAGGAATTCTTCAAGAATTTCAGTTTGGAATGAACTGGTCTAATTACTCTCGTTTTGTTGGTGATGTTTTCGGTGCACCACTTGCAATTGAAGCATTACTTGCATTCTTTATGGAAAGTACCTTTATCGGATTATGGATATTCGGTTGGGATCGCTTATCGAAAAAAGTACATTTGGCATGTATTTGGTTAACTGCATTTGGAACAACTATTTCTGCCTTCTGGATTCTAGTAGCAAATAGTTTTATGCAACGGCCAGTTGGTTTTGAGATTAATAATGGTCGAGCAGAAATGAATGACTTCTTCGCACTTATTACAAACGGCCAGGTTCTTGTCGAATTCCCTCATACCGTATTTGCCGCATTAGCTACAGGGGCATTCTTAGTATGTGGAATTAGTGCGATTAAATTATTAGGAAAAAAAGATGTAGATTTCTTTAAGAAATCCTTTCAAATCGGTATTACAGTCGCCTTAACTTCTACATTCTTAACACTTGTTGCAGGGCATGCTCAAGCACAATTTTTAGTAGAAACACAACCAATGAAAATGGCTGCTAGTGAAGGATTATGGGAGAACAGTGAAGATCCAGCACCTTGGACTGTTTTTGCCAATATCGATGTAGAAAATAAAGAAAATAGTGCCGAACTAAAGATTCCTTATCTATTGAGCATTCTTTCTTATAACACATTAGATGGAAGTGTGAAAGGGATGAATGAGCTTCAAGCAGAGTATGTTCAGGCATATGGGGACGGTAATTATATTCCTCCAGTCAAAACTACTTTCTGGAGCTTTAGAATAATGGTTGCAGCAGGAGTAGCAATGATTCTCCTCGGCATCTATGGCGTATTTTTAGCATGGAAAAAGAAATTAGTGGCTAAGCCAAATAAATGGTTCTACCGTTTGATGGTTGCAGGGATATCTCTTCCTTTTATTGCAAATACTTCCGGATGGATTATGACGGAGATTGGCAGACAGCCGTGGACTGTTTTCGGATTAATGACAACAGAAGATAGTATTTCTCCAAGTGTTTCAGCAGGTCAAGTATTATTCTCTATTATTGCATTCTGTACGATCTATGCTGTATTAGGTGCAATCATGGTTTATCTATATGTAAAAGTTATTAAAAAAGGGCCATACATGATGGAAAAAGAAGATGCAAAAGTTACGAATGACCCGTTTGCGAAGGAGGGTTTCCATGCTTGAGTTAAATGTCCTTTGGTTTATTTTAGTCGCGGTTTTATTTATCGGATTCTTCTTTTTAGAGGGGTTTGATTTTGGTGTCGGAATGTCAACAAAACTATTAGCAAAAAACGATGTAGAAAAACGGATTCTCATTAATTCGATTGGTCCTTATTGGGACGCTAATGAAGTGTGGTTAATTACTGCAGGAGGTGCCATGTTTGCAGCCTTCCCTCATTGGTATGCTACAATGTTCAGCGGATTTTATACACCACTTGTAGTTGTTTTATTAGCACTGATTGTTCGGGCCACAGGGTTCGAATTCCGTGCAAAAGATAGCCATCCAACATGGAAAAAAACCTGGGATGTTTGTATTTTCTTAGGTAGTTTCCTTCCTCCATTATTATTTGGAGTGGTATTTGCTTGTTTCATGCAAGGTTTGCCAATTGATCAAAATATGGAATTAAAAGCAGGCTTCTTTGATGTTGTAAACTACTATACATTAACAGGCGGTCTTACTGTCCTTGTCCTATGCCTTGTACATGGATTAGTATTTACCACATTACGAACTGTTGGTGATTTACAAGAAAGAGCACGTAACTTAGCACAAAAACTTTTACCTTTACTAGGTATCTTATTAACATTGTTTTCTGCCCTAACGTATATCAAAACAGATATTTTCGAAGAACGTGGCTTAATCCTTTCCTTTATCTTCTCTTTAGGGGTTATTGCCTTTGTAGTTGGTGGATTCTTTATTTCTCGAAAAATGGACGGCTGGGCTTTCGGAATGACTGGTGCAGTTATCACTTTATCCTTTGCCTCTATTTTCATCGGCTTATTCCCTAGAGTAATGGTTAGTTCGATAAGTGATGCTTTTAGCTTAACGATTCAAAACGCAGCTTCCGGTAACTACTCTTTAAAAGTAATGACGATTGTGGCTTTAACTCTTCTGCCTTTTGTTTTAGGCTATCAGATTTGGAGCTATATTGTATTCCGGAAACGTATTACTGAAAAGTCCCATTTAGAATACTAATGGATAAAAATCTATTAAAACTTAATGGAATCAAGCCGATTCTTGTTCTTATTGGAATATTAACAATTGTAGAAGGAGCTGCTATTATTCTGCAGGCCAAATGGCTTGCAGAAATAATAGCCTCTTTATATAACGGAAACACCTTTCAAGAGCAGTATGTAAAAATCATATTGTTCTTATTAGCTTTTTTAGGCAGACACTTCTTGCACACGGTTCAACAAAATATCGCGACATCGTTTGCTAAAAAAACAAGCAAGGAGCTACGTTTTCATTTAATGCAAAAACTATTCGAGCTTGGGCCAAAATACACAAAAAAACAAGGCAGCGGGAACATTGCGACCCTTGTCCTTGAAGGCGTAACTCAATATAGAACCTACTTGGAACTTTTCTTACCAAGAATGCTTGCTACAGGGGTTATTCCTGGCATGATTATTCTATTTGTATATTGGAATGACTGGCTCTCAGGTGTAATCCTAACAGTTACAATGCCGATTTTAATCGTTTTTTTAATACTTGTTGGCATGGCAGCTAGCAGTCAAATGGATCGCCAACTAGCAACATACAAAGTCCTATCCAATCATTTCTTAGACTCATTAAGAGGGTTAGAAACACTTAAATTTTTAGGAAGAAGCAGACAGCACAGTGAAAAAATCGAAAAGGTTAGTGAACAATATCGGGGAGCAACGATGAAAACATTGCGATTAGCGTTTTTATCCTCTTTTTCCTTAGACTTCTTTACGTCCCTTTCTGTTGCAGTTGTTGCTGTTAATTTAGGTTTGCGCTTAATAAATGGTGAATTAGTGTTATTGCCCGCCTTAATGATTCTTATTTTGGCACCAGAATTCTTTCTACCCGTGCGGATGGTTGGAGCAGATTTTCATGCAACATTAGACGGAAAGGAAGCTGGGGAAGCAATTCAACAAATCATTCAAATTCCAACACCTGAACAAGGAACTGGTCCATCCATTTCTCTAGGTGACAAACCATCCCTTGCCTTTCATAACGTTGCATTTCGACACCGTCCAGAGGAAGCAGTAACTTTAAAAAATCTCTCATTTATGATTGATGGATATAAAAAAATTGGCATTGTCGGTGAAAGTGGTGCTGGTAAGTCTACTCTTATTGATCTGCTAAGCGGATTTTCAAACCATTGTAATGGGACCATTTCTTTAAATGGCGATGCTATTCCTAGTCTAATGGCAGATGAATGGAGACAGCTTACTACGTATATCCCACAATCTCCTTATATCTTTAGCATGACATTACGGGAGAATATTGCTTTTTACCATCCAGAAGCTACAGATGAAGAAATTATCCAAGCATTAAAAGCAACTGGTTTATATGATATTTTCACAACCTTCCCTAATGGTCTAGATGAAGTGCTAGGCGATGGGGGAAGGAATTTAAGTGGTGGACAGGAACAAAGAATTGCTTTAGCTAGAGCGTTTTTAACGAATCGAAAAATCATGCTGTTAGATGAACCTACTTCCCATTTAGATATCGAAACTGAATTTGAATTAAAGGAAACGATGCTGCCACTATTTAGCGATAAGCTTGTTTTCCTTGCGACACATCGACTTCACTGGATGAAAGACATGGATTATATCTTTGTTATGAATCAAGGCGAAATTGTAGAAACAGGCACACATGAAGAATTAATGGTAGCCAAAGGTTACTATTATAAGCTATTACAGCAGTAAGGAGGAGCTCAGTTGAATGAAAACAAATGGATTTTCCCATTTCTAAAAGCAAATAAAAGCCGTATTACCTTCATACTTTTTTTGAGTATCCTTGCTTTACTTACAGCTGCGATGCTTACCTTTACGTCTGGCTATCTTATTTCTAAATCAGCCATTCCTGTTGAAAATATTTTGATGGTATATGTGCCGATTGTTGGTGTAAGAACCTTTGGTATTAGCCGAGCTGTGTTTAGCTATTTGGAAAAGTTAGCTGGTCATCATACCGTCCTACGTATTTTATCGAAAATGCGCTTAAAGCTCTACCAAATTTTAGAACCACAGGCTTTATTTTTAAAGAACAGATTTAAAGTAGGCGATATGTTAGGTATTCTTTCTGAAGATATTGAGAAGCTACAAAATATTTATTTGCGGACTATTTTCCCGACTTTTGCAACAATCGTATTGTATATCATTGTTGTCTGTGCGATTGGCATTTTAGATGTTCCTTTCGCTTTCCTTATGGCACTATATTTAGGATTGTTATTATTCTTTTTCCCTGTTCTTTCTTTAGTACTTATGCGCCAAAAACAAAGAGCATTTAAACAAAGAAGAAATGGACTCTATCAAAAACTAACAGATAGTATTTTAGGAATAAGTGATTGGGTGATTAGTGGTCGTTCCAAAAGCTTTATAAAAGAGTACGAAAAAGAGGAAGCGATTGTTGCAAAGATCAATCATCAGCTTGTTCAATTTACTCTTTGGCGCAACTTAGTTTCACAGGCAGTTGCTGCCCTTATTATCCTTTCTCTCGTATTCTGGTCTAGTCAACAATATGTAGAAGGAAATATACCTGTTACCTTAATTGCTGCTATCATTCTTGTTGCCTTACCAATTCTCGATGCTTTTTTAGTCGTATCTGACGCGTTTGAAAAGCTGCCTGCTTATCAAGATTCTCTAGCCAGACTTAGAAAGCTAGAAGTACCTATACAAAAAAAGGCACCTAATCGTGTAGCAATCGAAACGGATCAGGTGGATATTCAGGTAAATCAAGTTTCTTGCCGCTATGATCAAGAGCAAGCATTTTCTCTATCAAATGTAAGCTTGGACATTCCACAAGGAAAAAAAATAGCCGTAATTGGACGAAGTGGTGCTGGTAAGTCGACCTTATTAAAATTAATACAAGGAGTTATCGAGCCAACAGCAGGTAGTGTAACATTTAACGGAGAATCAGCTGCTTCCTTTCAGGCAGATACTTCTTCCATTATTTCTGTACTAAATCAAACACCTCACCTGTTTGCTACGACGCTCCGAAATAATATTTTACTAGGTGTAGAAGAAGCGACAGAGGAAGAACTGGCAAACGCCATTAAATTGGCACAATTAGAGGATTTGGTTTCCTCTTTATCGAACGGCTTGGATACTTTTATGGAGGAAACTGGGCAACGCTTTTCTGGCGGAGAGAGACAAAGAGTAGCATTAGCAAGAATTTTGCTACAAAAAACTCCTATTGTCCTTATGGATGAACCAAATGCGAGTCTTGATCCAAAGACAGAAAAAGCATTACTTAATACAATCTTTTCCTCATTAAATGGAAAAACGTTGATTTGGATTACCCACCATTTAGTAGGTGTGGAAGAAATGGATGAAATCATTTTTATGGATCATGGCGAAATTGTTCTAAGAGGAAGCCACAAAGAACTTCTTGAAACAAGTAGCCGCTATCAAAACCTGTATGCCTTAGACCATCCAGATTTTCATCTATCATAATGGGAGGCGATTTTCTATCGAAGATCGCCTCCCGTTATGAAAAGAAATGGATGAAAACTACTCCGAATAAACGATCGATTCCCTATTTCTTTTAGACCCCAAAGATGTAAGAACAAAATATACTTTTCTGTATATTCAAACTTCTATATTTTTTATATAATAGGAACAAAATCTATTACGACAAAAGAGGAAATATAAATGAAACGAAAGTCTATTGGGATATTCCTTGTTCTAACTGCCGCTATTTCATGGGGAGTTTCTGGCTCTGTAGCACAATTTTTATTCACTCACAAGCAATTTAGCACTGGCTGGCTTGTGTGTATTCGCCTTCTTACTAGCGGTGCTTTACTACTGCTTTATTTAGGCTTAACAAGTAAAACAGACATATGGGGTATTTGGAAAAGAAGAGCTAGCGTGGTAAATATACTTATTTTCGGACTGCTGGGAATGGCTGGAGTTCAGTTTACTTATTTTGCTGCGATAGAAAGCAGCAATGCAGCAACAGCCACGTTATTGCAGTACTTAGCACCTGTCCTTATTATTCTTTATACTGCTCTTATCAGAAAAGCTATCCCTCCCTTTCAGCATATAGTTGGAATCATTACTGCTTTATTAGGGACCTATTTTCTAGTATCTGCTGGGAGTTTTTCGACCATTTCCATTAAACCTGAAGCTTTAGCCTGGGGATTAAGCTCTGCCTTCTTTCTTGCCCTGTACACCTTACAGCCTGCTCAGTTGTTGAAGGAATTCGGCTCTACAGTGGTTGTCGCATGGGGAATGATCCTTGGTGGTTTTGGAATGTCGTTTTTCTATCCGCCTTGGAAGACCGGAGATGGGATATTTACCTTATCTTCTATCCTAGCAATTGTATTTGTCATATTATTTGGTACTTTGATCGCCTTCTTCTGTTATTTAGAAAGCTTAAAGCATTTGGAGGCAGCGGAGACTAGTTTGCTATCATGTGCAGAGCCATTATCCGCAGCATTCCTTGCCGTTATATGGTTAAAGGTTCCATTTAATATATATGAATGGATAGGCGCTTTTTTTATTTTAACCACCATTTTATTGCTTTCTCTTAAACGTAGAAGCACAGAAAGAGAATTAGCAGAGAAGCCGATTTAGTAAAGTTATAGGCTCAAGCACAGAGATTAGTTAAGTGCATGAGCCGAACCATTTCCTCAATGAATAACCTCTTCCACCTTTGCATCTGTAACCTGGATTAACAGCTCAACAGCTATTTCGATTTGAACACCAATCTTTCCGCCACTAACAATGATCGCAGATTGCTTGTCCACACTTTTATCTAAGATGGTTTCATACTTTTTCTTCATACCAATTGGTGAACAGCCTCCCCGAATATAGCCAGTTAACTTTTGAATATCCTTCACTGCAATCATTTCGATTTTTTTAGCCTTTACTACTTTAGCTGCTTTTTTTAAATCAAGCTCTGCTGCAACAGGGATAACAAATACATAAACTCCCGAGCCACCATCTTTCACCACAAGTGTTTTGTACACCATTTCTATTTCTTTGTCAATCTTGCCCGCAACGGAAACGCCGTCAATTTTCCCATCCTTATTGTCATATGTATGAATACTGTATGGAATCTTTTCGGCGTCCAATATTCGCATTGCATTTGTTTTAGTAATAGCCATGTATTCTCTTCCTTTCCCCACTAAGTGTAAATTCTTCCCTTATTAAACCTTATCATAACAAAGTGAAAAGGAGTGTTAAATAATCTCGAACCAATGCAGCTTATTCCTCATATAGTATGGAAAAGTAGAAATTGACTTGTTGGGAGGAAAAAGATGAAACCGACCTATCAAGATGCCCTAGCTTATTTTGGGGTAAGTGGTGCACATCCAGGTGGATTAACGTTAACAAAGTTCTTATTAGAGCAGGAAAATATCACCGAAGAAACAACACTCCTAGATGGCGGCTGTGGTACTGGCCAGACAGCTGCCTATATAAAAAAGAATTACCCTTGTTCTGTAACAGGTATTGACTACCATCCCACTATGGTAAAAAGAGCAAATAAACGTTTTGAAAAAGAGCATATTTCCATCCAATTAGTTCAAGGCAGCTTAGAAAAAATGCCCTTTCCTTCCGATAGTTTCGACATTATATTAGTAGAATCCGTGCTTATTTTTACTAATTGCAAAAACTCTCTTGCCGAAATCAAAAGAGTGCTAAAACCTGGTGGTGTCCTTCTTTTGGTAGAAATGACAGCTGAAAGAGCTCTTTATGCAATGGAACACCAGAATATGTGTGAAGTATATGGGATTGAGAAAGTTTATACAGAAAAGGAATGGATCAATTTGATGAAGGAAGCAGGATTCCCAAAAGTAGAAGTAACGCTTGGCCACTCTGTTTTTTCTCATATGATGACAGGAATGGAACCAGAGGACGAAGCAATCGATACATCTGTGCCTGTTAATATGCAGTTAGAAGGAAAGCTGATGGATCACTCCTATATTCTTTATACGTATGGAAATATAATCGGCTACCGTGTATATCGAGCTAGCCTTTAAGAAGGAAGAGGTTCTCCTATTTAAGAGACCTCTTTTTATTTTCCACCCTCTTGTAATAAAGCTTTATGAATCCAAATAGCTGCTTGTGAACCCTCTCCCATTGCGATTGTAACCTGTTCAGAATGGGCAACTACATCTCCTGCCGCCCAAACCCCATCTATATTCGTCATTTTCGTGCGCGGATTTACGATAATGTGATTATTTGCCATTATTTCAACTCCTAAAGGAACTGCAAGGTCTGATTTTACTTTATTCCCACCAAATGCAATAAAACTAGATTGTGCTTCTATTTTCTTTCCATCCTCTAATTCATAGCCCTTTATTTGGGAATCATCTGCTATCACTTGTTTTATTTTTGCTGTAAAAATAGGAATATTATTTGCGGCCAATTGCTTTTCCAATTTTTCCTCTACCGCTTCTCCCCCATGGTTAATGTATAGAATATCCTTTGTCCAATACATTAAAGTCATTGCCATATTTGCGCCAACATTTCCGTTACCGATTACGATTGTTTTCTTATCCTTTACTTCATAGCCATCACAATCTGGGCATAAATAGACACTTACTCCTAGACAAGGATACAATTCAGGAAAGGGAGGTATATTATCCATTACTCCTGTTGCAATCAAGATTTTTCGAGAACGAATAATATCTGTTTCTGTTTGAGCAGTAAAATAATTCCCTTCTTTTTTTATAGCCATAACAGTACTTTTAATAAACTTTACTCCTAAATTCTCTGCATGTTTTTTTCCTAAGCTTCGCAATTCATCACCACTTATGCCATCTGGATAACCCAATATATTATGATAGCTTTTACATAAAGTAGAGCGACCATCTTCTGCATCGATAATAAGCACTTCATGGTTATATCTTCCTAATTGAATTGCCGCCTGTAATCCAGCAATGCCACCGCCAATAATAATGCAATCAAAAGTTCTGGTCATCTTCATGTCCCTTCTTTCCATTCAATGATTTCTTTAGTTTTTACGGGGAATTGATTCTTATTCTTCCTTCCCTAATCGATAAGGGCGAATTTACATATACAAAGGAAAAAATGGCTATATAAGCGGTTGCCCGAATATATAGCCATTTTTTCTTTTAGTAAATTACTTCTTCTTTGAAGAATTGTGGTAGGTGCTCTTTATGTGCCTCTAGCATTTCATCTAAAATTTGTTTTGCTACTTTATCAGGTGGAAGCAATGGGTTGATTGTCATTGCTAGCAATGCTGTGTGATAATTTCCGGTCACTGCCGCTTCTGCCGACACCCTTTCGAAGGATTTAATTTGTTGAACCAGTCCGCGTACTGCTACAGGTAAATCGCCAATAGCAATTGGCTTTGGTCCATCTCTCGTAATAATACTGCTAATTTCTACTGCTGATTCATCTGGAATACTAGCAATTGCCCCATTATTTATTGTATTCACTGGTTGAATGTCTCTTCTATCGTTATACATCGAATCAATAAGGCTGCAAGCAGCATCACTATAGTATGCTCCTCCTCTTTTTTCTAGCTGCGGTGGTTTTATCGCTAAATTTTCATCTTTATAAAGCTCAAATAGTTCTTTTTCTAATTGCTGAACTACTTCAGCACGAGTACCTTGTTCTGCCGCCTCTTGTAACTCATTTTGAAGCATTTCTGCTTGTTTATAATAATAACGATGATATCCGCAAGGAATAACCCCTAACGCTTTAATAAAATCTGGTTCCCAATCGATGGCTGCAATATTTTTCATCGTATCACTCTTATGCTTCGTCATTTCCTCTAAAAATACTTGCGTAATATTCTTGCCGTCTAAGTATACATTTAGCCCAAATACCATGTGATTTAACCCCGCGAAATCTACATGTACCCGGCTAGATTCTACTTCTAAAAGCTTTGCAACACCCATTTGAATAGAAATCGGCACATTACATAGCCCAATGATTCTCTTCCAGTTGCTATGGCGAAGAACTGCTTCTGTCACCATTCCTGCTGGGTTTGTAAAGTTAATGAGCCAAGCATTTGGACAAAGCTCTTCCATATCCTTTACAATATCCAAAATAACCGGAATTGTTCGTAAACCTTTAAACAATCCTCCTGGACCATTTGTTTCTTGGCCGATTACATTATATTTTAATGGAATTCTTTCGTCTTTTGCACGAGCAGCAAGCAAACCAACACGAAATTGTGTTGTAACAAAATCAGCATCCTTAAGCGCTTCTCTTCGATCTAATGTTAGATGAATATCAATCGGTACTCCAGCCTTTTGCACCATTCTTTTTGCCAAATTCCCTACAATATTTAGCTTTTCTTCCCCTTCAGGAATATCTACTAACCATAGTTCACGAACAGGTAACGAATCATATCTTTTAATAAAACCTTCTACCAATTCAGGTGTGTAGCTCGAACCTCCGCCGATGGTAACAATTTTAACTCCTTTTCTCACAACCGATCGCCTTCTTCCCTTTATTTTTGCAATCCCTTACAAATTTAACAGCCCGCAAGTGTTTTTTCGTATACAACGTTACCTTCTAACCCATTTTAAGTAAATAGAATCAGGATCTTTAGGACTTTTTCACACAGAATGGAACGTGTTCCAAAATAGGAACACTGTGTTTCAATAAAGATTAGAAGGAATATTTTATACAAAAAAGGAGCTGAATAAAGGTCATTTACACCTTATTTAGCCCCTTCTTCCGAGCATGCGCCCTAAATATTAATTGATTGATAACTTCTGAAAACATTAGTCCCATTGCAATGGAACCAGATATTAAACATACCTTCGCTGCAAGACTAACAGCTACATAATAGTCATTCTCTACAAAATGACGCATCGCATTATAGGCTGCTCCTCCGGGTACTAATGGAATAATCCCAGCAACACTAAAAATAATCACTGGAGATTTGTATACTCTAGCAAACAGTTGACTTATAACCGCTACAAGAAAGGAACCCGATAACGCTGCTAGCACCTCATTATGATAAAAAAATACAATTGCCCAATAGGCCATCCATCCAAGCATCCCTATAAACCCACATTGGACTAATAGCTTTCGAGGAATATGAAAGATAATTCCAAAGCCAAATGTCGCAACAAAGCTAGTGATTGCCTGTGCAAAAAATTCACTCATTTCTATTTCCTCTCCTTAAAAAACCAAAAATGCAACAGCAATTCCTGAACCAATAGCTGTAGCGGTTAAAATCGCCTCCGCTCCTTTTGAGATACCAGATACTAAATGTCCAGCCATCAAATCCCTTACTGCATTTGTTATGAGCAAGCCTGGAACAAGAGGCATCACAGACCCAATAATAATCTTATCCACTTCCGAGCCAAATCCAGTCGAAACAGCAAGAAAAGCAACCACTCCAATCACGAAAGCGGCAGAGACTTCAGCAAAGAACTTTATTTGCAAGACTTTGTGAAAATACAAGGAACACAAGAACCCTAGCCCACCTGCTATAAATGCTGGAATAAAATCTCGCCAAACACCATCGAACATGATTAAAAAACAGCCACTTGCAATAGCTGCGGCCATTACTTGAAACAAATCAGAATACGTACATTTTTCATCTTCTACATCTTTCAATAAATGATATGCTTCATTCATGCCTACCGTCCCCGTACTTATTCTACGAGATATATCATTTACTCGAACAACCTTTTCTAAATTAGTAGTTCGCTCAATAATGCGATTTAATTTTGTCTTTGTTGGTTCTTCTCCTTCTAACGATAAGATAATGCCTGTTGGCGTAACAAAGCAATCGGAGTCTTTCACCCCATAAGCAGTAGCAATTCTTGTCATCGTATCTTCCACCCGATGTGTTTCTGCACCATTCTGTAACATTATACTCCCTGCTAATATGCAAATCTCCATAATGTCGTATGTTTTTTCCACCGAAATATATGTCATACTATCTCTCCATTGAAGAAAAGCATTGGCACCACTTTAACAGACAATCGCTGTAAAAATAAAAGATAGCAAACTGGCCATAAAATACAAATAGGAACAGCTATTGTCTACATCTATGTATGAAAGATCAATTACATTTACATGTCATTTGGTGCAAAGCAATTCTCATAAAATTTACATCCAAGTCATTCTATCGGGATGATTTTGTAAAAATAAATGTTGTTCAATGGGCCTACATATACTGCCCTTTTAGTTGGCCTATGCATTTAGCATGCTCCGCAATACTTCATAATATTTTCTATCGAAACGACACTTATCTTTTAGAATAATCGTGTACGCTAAATATACTTTTGGATCTTTATCAACAAATTACAGTTTATATGAAATATGGTTATTTTATCAATATTTGAGCAGAATTAAAATGATGGAATTTTTACAGAGAAGAAAAGGAAGGTGAAAAAAATTTTTTCCAAAATAAAAAGTCCATTATCGTATTAAAATGGACTTAACAAAAGGACATATATTCTTTTCACTAATCGTTCTGAATCCCAAATCTCGCATTAATTTGACCACGAAGCATTTGTTTTTTTATTTTGCGCTCTTCTTCTTCTTTGTTCTTTTTCATAATTTCTTGTCTGATTTCGTGTGTACGAACGCCTTCTTCTCGTTTATTAGCAATCTCTATGAGTCTTTCTACATCGGAGAATGAATATTTTCGATTTCCTCTTTCTGGCCTCTCTGGAAAAATTAATTTTCTTTGTTCATAATATCGAATCTGTCTTTCTGTTAAACCAGTTAGTTCACTTACGACACCAATCGTTATTACCTTTCTTTTCTTATAGGATGGCTCATGATCCATTACATCTCACCTCATGAAGTTAAATATTAATCTCTCTTATTTTAATTATAATACTTTTCAGATAAAACAGAACACTATTTGTTATATTTCCTAACACAAAAATCAAAAAATAGGTAAGATTTCCTTACATTTTTAATGATTTTTTATTTATTTTCCGTTAAAATGCTAAATGTATAAACTATTACTTGAAGTTCTTTGCAAGGAATAGGTATTAGGTATTATTTTTATGAACGGAGAGGAGCCTTCTTACATGATAACCAAAGAAGCAGTTGATTTAGCTAAAAAGATTGTGGAGCTGGATCTTATGAGAGACGAGATTTGGGAACACTTAGCAGAGGTTGCTGGTGAACACGCCCACGAACTTCTTCGAATGGTTCAAAATAGCTAAATAAACTGTATAACCTTCACAATTCATGTTCTTTATATATGGGGTCTCCAAACCAAACAAGGTTTATGAGATCCCCATCTTTTATTTTAGCGTTTTATTTAGACTCGAATCTGCTCCGCATTAAATTTTTCCGCTTCACTTCCATAAACTTCTCCAACCAAGTGATATTTCTTCCTATCTGCTGTTAATAAATCTAACATCATTTTATAAGAATACTTCCATTACTGCAAGTGAACGTTTGAATTTTTTTAATACTCTAACAAAAAAAGGCCATCTATCCTAATTCCCGTAAATGCAGGATTGGAATAGATGACCATTATTAATTAAATACTAACATCTTTCTTTTGGAAAAACCAAAAGGTGATTATCATAAATAGAGCATAATAGATAAATAGGATACCTAAAGAGGCTGGCATCGTTATTGTCTCGATTATTTTGTCCTGGAATAGGAAAATGGTTTGATCCAAATGTGGGAATGGCAATACTTTTAACCAAGCGTATTCTGTCGCTAACATTTGAATAATCTGACCAATTGTTGAGGAAACAAACAACACAAACACCCCGACCCCAACAGCTATCGCCTGATTCTTAAATAATGTGGATAGCATAAAGGACAAGCTTAATACAAGCATTAATCCAGGCAAGTAATAAAGAATCATTTTCAAAAATAGCGTTCCACCATTTGCGATGATTTCACCACTCTGCCCCATAACACGCACATTATCCCCAAAGCTTCCTATGCCAAAGAATGCTATGCTTATCAAGTACCCGACAATCATTAAAAAGACAATTAAACTGGCGGTATAAATTAATACAGCAATATATTTGGACAAGAGAATTCTCCATCGTTTATGTGGTCTAATAAGTAATTGCTTAATTGTTCCATCAGAGAATTCAGAGGATACACTTCCAGCGCAAATAATTACCACAAATAAGGTAATTAAAGATTTCATTCCAATAACCATTCCGTTCATATTTGACCAAGCGGTTGTATAGGGACTAACATCCTTCTCTAAATTAGTTTTATAATCTTGAATGTTCATTTCAATTGATTCTTTTGTATCTTCCCAATCAAAAATCCCTTCACTGTTCATTAATTCTTCTTCCGTCTTCGCTGTAGGCAATTTCTTTTCAAGCTTTGTGATTTCTGACTGGACTGCTGCACGCCAGTCATCCCCTTTATATTGCGGAGTCATTTTCATCTCTAGAACACTTCCACCAATAAGGGCAATTATTAGTATAATAGGGAAAATCCAACTGTTTTTCTTTTCCCAAATCTTGATTAATTCATTTTGTACTAACCCAATCATTTTATCTCCTCCTCTCGCTTCTGATTGGTAATTTCTAAGAAGCGGTCTTCCAACGTTGCTTTTACTACATAAATTCCGTATACAGCAATTTGATTTTCAACAAACAGCTTATTTACTAGCGGAATCGCTTCTTTAGCTACCTTCACGACCAACGCACTATCTTTTCGAGATATGACATCCACTTCCATCCCACTATTTGCAAGCAAATCAACAGCTTTTTCTAGTTCCTCGATTTCAAACGTTACTTCTCTTACACTTACTTCTTCCTCCGAAACTGTTTCGTCCATATTTGAAATATGAATTAACTTCCCTTTCTCAATAATTGCAAACCGATGACACATTAACTGCATTTCCGATAAAAGGTGGGAAGACACTAAAACAGAAATTCCTTCCCTTGCTAATAAATGCAAATAATCTCGAAACTCCCGAATCCCTTGTGGGTCTAACCCATTTGTTGGTTCATCTAAAATCAGAAGAGCTGGTTTATGTAATAATGCCTGTGCTACTCCAAGACGCTGTCTCATGCCCAGCGAATAGGTTTTTACTTTTTGATGGATGGCATTTTCTAATCCTACTAATTTAATAACTTCATTGAAGCGATCTTCGGTTATTGATTCCTTCGCCATCCTGGCATAATGCTTTAGATTCTTATATCCACTCATATATTTATAGAACTCTGGGTTCTCTACAATTGCCCCTAAGCTGCTCATTGCTTCTGAAAAGTTATTATCAAGATTATAATTATCAATAACAACACTACCATTTGTTCTATTAATCAGACTAACAATCATTCGGATAATGGTTGTCTTCCCCGCTCCATTAGGTCCTAACAACCCAAATATTTCTCCTTTTTCAACAGAAAAACTCACATCATCAACAATATTCCTACCTTTGATTCTTTTTGTAAGATTTTTGACTTCCAATGCATTTAAGCTCATCTTTTTCTCCCTTCTATATCATCACTATAAACCTCTTTCACTCCCCATAAAATGTATTACTACACTTTTCTTTTACTAATACGATTTTTACTAGAAAAAGTTTCAATTAATTGAACTTTTTTGGAAAATATTTACCCGCAAAAAGTATTGCCTTTCTCCCACTCTCATTGTAATTTTCCTGAAACCATCTAAAAAAACCGCTCTCCCTTGTTTTTTAAAGGAGAACGGTTGTGGATAAGCTTCCATTTATTTTGTTCAGACAGTTGCTGTTGATAAATTATTAATAACTTCTTGGACAGGTGTATAGTCATAGCCAAGATCTGTTGCTACAGGAGCATAGGTGATTTTTCCGGCAAATGTATTTACACCTTGTTTAATAGCATAATTACCCTCAATTGCTGCTACTGCTCCCAGATTTGCAATTTGAAGTGCGTATGGCATTGTTACGTTCGTCAAAGCAATTGTAGATGTTCTTGGAACCGCACCAGGCATATTAGCAACAGCATAATGCACAACTCCATGCTTCACATAGGTAGGATTATCATGTGTTGTAATATGATCTACTGTTTCGAAAATTCCTCCTTGGTCAATTGCCACATCCACAATAACAGAACCTGGCATCATTTTCTTGACCATTTCTTCCGTTACTAGTTTCGGTGCTTTTGCACCTGGAATTAATACAGCACCAATTACTAAGTCTGCATTCACAACTGCGTCTTCAATATTCGCAGGGTTAGAAATTACAGTGCTTAAGCTTGCACCAAATTGATTATCTAATTCTCTTAATCTTTCAGGATTTAAGTCTAATAACGTTACATTTGCTCCTAATCCAATCGCTATCTTTGCAGCGTTCATCCCAACAATACCGCCACCAATGATTGTTACATTTCCCTTTTTCACACCAGGAACGCCCGCTAATAAGATTCCTTTTCCTCCATGCGGCTTTTCTAAGAACTGAGCACCAATTTGGACAGCCATTCTTCCAGCAACCTCACTCATCGGTGTTAATAATGGTAATTTACCATTTGCTTCTATCGTTTCATAAGCTATTCCAATTACACCGTTATCCGTTAAAGCTTTAGCTAATTCCGGTTCTGCTGCTAAATGTAAGTACGTAAACAAAATAAGTCCTTTACGGAAATACTGGTACTCGGATGCTAATGGTTCCTTTACTTTTATAATCATTTCTGCTGTATTCCATACTTGAGCTGCTGAATCGATTATTTTCGCACCTGCTGCAGCATATTCTTCATTTGTAAAGCCACTTCCGAATCCTGCATTTTGTTCTACTAAAATTTCGTGGCCACCATTTTTTAAATAAGACACACCGGAAGGAGTAATTGCGACCCTATTTTCATTGTTTTTAATTTCCTTTGGGATACCAATAATCATCAGAATTCCTCCTTGTTATAAAATCTAACATATTTTGTTAGATATCTTATTAATATAATAGGACGAATTCTGAAAATTATCTTTGTTAAAATTAATGAATCAAAAACTACTCCTTTGTGAAAAAACACAAAGAGAAAAGAGGACTGGTTGTCGTGCCCAATCGCTATTCTTTCTGCCAATGCATTAATTTTAAATCTAAATAGATCATAAACTTTTGATTAGGCATTGATAAATCAACTTCCATAATTTCTATCATCCGCTTTAAACGATATGCAAGCGTATTGGGATGAATATGCAGACGAGCGGCAGTCTTTTGTATATTTTCACTTTCATCTAAATATGCTTCTAGTGTTGCTAATAATTCTGTATTATGCGCTTTATCATATTCTTTTAGATTTCGAATAGCGATATTTTCCGATCCATCCTGCCTTCTCTTTTCTAAAAGGATATCTAAAAACTGATAGATACCTAGTTCTTGATAATGGTAAAACTCACCTGCCTCCTGAGGAAATTTCTCTCGCACCTCTAAAACAGTTCTCGCCTCTCTGAAACTTTTTGGTACATCTCGATACTGTTTGTAAACTCCCCCAAAGGTACCCTTCACTTCTTTAATAGAAAATCTGTCTTCTAAGTTTTGCTGAAAACTACAGATGAATTTTGTAAAACAAGCAATTGAATTCCCGTTATCCTCAAGAGGTGTTGCCAAAATAACTAATTCATTATCTTCAATAGTTGAGAAGGAAATTTTCACATCCTGGGATACTTTCAGTAGATAAAGTATATGCTTTTCTATTTCCTTTGTAATCATTTTAGAAAACGGGAAAATCATCACCGTAAAACAAGCTAAGGAAGGCACCCCCATTTCCTTTAATTTTTCGTTAACGTCCGTCTCTTTCACATATCCCGTTAACATCCTCCAAAAGAATTCTTGATTATCCTGTAAAGTAGGGGTTTTGCTTGTTGTAAAACGGGACAAAAGATGCCGTGCTACCGATGCCGCGTTCTCTAAAAACCCCATCTTTTCCTCCGTTAAGGGGGTTCCCATTTCGATGGCCCAAATATATCCGATTACCTCATCCCCTCTCCAAATGGAAACAGCAACCCGGTTTCCAAGACCAATATCCTCTTTCCCCTTAATCCGAATTGGCTTTTTACTTTGAAGAAGCTGTGGAATCACTCCATCCTTCCAAAAGCGATTGATTACTTTCTCTGGAACTCTGCGACTAATAATGGTAGAAATTCTGACCATATCCGTTTCTTCGTCATGACTGCTGTATACTAACACACGATGATGGGGATCCTCCAACGTGATAGGACATCCTAATAGCTCACTAACATGATCTACAAAGCTTTCGAGGGAATCATACATATCCCTTCTAAACGGATTTCGCGGCTCACTTGTCATTCATCTACCCCTTTCCAAATAAACAATCTGAAATCGTTCATAACGTTATCTATATTTTATCTTGTTTGGAGGGCATTCAACAATAAGAATCTTTAGAAAAATACATAAACTAATTTTACCTTCGCTCCCTCTGCCACTTTTATAAAAGCTAACAAAGTTGTGTAGTCGAAGGATCGGTTATTTTCCATTAATGATCTTCTATTAGCTCCTTTAAAAGATTGGCTTGTTGTCATTAAATAGGGCGTTCTTATCAAATTACAAACCAAAAAAGACCTTTCAAAAGAGTGCTCCTCCTTCAAAAGGTCCTTGTTATTGCTATATTTTCTGTTTTATAGACTTTGCATCCATTAAAATCCTTGTTTCCTTGAGCCGCTGCATATTGTAAGAAGATTCCTTCATTAATGTTTCATCCAAATAAGCAGGATGGGTCATTATTTCGATGCTTTTTCCACCTTCTACTTGCTCATGTAAATTTTCAAAATAGCTATCCGTAACTCCATCACCATAAAAATCATCTAAAAAGACATCTGTTAATGTTTGAATATCCGTAAAATGAGTGCCTGCATTTCTTACAGGTAACCCGTATTTTTCTGAAAGCTTTTTTATTACTGGATAAAATTCTTTTATTCCATGCACATGATGATGACTATCTAAATGTGATGGAGTAAGATCGGCATCAAAGCATTTTTCAATTTGCGCTGTCCATTCTCTTTCTAGATCATCCAAGCTTATTGAAACCGGATTTTTGTAAACAAAGATTTGCTTTTTAAAATTCCCCGCTTCATCTATAAGGCTTGGAACATCCTCTAAAAGCGGCCTTCCCCATGTTAACACAAGATGGACACCTACCTTTAAAGATGGTGTATCTTTAGCTAAGGAAATGGCATGCTTTGTTGCCTTTGCATTCATCATCATCGTTGCAGACGTAACAAGTCCCTTGAGATGGGCATCAATGATTCCATAGTTAACTCCTCGACTAAGACCGAAATCATCTGCATTAATAATCACTTTTGTCATGGATTCGTCTCCTTTTAAAGCCTATGGAGCCATCAATTTATATACACAGCTCAGCTTTTTTTATACAAACACTTTTTTCCGGAAAAACTGTGGTAAATACGCTCTATGTGCTTCTAGCATTTCATCAAGAATTAGCTTAGCAACTCGGTCACTTGGCACGAGTGGATTAATGGTCATGGCAAGCAGCGCTTTCTCATAATCGCCAGAAATAGCTGCTTCAATAGCTACTCTTTCAAAGGATTTGATTTGCATAACTAATCCTTGAACCGCTATTGGAAGCTCTCCAACCGTGATCGGCTTCGGTCCGTCTTTCGTAATAATACAACTGACTTCCACTGCTGATTCATATGGAATTCCCGTAATTGCACCATGGTTCACTGTATTGACTGCTTGGATATCACATTTATCCATATACATAGAACGAATTAGACGAACAGCAGCATCGCTATAGTATGCGCCTCCACGTTTTTCTAACTGGGGAGGTTTTATAGCAAGTTCTGGGTCTTTATATAATTCAAATAATCCCGCTTCTAATTTTTGCACCACTTCCGCACGAGTTTCCCCTTTTTCCGCATCCTTTAACTCCTGTGCAAGTACATCTCCTGTTTTGTAATAATAATTGTGATATGGACAAGGGAATAAATTTAATCCTCTTAAAAATGAAGGCTCCCAGCCCATCGCATGAATATTTTTCATCGTAATTGCTTTGTCAGGGTCTGTTATTAATTCGATTATCTCACTCTTCACACTTTTGCCGTCAACAAACACATCAATTCCGTAAACCATATGATTCAGACCTGCGAAATCTATTCTTACTCTTGCAGGATCGACATTCAATAAATCCGCAACCCCTCGTTCCATTCCAATCGGTACATTGCATAAACCAACAACTTTTGAAATCCCACTGTAGCGCAAAACTGCTTCTGTTACCATTCCAGCAGGGTTTGTAAAGTTAATTAACCAAGCATCGGGACAGAGTTCTTCCATCTCTTTCGCTATTTCCAACATAACTGGAATAGTCCGAAACGCTTTAAATAATCCGCCAGGTCCGTTTGTTTCTTGACCAATGACGCCATGCTTCAACGGAATTTTCTCATCAAGCGCTCTTGCTGCAAGCTGCCCCACCCGCAATTGGGTTGTAACAAAATCAGCCCCGCTAAGCGCCTTTCTCCGATCTAATGTGAGAAAAATATCAATCGAAACACCCGCCTTTGCTACCATTCTACGCGCTAATTCGCCGACAATTTCCAACTTTTCTTTACCTTCTTCAATATCAACAAGCCATATTTCTTTTACAGGTAATTCTTCATGGTACTTAATAAAGCCCTCGATTAGTTCAGGCGTATAGCTTGAGCCTCCACCTATAGTAACTATTTTTAAGCCTTGGCTCATTCTGCCATCCCCTTTCTCGTTGTCTGTTGCAAAACTTCTTCTCGCAATTCAATAATCTCAAGAGCAAGGTCTTTCAATGTCATTGCTGTCATTAGGTGATCTTGTGCATGGATAAGGATAATCGGAATCATAAATTGGTCCCCACCAGCCTCCAGATGGAGTAATTTTGTCTGGATTTTATGAGCCTCTGATAGTTCCGTATCTGACTCTGTTAACTTCTTTTTGGCAGCATGAAAATCCTTTTTTTTCGCATCCTGTATGGCTTCCATCGCAAAGCTTCTCGCATTTCCGCTATGTAAAATCAGCTGAAAGGAGAGTTGGTATAATTCTTCCGTATTCACCTTATTTCCCTACTTTCTTTCAGACACTTACAGAATCGGAATCTTTTGCAAGCTCTGTTTTATTTTTTGAATCAATTTTGACCTGCGCATAAACAAATGGTAAATAAACAACCGTTGATATAAGTAAATTTAAAGCAGCCAAGCCAGCCCCCAGAAAGCTTCCCCCAGTCGCTAAGTAGCCGCCGACTATCGGTGGTGTTACCCACGGAATTTTTGCAGTTACTGGTGGGACAATTCCGTATTCAACTGCAAGATACGAGATAATAGTTGTAATAACAGGTCCAAGTACAAACGGAATAAACCAAATTGGATTTAAAACAATTGGTAGACCAAATAGAATTGGCTCATTAATTTGGAAAACACCCGGAGCCCCACCAAGCCCAATCATCTGCTTATATCGTTTTCTTCCTGCAATAATCATGGCAATAATTAATCCTAAGGTTGCACCGGCTCCACCTAAAAACACAAACGCATCGAGAAATGAACCTGCAAGGATATGATATTCTCCTAATGCTTTTACTCCCGCTTGAGCTAAATCGATGTTTTCAGCTCCTGTTTTTTCAAACAAAGGCGTCGTAATTCCACCTAATACATTTGTCCCGTGTAAGCCTAACATCCAGAATAAGTGTATTAACAATACACTTAATATGGCAAAAGGAAGAGAATCAACAGCATTTGTTAATGGGGATACAATCACTGTATTTAACCAATCATTTAGTACCTTTCCATCTGTAACCATTCTGAAAACTACCCCAAATAGTCCTGCTAAAAAAATAGTTCCCATACCTGGCACTAATTTTGCGAATGACTTAGAAACAGCTGGCGGTACCCCATCTGGCATTTTTATAACCAATGCTTTAATTTTAGATAAACGTAAGAAAATTTCTGTTGTAATCAATGCTACGATAATGGCTGTAAATAGAGCAGTGGCGTTGAAATAATTAACAGAGACTAACCCCCAGACTCCACCTGCAACTGTTTCAGTCGCAGCTTCATCTATTGGTAATGTGACATTTGCTGTTTGGGGCAATAATAAGAAAAAACAGGCTGCGGATATAAGCATTGCTTCAAAGCCCTCATCTCCATAAGATTTAGCTAATTTATAGGAGATACCAAACACTGCAAACACAGAAAGAAAAGCAAATGTTCCAAACCATATATCCCCACCTAGCGTTGACCAGTTTGGACCAAATATTGCTTCCATCATTCTTCCATATGGCGGAATAATTTGCCCAAGATTATTAAAAAGTACTGCAAAGGAACCTACAATAGTAATAGCAATCATACCAATTAATGTATCCCTAATCGCAAGCAGATGTCTTTGATTACCGAGCTTTAATGCAAATGGCATAATAAATTTCTCAATAAATCCCATCATTTCTTTATTCCCCCTTAATTAAAGTAGTGGCTTGTTCCAACACTTTTTCACCATCGCATAGTCCGTAGTCTTGCGGGTTAATGGTTGCAACAGGAATCCCTTTTTGATCGCCTGCTTTTTTTACTTGAGGCAATAGAAATCGTACTTGAGGGCCTAACAAAACGACATCAGCGTTCTCTATCTCGTCATTCACTTCAGAGGTTGCTATCGCCCAAATCTTGCAGTCTATCCCTTGTTTTTTTGCACTTTGTTCCATCTTCGAAACTAATAAACTTGTAGACATTCCAGCTGAACAACATAATAGAATATTCAATAATTCATCCCCTTTTAATTGATAGATTATTCTGACTTTTGATTTTAAAAAAACGGATATCCCTTCTGATTATTTTACTTGCGAATTCCTCGGCTAGTCTGCTTTCTTAAGTGAGATAAAGAAATAGGGAAAACCCTTGTCTATATTGTAATAACAAATTGTTTATATTTCAATATATTTTTATTTGTTATTACAAATTTATTAATTGTTTGCTTATTAAGATTAGAAAAGATATTCTATACATATAGATATTACGGAGGGAAACGATTGTGGAAGAAATAAACAAAGAAGCTGCACTGCACTCCATTGTAAAAGAGTCTATTATCAACATGATTAAAAGTGGCGAATATCAACCGGATACTAAATTGCCAACTGAGGCAGAATTTTGCAAAACGTTTGGAGTTAGTAGAACAACCATCCGCACTGCACTGCAACAGCTAACGGTGGAAGGATATGTGTACCGAGTGCAAGGGAAAGGTACCTTTGTTGCGGAAAATAAAGTAAAACAATCTTTAACTAGTACAGTGGAACAGTTCTCTGAACAAATTATGATGCAGGGGAAAGATCCATCTATAAAAGTACTACAGCTTAAAGTCATAGAAGCCACAGACTTCCTTGCCAAACAATTTAACCAAAACATAGGAGAACCAGTTAACTGCCTAGAACGGATGCGTTATGTAAACGATGCTCCTCTTCAATATGAAATCTCTTATCTACCCTGGTATAAAGTACCTGGATTAGATAGTTCGGCATGTGAAAAATCCTTATATAAAATGCTTGAAACAAAATACAATATTAAGATAAGCAAAACAGTAGAGCATCTTGAATTGATTTTGGCAGATGACACGATTTCTAAGATGTTAAAGATACCAGCTGGCTCCCCTTGTTTTTTATTGGAAACTTTTGCTTATGCAGAGGATGAAACAGCTATTGAATATTCAAAGACGATTTATAGAGGTGACAGAGCGCACTTTGTCATTGAACGGAATTATTAATTAGTAAGAATAGGTGGGTATTTGTTACTACAAATATCCGCCTGGATTAAAAGATGGTTTTCTAATGAAGTAACTTCTGGTGACTTTTACTCCGGGATTTGGCTAAAGTTATTTTTCTTTATAAACTCTTCTTTTCTATACGAATCTAGTAAAAGCTTGCTTGCTCTTTATGAACACCCTTTTTCTCAACCAACCTATTAAATATGGCTTTCATCCTCTTTATGAAAACTCTTTTTTCCACAAATAATCCACATTACACCCTTTCAGCTCTTCACCAAACAGTTTTTTTCCACAATAAATTCCTAATGCCAGTTTTCCGACCGAATATTTCTTTCTCATTACCACTTATTTTTCCACAGAAGCACCAAATTTACTATATTATCCACATTTTATCCACAAAAGCAGTCGATTTACTCACAAAAAAACCGATTAGCACAAGTCACATGACTTTCCTAACCGGTCCTAATATCTATTCTATTAATTTTGGTTTAACATTTGAAACGACTTTATTTTTACCAAACGACTGACTAGCACTAAACCGATAATAGCCCCTGCAAAACTACTAACAGCAAAGGATGGCAGGTAAAATAATGCCCCTGTCTTTGTGCCTAACAAAACGGAAGCATAAGGCACTGCAACTAAAGAAGCAATGATTCCTGTTCCAACAAATTCTCCTAATGCAGCAAAAATCGGCTTCGAGGTTTTATGAAATAGATAACCTGCCAAAAGTGCACCAATCATACTTCCTGGGAAGGCTAATAAAGATCCAGTTCCTAATAAATTTCTTAACAGTGAAGTTGCAAAGGCAATGATCACTGCCGGAATTGGACCGAGTATGACTCCAGCTATTACATTTAACGCATGTTGAACTGGGTATGCTTTGGCAATACCTGCTGGAAACCAAAGAAGGGTGGAACCATATGTGCCAATAGCAGTAAACATAGCCATTAACACTAGAAGTTTCGTTCTTTTCAAATTCATTTCCTCCTCTTAATCATTTTAAGCATAAAAGTAACGGCACCGACTGATACGTAGGAATGAATACATGAATATCGTCTATTTACATACTGACCATTGATAAACAACAAAAAAGCCAGATCTAAACAGACCTGACTGATAAAGTCAAAAAGAAATAGAGTTAATCTGCTACTTCCCTACGCTGGCATAATCCAGATCAGGTCTTTAGGGTTAAAAAACGAACAGGTTTTTCTCTCAGCCATCACCTGGCACCCCTAGTAGTCAATATATGCTTATGCTCTTTATTGTAACTTATTTCCTTTCTAACAAAAAGCACTATTTTTCTTTAATTAAAGGTATTGGAGTATCCTTTCAACTAACTAGTATAGAACACTTCTAGACTACTTTACTCTTCTGACAATTTATCCACAAACTGCATGTCGATTAATTCATCGTAGTTATAGCCTTCTGTGTATACACCCGTCTTTTCTACGACATCCATTGGTTTTGCTACAGATTCTTCGGAAATATAGCCATCTTTACTCCATAATTCATCTGCATAAGCTCGATCTAGCGAAGCCTGCAGACTTTCCACTGATGTGGAAGGGAATTCCGCTTTTAGCACTTGCATGGATAGTTCCGGATTATCCTCCACTGTTTCTAATCCCTTTAATACTGCTCTGACAAAGCTCTCCACTACTTCTGGCTCTTTTTCTATTGTGGATTTTTTGACACTGACAACTGAATACGGATAATCTCCTAAACTAGCGAAGCTATAAAACGGTTCTTTCCAGACGCCTTTGTTCATTCCTTCTGTAATTTGTGGTTCTCCTCCGTTTGCAATATCAGCATTCCCAGATTCCACTAGGGACACAACTGCACTTGCATCAGCTGGTTCTTCTAGTGTTACATCTTTTTCAGGATCCAATCCTAACTCCATTAACAGCCATCTTGTCAACAGGTTGGGGCTTCCTCCATATCGACCCGCAGCAATCGTTTTTCCTTTTAAATAATTTGCCAGCTCTTCCTCATTCTCACTATCAACTGGTTCATCTGAATTTCCCATCAAATAGACATTTGCTCGATTGACAACATTGACTACTGACTGAATAGGATCAGAGCTTCCCAGATTCGCCATTTGATTGGAATCTGGTCCGCCAATTACTCCCCAAGCATCTCCGCTCACAACAGAAGTAACATGAGCACCTCCTGTTGCTGTTATAACTTCTACCTCCAGTCCCTCTTCTTCAAAATAACCTTCCTCTATCGCAACATATAGTGGAAGATAGCCAATCAAGTGAACGGGCTCAGAGATAACAAGCTTTCGCAAACCATCCTTCGTTTCATTTGCCCCCTCATGTGAACTACATCCAGAAAGGATCAACACAATACTAAGACATGCAATTAAAAAAATCCTGCACTTTTTCAAAGGTAATGCCCCCTTTTTATATATAAATAGAATGGGAAAAATGATTAGTGGATTGAAAAAGGAAGATGAATAAGAAGTATAATGTGGATGATGGAACTAACTATTCTATTTCATATATATGGAGCATTTTTTCTCATTATGTGCTTTCCAAAAGGAAAATATCTTATTCAACATTTCTCCCTTTTAACAGAAGCTTTTCTATCCATACAGTAGCAAAGTACATAACAATCGATAAGATGGACAATACTGCTACTCCGACCCAGACGAGATTAATGTTCATAATTTGGCCTGCATATAGAATCATTCTGCCAATGCCTTGTCTGGAGCTTATAAATTCGCCAACGATGGTACCTGCCAAAGCTAAAGCAATATTTATTTTCAAACTACTTACAATCCATGGCATCGTAGTTGGTATGACAACTTTTGTGAAGACATGCCATCTCTTGGCACCGAGAGAATACATTAATTTTTCCAAATCCTTATCTACTGCCTTCACACCACTATATGCCGCAAGAGCTGTAGTAATAATGGTCATCATAAAAGCGAGAACTACTTTGGAGCCAAAGCCTATTCCAAATAAAATAACAAGGACCGGTGCCAAAGCTAGCTTCGGGACGGCATTAAATGCAATTAAATACGGTTCTGAAATACGAGAATAATAGTAGGACCACCAGAAGGAAAGCCCTAATAAGGCGCCAAAAAAGGTTCCTAATCCAAAACCAAAGATGGTTGCCCCTGATGTGTATATTAAATCATTCCATAACGAGCCCTCTGTCCAAGCTATATAACCTGTTTTCCATATCGTAGTTGGACTGCTCCAATAATAGGAATCAATAACCTTCCATTTGGACAGCAGTTCCCATGCTAGAAGAAAAAGAATTCCAAAGCTCCATTGTCCTATCCGGGTAAAATTCTTTCTCCTTTTCGCAATGGCTTCTTCATCCTCGATATAAAATTCTCTTTTTGTTTCCATACATAGCCCTCCTTCCTTATTCTGTTTCTTCATTCGACTTCAGCGCTTGTAGAACATATTCCTTTAATTGAATAAACGCAGGGTCCAGAAGGGTTTGTTCAGTTCGTGGTCTCGGTAAATGAATGGATACCTTTTCCTTAATCGTTCCCGGTCTTGGTGTGAGAATATATATTTCATCAGATAAAAAAATGGCTTCATCAATATCATGTGTGATAAAGAGAATCGTTTTCTTAAAATCTCCCCATATTTGTAAAAGCCATTCCTGCATAAGCAATCGTGTTTGTGCATCCAATGCTCCAAAAGGTTCATCCAATAAAATAACATCTTGATCATAAAGCAAAGTCCTTAACAAAGCTGCTCGTTGTCTCATCCCTCCAGATAATTCCTCTGGGAAATGTTTCTCAAATCCTTCTAATCCGTATCTTTCTAACAAAGGCAAGGCTCTTTGGATTGCCTCTTTTTTCGGAACACCTTTTACTTCTAATCCTAAAATCACATTATGGAGAATATTTCTCCACGGCAGGAGCAAATCTTTTTGGAGCATATAGCCGACATGCCCACTTTTACCAACAATATCTTTTCCGTCTAAAAAGACATGACCAGTAGATGGTTTTATTAATCCAGCAATAATATTAAATAACGTTGATTTTCCACAACCACTAGGACCAATGATACTGACAAATTTCCCCTCTGGAATCTGCAAATTCGCATCCTTTAATGCGAAAAATTCTTTTCCATTTTTCCGAAAAACCTTACCACTTTTTATTACCTCTAATTTGTACAACCTGCATCCCTCCCCATTCTGAAATATTCATTGTATTTGCGTATTATTTACATAGAAATTCTAGATTTTCAATGAACGTTCCACATTTCTAAACTTGCTCTTGCTATACTATATGTAAAAATAGGCGAATGGGATAATTATTATAGAAAAAAGCTATCTAGTTAAAAAAACCTTTCTTCTGCTTTTTTAATAATCTGAAAATTATAACAAACACAGATAAATTATGTGTTAAAATGAACGTATATTTTTTTTCAAGAACTGGAGTCCTGTACATGTTACAAAAAATGAATGCTTTTCTTGGAAAGTGGATGCCGATTTTAACCCCTGTGAGTGTAGTCATTGGTGTATTGCTAGCCGGTGTATTGCATCATGCCGCTTACTTAGTACCATGGATTTTTGCGATTATGACTTTTGTAGGTAGCTTGACATCTAACTTTCAATCGGTGAAATATACGATTACTCACCCGCTTTCTTTACTGTTAACACTGGCTATTCTTCATATCGTCACTCCTTTATGGGCTTTTCTAATCGGACATCTATTTTTCCAAGGGGATGCCTATACCATTACTGGTCTTACTTTGGCTGTTGTTATTCCTACTGGGATTACAAGTGTTATTTGGGTTAGCCTATATAAAGGAAATATTGCACTAACGCTAGCTATTATCTTGCTCGATACCTTACTTTCTCCATTCCTTGTGCCTTTAAGTATGAGTCTATTTGTTGGAGAAGCTGTTGAGTTAGAAGTTTGGGGAATGATGCAGGGGCTTCTTGGAATGATTGTTTTGCCCTCGATTGCCGGTATGCTTGTTAATCAATTTTCAAAGGAAAAAGCAAAAGCATGGAATCAGACACTTTCCCCCTTTTCCAAAATTGGCTTAGCACTTGTTGTTAGTATTAATAGTTCGGTAGTGGCACCTTATTTGCGGGATATTGATAAGAAGTTCCTTCAAGTAGCACTTACTGTTTTTATCATTTCAT
>NZ_JVDT01000097.1 GCF_001076885.1 Bacillus sp. 522_BSPC
CACATACCTTTTTCATAGTCAGAAAATATCGAAAAAAGTAGAATAATAACCATGGATGACCGGTCGTCCTTCTATGAAAAAGGAGGAAGATTCCATGAATGAAAAAGAGCGTGAACAAGTGGCCCTATTTCGGTATGGCCTAATAGCCCCCCTATTGAATGGGCAAGTTGATTCGAAGGAATATTTAAATGGAATGGAGGGAAAGGTTCATTCTGTCCCCCATTATGGAGAAAGGAAAATTGCAGAGAAAACAATGAAAGAGTGGCTTCTTCATTATCGAAGAAATGGATTTGAAGCATTAAAGCCCAAGAAGCGCTTGGATCGAGGGAATTCTCGAAGACTATCCCCTGATGACCAAGATCTTGTCCTTGAAATACGAAAAAAATCTCCCCATATGCCGGTTAGTGTTTTCTACGAACAACTAATCGAGCGTGGAGAGATACAAAAAAACCAAATATCTTACTCTACTATAATTCGATTATTAAAAAAACACAACCTTGTAGGAAAACAAATGGTGGCGATACCAGAAAGAAAACGGTTCGCTCACGAAAAGGTGAATGTGTTGTGGCAGGCTGATTTATCCCATGGACCTTATGTACCCGTTAATGGAAAAAAGACAAAGACATTTTTAATTGCCTATATTGATGACTGTTCTCGTCTTGTGCCGTATGCACAGTTCTTCTCGTCAGAGAAGTTTGATGGATTAAGAGTAGTCACGAAAGAGGCTTTAATTCGCAGAGGGAAACCTACCATCATTTATGCGGACAACGGTAAGATCTATCGATCTGAAACGCTTCAATATGCTTGTGCCCAACTCGGAATTACTTTAGCTCACACGCAGCCGTATGATCCCCGTGCAAAAGGGAAGGTAGAAAGGTTGTTTAAAACGATTCAAACACGGTTTTATCCGTTATTACAAGCCGATCCAGCTCATTCACTAGAAGAGTTAAATGAACGATTCTGGAGCTGGTTAGAGAAAGATTATCACCGAAGAGTTCATGCCTCTTTAGAGGGTAAAACGCCCCATGAAGTGTTTCAATCTCAACTAAAGGATATAACATTTTTGGAGGATTTGTCTATTCTTGAGACCATCTTCTTGAAACGAGAACACCGGAAAGTAAAGGCTGATGGGACGATTACGTTAAATAAAGAGCTCTACGAAGTACCTTCCCGTTTTATCGGTCATTCTATCGATGTGAGACTAGACGAAAATGGTGTCTATATCTTTGAGGATGATAAGAAAGTCGCTGAAGCAATTCCTGTATCCATGAAGGATAATGCGCATGTAAAACGGGCTCGCTCGCCATTTTCATTATCTCAAACAGCTGAAGTGAAAGGGGAACAAGACCATGTATAAATCCATTTACTCTTTAGCTCAAGCACCATTTTCGAAAGATATACGCCCTTCGGATGCGTTTCCTTCCACTGATTATCAAGGGGCTTTAAACGCATTAAATTATTTACAGAAATCGAAGGGAATGGGTCTTCTTATTGGGGATCCTGGCGCAGGAAAAACGTTTACCTTACGGTCTTTTAAGGAGTCATTAAACCCTTCTTTATATCACGTAGTCTATTTTCCCCTTTCAACTGGTGGTGTAATGGATTTTTACCGTGGGTTAGTATATGGCTTAGGGGAGGAACCGAAGTTCCGTAAAGTCGATCTCTTTAGGCAAATTCAACAAGGCATTGAGCGAATGGCAGGGGAACGTAAGATCACACCTGTTTTCATTTTAGATGAAATGCATATGGCAAAAGATGCTTTTTTGCAGGATATAGCACTATTATTTAACTTTCATATGGACTCAACCAATCCATTTATCCTAGTTTTAGCTGGCTTACCACATTTAAAGACTCGATTAGCATTAAATCATCATCGTCCACTATCACAGAGAATGATTATGAAATATGAGATTCAGCCATTATCCAGAGAGGAAGTTTCCCATTATATTCATCATCATATGAAGTTAGCAGGAGCGAAGATGACCATCTTTACAGAAACCGCGGTAGAAGCTATCGCATCACGGTCTCAAGGTTGGCCACGGGTTATTAATACATTAACGATTAACAGTTTATTATTTGGCTCTCAACTAAAGAAAGAACTGATTGATGAGGAAATTGTCAGGTTAGCTATAGAGGATAATGGCTTATCATGAGGCGTGGAATATTAGTATTTGACCACCATCTTCAAGAATGGAGAGTATGGTTAGGACATCAGCCCCACTGGATAGACCAGGGTTATGCATTTGAGATACGGGTCCAAAACAGGTATCTCCATGCATACTTGGAGAAAGATTTTGATTGGTTCGTAACTCTGGAACACGAAGTAAGGTTTGTACTCCACACTTACGAGGTGTACAAAATTCGAATAAAAAAACAGGATTATATGCCAGTTGATGCCCCTTTTTAGGGGTTTTCTTTTCCTGAATTTAAGACGGAATAATTTGAACAAGATTTTGCACATTCCGAAATAAAGTGAAAAAAATAGCACATTATTTCAGATTTCCTCCCGGATTAATGTGGAAAAGAGTATCTGAAATATTGTGCTCGTTTACAACAATTGCTTGAATGACTTGATTATTTAATTTCTTATTTTCCCGTAACATATTTATAAATTGAACACCAATTTGCCCAACCTCATCATTTGGATTAAAATACTGCAATTCTTCATCTGAATCTTTATTTCCTTTTATCACCTTAGCAAGATTATTTAAAGGAGAAGTAATCGCCTTACTAAAAATATAGGCAAAGAAACAGCCAATTAAAAAGACAATAAAAAGAACGCCAATTGTCACCGTTTGAATAAAAGACG
>NZ_JVDT01000098.1 GCF_001076885.1 Bacillus sp. 522_BSPC
CACATACCTTTTTCATAGTCAGAAAATATCGAAAAAAGTAGAATAATAACCATGGATGACCGGTCGTCCTTCTATGAAAAAGGAGGAAGATTCCATGAATGAAAAAGAGCGTGAACAAGTGGCCCTATTTCGGTATGGCCTAATAGCCCCCCTATTGAATGGGCAAGTTGATTCGAAGGAATATTTAAATGGAATGGAGGGAAAGGTTCATTCTGTCCCCCATTATGGAGAAAGGAAAATTGCAGAGAAAACAATGAAAGAGTGGCTTCTTCATTATCGAAGAAATGGATTTGAAGCATTAAAGCCCAAGAAGCGCTTGGATCGAGGGAATTCTCGAAGACTATCCCCTGATGACCAAGATCTTGTCCTTGAAATACGAAAAAAATCTCCCCATATGCCGGTTAGTGTTTTCTACGAACAACTAATCGAGCGTGGAGAGATACAAAAAAACCAAATATCTTACTCTACTATAATTCGATTATTAAAAAAACACAACCTTGTAGGAAAACAAATGGTGGCGATACCAGAAAGAAAACGGTTCGCTCACGAAAAGGTGAATGTGTTGTGGCAGGCTGATTTATCCCATGGACCTTATGTACCCGTTAATGGAAAAAAGACAAAGACATTTTTAATTGCCTATATTGATGACTGTTCTCGTCTTGTGCCGTATGCACAGTTCTTCTCGTCAGAGAAGTTTGATGGATTAAGAGTAGTCACGAAAGAGGCTTTAATTCGCAGAGGGAAACCTACCATCATTTATGCGGACAACGGTAAGATCTATCGATCTGAAACGCTTCAATATGCTTGTGCCCAACTCGGAATTACTTTAGCTCACACGCAGCCGTATGATCCCCGTGCAAAAGGGAAGGTAGAAAGGTTGTTTAAAACGATTCAAACACGGTTTTATCCGTTATTACAAGCCGATCCAGCTCATTCACTAGAAGAGTTAAATGAACGATTCTGGAGCTGGTTAGAGAAAGATTATCACCGAAGAGTTCATGCCTCTTTAGAGGGTAAAACGCCCCATGAAGTGTTTCAATCTCAACTAAAGGATATAACATTTTTGGAGGATTTGTCTATTCTTGAGACCATCTTCTTGAAACGAGAACACCGGAAAGTAAAGGCTGATGGGACGATTACGTTAAATAAAGAGCTCTACGAAGTACCTTCCCGTTTTATCGGTCATTCTATCGATGTGAGACTAGACGAAAATGGTGTCTATATCTTTGAGGATGATAAGAAAGTCGCTGAAGCAATTCCTGTATCCATGAAGGATAATGCGCATGTAAAACGGGCTCGCTCGCCATTTTCATTATCTCAAACAGCTGAAGTGAAAGGGGAACAAGACCATGTATAAATCCATTTACTCTTTAGCTCAAGCACCATTTTCGAAAGATATACGCCCTTCGGATGCGTTTCCTTCCACTGATTATCAAGGGGCTTTAAACGCATTAAATTATTTACAGAAATCGAAGGGAATGGGTCTTCTTATTGGGGATCCTGGCGCAGGAAAAACGTTTACCTTACGGTCTTTTAAGGAGTCATTAAACCCTTCTTTATATCACGTAGTCTATTTTCCCCTTTCAACTGGTGGTGTAATGGATTTTTACCGTGGGTTAGTATATGGCTTAGGGGAGGAACCGAAGTTCCGTAAAGTCGATCTCTTTAGGCAAATTCAACAAGGCATTGAGCGAATGGCAGGGGAACGTAAGATCACACCTGTTTTCATTTTAGATGAAATGCATATGGCAAAAGATGCTTTTTTGCAGGATATAGCACTATTATTTAACTTTCATATGGACTCAACCAATCCATTTATCCTAGTTTTAGCTGGCTTACCACATTTAAAGACTCGATTAGCATTAAATCATCATCGTCCACTATCACAGAGAATGATTATGAAATATGAGATTCAGCCATTATCCAGAGAGGAAGTTTCCCATTATATTCATCATCATATGAAGTTAGCAGGAGCGAAGATGACCATCTTTACAGAAACCGCGGTAGAAGCTATCGCATCACGGTCTCAAGGTTGGCCACGGGTTATTAATACATTAACGATTAACAGTTTATTATTTGGCTCTCAACTAAAGAAAGAACTGATTGATGAGGAAATTGTCAGGTTAGCTATAGAGGATAATGGCTTATCATGAGGCGTGGAATATTAGTATTTGACCACCATCTTCAAGAATGGAGAGTATGGTTAGGACATCAGCCCCACTGGATAGACCAGGGTTATGCATTTGAGATACGGGTCCAAAACAGGTATCTCCATGCATACTTGGAGAAAGATTTTGATTGGTTCGTAACTCTGGAACACGAAGTAAGGTTTGTACTCCACACTTACGAGGTGTACAAAATTCGAATAAAAAAACAGGATTATATGCCAGTTGATGCCCCTTTTTAGGGGTTTTCTTTTCCTGAATTTAAGACGGAATAATTTGAACAAGATTTTGCACATTCCGAAATAAAGTGAAAAAAATAGCACATTATTTCAGATTTCCTCCCGGATTAATGTGGAAAAGAGTATCTGAAATATTGTGCTCGTTTACACTATTTCTAATTTTGCTAACTGGTAAGGATAGCCCGATTATATCATCAACAGGAACTGGAATAACACCATACTCAACCGTTACAAAGGGCTTATACGATTTCACCACTTGTTCAAAAAGCATCCATCGTTTTCTAAATAATTTAATCAATGGATACACCTCCTAATTAAAGCTATTATAATTAGAGGTAGTCTAATTACAAATAATTTTTTCAGTTTAGAAAAGGACTTGCATAGGGAGATAAAAGGTAATCCTTTTCTGTAATTATAAGAACATTCGTTCGAAAAAAACTTGTTTTCGAACAAATGTTCTTATATAATGTGTTTTAAAGGAGGGAGCTTAGGATGATAAAACAATTAGATAAAGCGTGGAAAGAAAAAAGACCTATAGAGATTGTTTATGTGAAAAAAGATGACTCTATATCCCAACGAACGGTTCTTGTGTATGCAGTAACAGACACATACATTAAGGCGTATTGTTTAAAAAAGAAGCAGCCACGCATTTTTAAAGTGGATTCCATCCTAGCTGTCTCCTTTAAATCGAAGTCATTTAAATTGTTTGCATAAAAAAGCTTTTCTTTTTGGAGAAGAGCTGTTTATTAATCCCGATTTATAAGAACTTCTATTCTTAAAAAGATATAGGCATTAATAGAAAGATGTTAATGTAAAAGGTGAAGTATTCCTAAATAAAATGTAAGAAAATCAGCAATTTAGTAAGGTTTCTTATGCGCTAGTTAGAATTATTTATTAAACATCTTTCTATGTGTAAATCTAGAAAAATAATATTCCACTTCTGTGCCGCTAGACATTCCTCTTAGTCCTTCAGCATATTTTAATAAAGATTAGTGTAAAAGCTCGGACAAGCTCTTTTTCCTTTCATACAATATATTGTAAGTGAAATTGATAATAGAAAGGAGCGAAAGAAATGGGTCGCCATAATAATAATAATAATGTGTTAGGTTCTAGTAATAATAATCATGGGAAAAAATGTCGAAATTGCGTTTCTCCAGTGAGAGATATCGTTCATCCTACTCAAACAGTTGTTCGAACAACAACAAATGAAAAAAGAATTCGTAATATTCACCCAACAGAAGTAATTAATGTAAATAGAACGGTAATTCGTAATGAAAATTATTTTCCAGTAACAGAAAGACAAGTGAACGAAACAGTTGTTGAAGACTTCGATTGTGGTACTGATGTAAATAATCCAAATAATTGCAGACCGAGAAGAAACTTCTTCTAATACTATGAAAGAAAAGGTACCCCAATAAACCAGGGTACCTTTTCGTATGCTATATGTATAATTAAAAGGATGATATTTTATGAAAAAAAGAAAGCACAAAAGTGCCTTCTTTTAACGAGATTAATATCCTCCCCAATAGGAAGCGCCAATGATGATTAACAAAATGAATAACACAACTAATAAAGCAAAGTTATTGTTGTAACCTCCACCGCTATAACAGTCTGACATATATGCCACCTCCTTCTACATGTTACACCATATCTTATGTACGAAAGATTGAAAGGGAATGGACAAGTAACTAACGAGGAGAATAAAAGGCTATTTGATTAGAGACTTTTGAACATAAATGGCTTACGGTTGGTGTAATGATAATATATATTAAATTGGAGACAGGGGGACAATCTTTTTCGAAAACAGCTTAATGGAAAGTAAATAGAAAAAGTGCCTCAAATTAAGGAATTTCAAGGACACTATCTATTAAATAGTAATAGATAATCTGTCAATGAGTACCAACATTTTGAGACACTTTCATACAGAAGATTAATAACCTCCTATATAAGATGCACCAATAATAACTAATAAAATAAATAATACTACGATTAATGCAAAGTTGCTTCCAAATGAGCCTCCATATTCAGACATACTAGTCACCTCCAACTATAGATTTACTATATAATATGGAAGTGATACTAGATGGTGTGGACAAGTTCATTATAATATGTACAAAAAGGTCTAAATAAAGAAATAAGTATATAAAATGTTATAGTCATTGTATGAAGGCATGCATGAATACCATAAGAAATAAAAAGAAGGATAACGCTTACATAATTTTTGAAAAATGAGTTGTCATTTAAAATGACAAAAAGCTAAAAGGATATGACTAATGTGTGCAAATATCTTCTAACATGGTAAATTGAGAATTATGAACAAGTTCTACCTTAAATACATTATAAATATCCCTAATTTCACAATAACCAGTATCATAGCAAAATAAAATTTTAAAGACTTTGCCTTTATACAATACGTTTCCTGACATTTTAATCCTCCTTGATATTAGGTGTACTTATATTGTTTTTCTTTCAAATACCCGCTAGATAAAACTCTTAAACCTATTTTTAAAAATATATTTTATTTTTGGACAATTTAAATCTAGGAATCAAAAAAATTCAATAAATTGTGATTGAAATAAGGCAAACACTATTTCTTTTCGTATTGGATTCCAGTTAAAATAGAAGGAGGGAGAAAATTTTTCCATTAATCTCGGTGTCTTATACTTATTTGCTAGTAAAAAGTGGACTTAGACCTAACTAATAGGTAAAAAGTAATGAAAAAATTATCAGAATTTTGTTAAATGGAGGAATCAATATGAAAAGAATTGCTGTATTCTGTGGTTCAAGTACAGGAGCTTCTAAAATTTATATCGAAGAAGCCGTTGCACTAGGAAAAGAATTGGCGAGACGTGATTTAGAGCTTGTATATGGCGGTTCATGCATTGGGTTAATGGGAGCTCTTGCTGATAGTATGGTGGAAGAGGGTGGCAAGGTATTTGGCGTACTCCCTGACTTTCTTCAAGAAAAAGAAATAGCCCATCCACATTTAAGTGAATTAATTGTCGTAAAATCCATGCATGAAAGAAAGGCAAAAATGACAGAGCTAGCTGATGGGTTTATTACACTTCCAGGCGGTGCGGGCACAATGGAAGAGTTTTTTGAAATCTTTACTTGGGCACAGCTTGGTTTACATAAAAAACCTTTAGGGATTCTTAATATCAATCATTATTATGATCCCCTAGTTGGATTAATTAATCATATGGCCAATGCGGAATTTTTACAAGAACAGTATCGGAACATTGCGATAATCGATTCTAATCCAGCACAATTGCTTGATAAATTTTCGACCTATACTCCCCCTGGAATAAAAACATTTATTCAGGTGAGTCAGTCTTAAGCTTCTTTTATACATAAAAATTACTTGGGGTTTGGAGGAGAATTGTGGTGTTACTTGTTCAAAAGTTTTATGACGTAAATGATTTCAAGCGGGTGATGCTGCCACTTTTAGAAAAAGAAGAAGCGGTTAATGGCTTGCCACTAGGAATCTTAATGAATATAAATGAGATGATTAAGCCTATCATTATGGCTGGGGTTTATAAGGATGAACAACCAATTCTTATGCTGTTTCAGACACATCCAAAACAAATAATCGTCTCTATTTTTCCAGGGATGACTCCATTGGAGCTACCGTTAGTAAGTAAATTAATTCATGAAAATATAGAAGAAATTCCTGGTTTCATTGGCGAGAAAGCAATTGTACAAGAGCTGGCTCAACATATTGCTACATTACGTCAAGTAAACGTTGTATTGGGAATGGATCAACGTATCTATCAACTAAAAGAAGTGAAAAAGAAGCCATCTAATGTTGGTCGTTTCAGATGGATAACAAGTAGAGATCAGGTGCTAATTCAACAATGGATTTATGATTTCGCTCTGTCCATTAATCAGCCGTTAGAAATGGAACAGGCAGGAATACGTGCAGAGGAGATTATTCAAGGTGGGAAACTTGCTGGCTGGGAAGTAGATAATCAGTTAGTTAGTATGGCAAATGCAAGCAGACCTACGAAGAATAATATAACGATTAATTTTGTGTATACGCCAGAATCTTATAGAAGAAAAGGCTATGCCACAAATTGTGTTGCAGAACTTTCAGAACGGTTGTTAAAGAGTGGATATTCATCTACTAGCCTCTATACAGATATCACAAATCCAACATCCAATAAGATATACATGGATATTGGCTATGAACCAATGAAAGATTCTATTTTGCTATTTTTTGAGAAGAAAAACTAACTTACTATTAATTTACTATTTCTGTATGATGAAAGGAGAAATGGGGAGTGGATGAAAGGTATCCAATTGGTTTATTTGAATATGAAAGACAGATTTCAGAGGAAGTTTTACATAGATGGATTTCAGAAATAGAGGAATATCCAGCTAAACTTGAGAAAACAATAGCCCTATTGACAGAGGAACAGTTAGATACTCCCTATCGACAAGACGGCTGGACAATTCGTCAAGTAGTACACCATGTAGCAGATAGTCATATGAACGCATATATACGGACAAAGCTTGCCTTAACTGAACAGAAGCCGATTATTAAACCATATGAAGAAGGACTATGGGCACAGCTTCCCGACTATACCATGCCTGTAAATGTGTCCATCCAATTGCTTTTCAATATTCATGCAAGATGGGTTCATTTATTTCGAGCTCTGCTTCAGACAAATGAATTAGAGAAGGAATTCCAACATCCAGAAAGTGGTACTCAATCTGTTCGATTATTAATTGGAAATTACGCATGGCATGGTCGTCATCACCTCGCTCATATTACGAATCTGTGTGAAAATAAAGACTGGAAAACGGAATAGTTGCTGTAAAAAAAAGGAGAGAATAAGAAATAATCTTGTACCTCCTTTTTTATTTGTTTAAAATAGGGGCTAAGTAAAAGTTAAAAGAACTAAAATGGTTGAAATTATTTTTTCTAATTTATTTCCTTATCTCATATACATATAAAGATTTGCAAGAAAAGATTTAAATTGTTTTTCTAATATCCGAAAAATATGAAATTAAATTACTGGCCAGAATACATACTTCATCCCAATATTTATCGATGAAAATGAGGAGGGAAACTGTGACATATATCGGAAAAAGTGTTTTTCGGAAAGAATCCCTTGAAAAAGTGACAGGAAAAGCAAAATATACAGCAGATTACTTAGCAAGTGATGCATTACATGTGGAGATGGTAAAAAGCTCGTATGCCCATGCTACTATTCGTTCAATTGAAATAGCAGAAGCCAAAAAGACAGAAGGGGTAAGAGCAATCATCCTTGGAGATAATTTACCTTTGATAGGAGAAGAAGTAATTGATCGACCTCCACTTGCTGTCAATAAAGTTCGATATTATGGAGAAGTCATTGCCTTAGTTGTCGCAGATACAATCCCCATTGCAAAGAAAGCAGCCCAACTTATTCACATCGAATATGAGCCCCTGACAGTTGTTAATTCTCCATTACAAGCACTAGAGAAAGATGCACCACGCCTTCATGACAATTTACTCGATTACAAGAAAGACGAAGGGATTTATCCTGTGGAAGGAACAAATATTATCAATCACACAAAGATTAGAAAAGGAGATGTTCAAGCAGAAATGAAGGAAGGGGAAGTGATGGTTGAATCCCATTTTTCTATTCCGATATCTGATCATTCTTCTATGGAAACAAGAGCAGCACTGTGTGAAATTGGAGAAAGCGGAATCGTCCGAATTATCACAAGCTCACAGGCACCTTATATGGTGAAAAAAATTATCAGTAGAGATTTTAAGGTGGAAACAGGAAAAGTAGTCGTAGAAACGCCATTTGTAGGTGGAGGTTATGGTGGAAAAGCTTCTGTTCACTTAGAAATATTTGCATACCTTGCATCAAAAGCAGTTGGTGGGAGAAAAGTACGTGTATTTAATACGCGTGAAGAAGATTTAACGGTTTCCCCAGTACATGTTGGCTTAGAAGCGACGGTTCAGCTTGCATGTACAGCGGAAGGCAAGCTGACTGCTGCAAAATTGAAATATGTGTTTGATGGCGGAGCATATGCAGATAAATCGCCTCATCTTAGTACAGCAGGTGCAGTAGATTGTACAGGACCATATAAAATCGATCATGTCTGGTGTGATGCTTTATGTGTGTATACAAACCATCCCTATGCAGCCCCATTCAGAGGATTTAGCCATGGAGAAGTCCATTTTGCTTTTGAAAGAGCGATGGATATACTTGCGAAAAAAATAGATATGGATCCTCTATATTTCAGAAAAATCAATGTCATTCATCCAGGTGATACGACTCCGACTCAAGTAGTGTTAACGAGCAGCAAAATAGGAGATGTAGAAAAATGCATAGATCGCTTAAGGGAATTAATGGAGTGGGAAAACGGTCAATTGGAAGCAATCTCTCAAAATAGGGTCCGTGTAAAAGGAATCTCATGTAGCTGGAAAAACTCAACAATCGGTCCAGCAGTTAGTTCTGGGGTAGTGCTCACCTTTAATTCAGATGGAAGTATCAATCTAATGTCTGGATTAGTCGAAATAGGCACAGGAACGAAAACGGTATTAGCACAAATTTTAGCAGAGCAAATGAAAATGAGTGTGGATCGAATACATGTGCGTATGGCTGTTGATACACAAACAGTACCAGAGCATTGGAAGACAGTAGCAAGTAGAGGAACGTTAATGGCAGGGAGAGCAGTGATGGCTGCAGCAGATGATGCCATTCGTAAACTGAAAAAAATGGGAGCGATTGTTTTAAGGGTTTCAGAAGATGATTTAGATGTAGCGAATGAAACGGTATTCTTACGAGATAACCCGAAACAATTCGTGCCATTTAAAGACATTGTGTATGGATATACCTATCCAAATGGAAATTCAATTGGCGGACAAATCATTGCAAATGGTAGTTACACACTGACAGGTTTAACTAATTTAGATCCAGAAACAGGTGCAGGAAATCCTGGTCCTGAATGGGCAGTAGCAGCACATGGAATCGAAATTGAAATGGATAGGAAAACATTTCGGTACAAAATTCTAAAAGCAATTACGGTCGTTGATTTAGGAGAAGTCCTTAATTACAAGGCAGCTCTTGGGCAAATAAAAGGAGCCATGAGTATGGGTATTGCCTGGGCAGGCAGGGAAGCTTTTTATTTTGATGAAAACGGTAGAGTTCTAAACCCCCAATTGAGAACCTATCGACCTTTAAGATTTGGTGAACATCCGCAATATGAAGTCGATGTTATAAAAACACCTCACTTAGAGGCACCATTTGGAGCAAGGGGAGCAGGGGAACATGGGTTGGTTGGCATTCCGGCGGCGTTAGGAAATGCCCTTTCGCATGCCATAAACACTGAATTGAAAAGTCTCCCACTTACACCAGAAGCTATTTGGAGACAATGGAAGGAGGCACATAATGGCATTTGAATATAAACAAGCTTCCACCATGGAACAGGCAATGCAAATATATGCAGAAACAAAATCGCAAAATAGACATCCAGCCTATTATGCGGGCGGTACAGAAATTATTACGCTAAGAAGAATAAACCAATTAAATGTGGATGTCACAATTGATATAAACAAAATAGCGGCATGCAATGTTCACCAGATGGAGGAAGAATACCTTGTAATCGGTTCCTGTATCACATTGACAGACGTAGAAGAAAGCAATTATTTTCCCTTATTAACAATGGTTTGTAAAGAAATTGCGGATCGAACAGCAAGAAATAAGATTACGGTTGGTGGAAATATTTGTGGTGAAATCTTTTATCGAGAAGCAGTACTGCCATTCCTTTTAACAGATAGTGTGTTGGTGCTTGCAAATGAATCTGGAATTAGAACAGAATTTATCCATCATGTATTTGAGGGGAAATTATTGCTTCAGACGGGAGAATTATTGGTGCAGGCTTTTATTGAAAAACGATATTTGACTCAAGAATATATAGCAATAAAAGTGAGACAGCAGTGGGAGACAGGGTATCCATTAATTACAGTAGCTGCACTAAAGATGGATGGTCAAATTAGAGTAGCCATCAGCGGATTATGCCCTTTCCCGTTTCGAGCATTTGAAGTGGAGCGCATAATAAATAATCAAAGCATGAGTAGAGAAGAACGAATCGATTTAGCATTAGCCCATCTCCCTTCCCCTATCCTTAACGATGTCGAAGGTTCAAATGAATACCGATTATTTGTACTTTCTGACCTTTTAGAAAAAATAATTGATCGATTGGAGGGAGTGTAATTGGCGGAAAGTAGACAAAATTTAGTAATCGTAAAACTGCGGATAAACGAGGAAAACCATTCAGTAGTTATTCCTCCATCGAAAACATTACTTGCTACATTGCGCGAAGACCTCTATTTAACAGGTGCGAAGCCAGGTTGTTTCAACGGAGATTGTGGTGCTTGCACCATAATTATGGAGGGGATGCCGATGAAATCTTGCTTAATGCTCGCAGTGGAAGCACAAGGCAAGGAGATTATTACGATAGAAGGACTGAATAATAGTCCCCTCCAACAAATATTTATCGAAGAATTTGCTTTTCAATGTGGTTATTGTACACCAGGATTTATTATGAATGGTCATGCACTCCTCCTTAATGAAGCTAATCCTAATAAAGAAAAGATTAAAGAATGGCTGGAATCCAATATATGTCGCTGTACGAGTTATGAGGAAATCGAAAAAGCGATTTTAAAAGCCATCGCTAATCGAAACGGATAAGGAAAATACCTCCTGCATAGCGAAGTATGCAGGAGGATGAAATTACATTTTTTGCTGCTTATTTTGGCTATTTAACGCATCTTCTTCCATCGTTTCAGCCATTCCATATAAACCATTCATTTCTTGTTCATCTGCATCCAATCCTAATTTGTTTTGCTGCTTTGTATCTTTCGCATTTGGATCTTTCATCATTTTCTCTCCTTTCAAGATTCATTGCTTAGTTTGTGGAAAATGAATAATAATATGTGATAAATAGAACATTCTTATCTAGAAAGATGCTTTTTTATTGTTTCAAAAACAGCTTTTAAGAAAATACCTAGAACAATAAAGCCAATAAATGACTTTGTATGGGACCAATCTTCCCCTAATACGAACATTTTCCTAAGCATAAATAAAGGCTCAATAATATAGGAAAATAGGATGGACCAGCATAACGTGGCGAACAAAAAATTTTTCCAAGTGCTAAAATATTGATATACAAGCATGGCGGTGATAGGGATTACGACCAAATTAGCAGGAATAAGCGGGGTAATGATGGGGAGTAATTTGTCCGGATAGCTCCATAAGAGCATCTCTGTGCCCATAATGTCTAAGAGCATACATAAAGTGGCACAAACCATTCCATATGAAAACACCTCAAAAAAGCGATTTTTGTCTACTACTTTCCAAAAAATAAAATAAGGAATAATCGTTGATAGGAAAAGTATCCACCAATTAAAAGAAAATAAATCATGCTGTAACCAATGATCAAAGGATAGATGAAATAATTTTTCTTTTTCTTTATCAATTTCTACATTACTAGGGAAGTTTAATAAAAAAAAGTACATGGATCTCACCACTTTTACTCCTCCTAAATGGATAATAAAAAGGAAGATTTTATTAAATTAGTATGAATCAAAAATAGAAAATTATTAGTTTTTTTATGTATACATAAATTTACCAAATGAGGGGAAGTTAGAGAGTATTAAAGGTGGGGATATGGGATGAAGAAAAAGTGGAAAAAATACAAGGTATATATCATTGGATTATTTTATATTTTGTTTATTAATGGATTAATTGCAGCGAGCTATATCATTGGATTTAAAGAATTTAAAAAACTAATCAATTTTTAACAAAAATCATCACCAAAGTCACTTTTCATCGTAATGTTCCCTATAGGAATAGGATAAGGTATGGAAAAATATGATGAAAGGATAGGGGGTGGTTAAATGGCAGTCGTACGTGTTACTGATGCGGATATTGACTTATTGGCAAGACTTCTTCGTGCAGAAGCAGAGGGAGAAGGAGAATTAGGCATGTTATTAGTTGGGAATGTAGGGATCAATCGAATGAGAGCAGATTGTTCCGATTTCAAAGGTCTTCGCACTGTAAATGATATGGTTTATCAAGCCCATGCATTTGAAGCAACAACAAAAGGCTATTTTTATCAACGACCAAGAGAAAGTGAACGAAGATTGGCAAGGAGAGTAGTAAACGGAGAATCCTTTTGGCCAGCAAAATATAGTTTATGGTATTTTCGTCCTCCAGGTGATTGTCCTAATACCTGGTATAATCAACCACATGTAGGAAGATATAAACTACATTGCTTTTATGAACCAACAGCAGAAGAATGTGAAAATGTTTATAATACATTCTAAATGGAATAATTAGTTAAAAGGAGTCCTCTTTAGTGAAAAGGACTCCTTTTTTGTATGCTTATTAAAAGCTATAATTCCGATTCATTTGTATGAGTAAAATGTTTGTGGGAGAATAAATATCCTTTTTGT
>NZ_JVDT01000099.1 GCF_001076885.1 Bacillus sp. 522_BSPC
ATGACGAAGAGTCTATTTATTATTCAGCGATGCTTGGCATAGGAGAGCTGCTGGAAAGTGGAACAACTACGATTGTGGATATGGAAACCGTCCATCATACGGAATATGCTTTCCGTGCCATAGCTGAGAGTGGAATCCGAGCTGTTTCTGGGAAAGTGATGATGGATAAAGGGGATGAGGTTCCTTTGGCATTACAGGAAAAAACAGCAGAGTCTATTCAGCAAAGTGTCGACTTGTTGGAGAAGTGGAATGGCTTTGATGATGGAAGAATTCACTATGCGTTTTCGCCCCGCTTTGTGGTCTCATGTACAGAGGAGTTATTGAAAGAGGTAAAGACGCTTTCGGATAAATATAGGGTCAAGGTACACACCCATGCTTCAGAAAACAAGGGAGAGATTCAGATTGTGCAAGAAGAGACGGGGATGAGAAATGTTGTGTATCTAGATCATCTTGGATTAGCAAATGAGCGTCTGATTTTGGCGCATTGTATTTGGCTAGATGAAGAAGAGAAACGAATTATTAAAGATAAAGGAGTGCATGTGAGCCATTGTCCGGGTTCTAATCTAAAGCTCGCCTCAGGGATAGCAGATACACACCATCTCCTTTGTAATCATGCTTCGGTTAGCTTAGGAGCAGACGGTGCTCCATGTAATAATAATTTAGATATGTTTAATGAAATGAGATTGGCCGCACTTATTCAAAAGCCTATTCATGGTCCAACTGCCATGGATGCAAAAACAGTCTTTAGAATGGCGACTATAGGTGGAGCAAAAGCAGTTGGCATGGAAAAAGAAATTGGCAGTCTTGAAATTGGCAAGAGAGCAGATCTGGCTATTTTAAATCTGCATAATTTTCATACCTTTCCTTCCTATGATGTGGACCCGATTTCGAGAATAGTCTATTCCGCAACAAGAGCTGATGTTGAAACGACCATAGTGGACGGTAAAATAGTGATGGAAAATAAAATAATCAAAACGGTGGACAAACCTATTGTACTAAATGAAGCAGATAAAAGTATTAAAAGGCTGTTGAGCAAAACAAATATAAGTTAGTGCTAGCAATATACCGTGCTTCAGGGAGTGGTCATAACCATTTTTCTAAAGCACGGTGTTTTTTTGTGGTCTCTATAGGATAAAAGGGAAGAATGACTGATAGTAGGAAAATGTTGTTCCTTTTTTCTAAATTGAAAATTTTGTAAGCTATTTTGCCTAAATTTTGTTAAACTAAAATGGTTACAATAAGCACAACTAGATGTATGATGGAAAGTATGGATAAGGGGTCTGTTCCATACGGACTTAAATAGAGGAAAAAGGGAAAAATTTTCTTGTAATCAGATAAATAAAATGGAATAAAAGCAATTTCAGCAATTAGAAAGTAAGCTAAAGCTATCCGTTTACAAGCTAATAATGTTTGGAGGTTTACTTGATGAAAAAAGGCAGTAATGATATTCGAGATGTGGTTTATATCCATTTAAATGAGAAAGAGCGCTTTGTTCTTTCTTACGGTATAGAGTTTAGAGAGTTTTATAGAATTTTGGCTGAGACTCTTTCCTCTGTTTTGTTGTTAAAGCATCAGTTTGAAGATGGAGAATTTAATATTCATACACAGTTCGAATATGTTCCAAACACTAAATTAGCAAAGTTATCAAAGGAAGATGTTTACGGATACGGGGATTTTGTATGGGTCGATTTTGATGAGACAGAGATTTTAGATATCTTAGAAGGTCAAACAATTGCCGAGCTTCTTTATTTGGGACATAAGCTGGAGCCGCTAAGAAAACCATTTTTTCAGCAATTGAATAATCAATATGCTTATTTGGCCCATGATGATGGCTGGTTTAATAAAATCTATTATAAGAACATGGATTCTTTTTATCAATTATTTGGGGATGTCATTGCAAAGAAAGTGACAGACCTTAAATTAGAGAAGGGGTTGCTTGGACTCAAAAAGAAGCGGATATATCCTTCCCCTCCTAGTGAAATCGTCATGGAGCTAAAACATTATATGAATGAAGGAATGGTGTTATCCATTGAAAAAGCCTCTCAGACGCGATTGAAAATGGAAATTCCAATATGGATTTTAGGCGATTTTGATAATATGGATGATATGTACGAGGAATATGAGAAGAATAGCAAACAAAAAACGGATGCCTTGCTTATTTTTGACAAGAAATTAAGAGAATGGCATTTAACGAAGGCTTAATTGGTGGATAATATGAGTGAAAGAATAGTTGTAGGCTTTCCAGCGGAATTAAAGAAAATGACTTTTGTGGAGCGGCCTAACCGGTTTATATTGCATTGCTTGAATGAAGAGACAAATCAACTCGAAAGGGTGCATTTGGCCGATCCTGGAAGACTAATGGAGCTTTTAATAGAAGGGGTAACTATTTATGTTCTCCCAAGTATGAATCCTAATCGAAAAACGAAATGGACGGCAGTTTATGTCGAATCAAATGGTATTCTAGTGTCTATCAATACAACATATCCTAATAAGCTTGTTGAATCTATATTGAAAAAAGCAATCATTGAGGAGCTTTCTGTCTATCGATGGGTGAAATCGGAATACACATATGGAAGCTCTAGATGGGATTTTTTATTAGAGGATGGGGAAAAAAATCAGCTCCTTCTTGAAGTGAAAAGCGTTACATTAGCCAAAGATGGAATAGGGATGTTTCCTGATGCTATCACGAAAAGAGGCTCTAAGCATGTGCAAGAATTAACGGCTATTGCTAAGGAAGGAACATTTAAAACAGCTATTTTATTTGTTGTGCAAAGAGGAGATGTTGAAATAGTGACAGGTGCAGCAGAAATTGACCCAGTCTTTGCGAAAAACTTAGAGGAAGCTGCAAAAGCAGGGGTGCAATTACTAAGCTACACTTGTGTTTTAACAGAGCAAGGAATCGGATGGGGCAATGCTATTCCAGTGGATCCATTTTTAAAAATTAAATAAAAGGACATTTATTTTTGCTACCTTTGATGTATAATCAAAAAGGACGAAAAATGAAATAGATAGATGATGGTGAGACTTTTTGTAAAAGATTGATGAGGAATGTCGAAAGACTTTCTCTTTTTTCAGAAAGACTCTTAAAAGGGAAGNCCCGCCACTGTAAATGATTGCACATGGAGAAGTGCCACTGTACTTACCTGTATGGGAAGGTTCTATTGTTGCGACAATCATGAGTCAGGAGACCTGCCATTTTCTATACACCTAAATAAACCTACGAGGATAGGGAGGTGTGGAGCGCGCTTTGAAATTATTTTTAAAGTCATCCCAACATCTCTATGGACGATAATAGGGATGTTTTTTATTTTTCACATATTTATTTCAGGAAGGTGAAGAATGATGAAAAAGTTTTATTCTTTATTTTTAGCAATACTGCTCGTAGTTGGGTCGCTTGCTGGATGTGGTGAAGGAAAGACAGAAAATAATAATGATAACAAGGAGCAGTCAACTGCACAAGAGGCTGCTTTTCCTGTAACGATTAAAGATGCAATCGATCAAGAAGTAGTAATTGAGGAAAAGCCAGAAAAAATAGTTTCTTTAATGCCTAGTAATACGGAAATTGTATTTGCGCTTGGGCTAGGAGATGAGTTAGTTGGAGTTAGTGATTATGACAACTATCCAAAAGAAGCAGCGGAAAAAGAAAAAGTAGGCGGCATGGAATTTAATGTGGAGAAAATAATCTCACTGAATCCAGATGTAGTTTTAGCACATGCATCTAGTGCCCATAATTCGACAGAAGGCTTGCAGCAAATCCGCGATGCCGGAATTGATGTTGTTGTTGTGAATGATGCAACTTCTTTTGAGGACGTCTATAAAGGGATGGAAATGATTGGACAGGCTACTGGAGCAGAAACGGAAGCAGATAAGCTTGTTGCTGATATGAAAGAGAAGTTAGCTGCTATCAAGGATAAAGCAGCAGCGATTTCTGATAGTGACCAAAAATCTGTTTATATAGAAGTAAGCGGAGAACCAAGTATATTTACGACTGGTACAAATACATTTATGCAAGAGATGTTAGATACCATTAATGCGAAAAATATTATTTCGGAAGAAGGCTGGATTCAAGTAGACCAAGAGGCAGTGATTGCAGCAAATCCAGATGCTATCATTACTACTTATGGTGCTTACTCAGAAACAAGCCCAATCGATCAAATTAGCTCGAGAAAAGGTTGGGAAGAGATAAAAGCAGTAAAAGAAAAGCAAATAGTAGATGTTGATTCTGACATGGTAACTCGTTCTGGTCCTCGTTTAGTTGAAGGAGTAGAGGCCGTTGCCGAAGCGGTGTACCCAGATGTTTTTAAATAAAAGAAAAGCGGCTTATGTTTATGCCGCTTTTTTTCTCCTTTTTGCGATTGTAATGGGAATATCTGTTGGAACTATATCTGTTCCTATTTTGTCTGTGGTAAAAATATTAGCAAGCTATGTTGGGCCAGAAAGCTTATTAACTAATGTCGAGCCAATGCATATCAATATAGTCCAAAATATTCGACTCCCTAGAGTGCTGTTGGCGGGACTTGTCGGTGCGAGCCTATCCATTTCGGGAGCTGCTTTCCAAGGGTTATTGAGAAATCCATTGGCAGATCCTTATACACTTGGGGTTTCATCTGGTGCTTCTGTTGGAGCTGTTATTACATTGTTCTTCCAATTAAGTATCCCATTTCTTGGCGCACTGACTTTGCCATTTATGAGTGTACTATTCTCCTTCTTTACGATTTTATTTGTTGTCTTTTTTGCGAAAAAAATGGATCCTGCGATGCGAGTGGAAACGATTATTTTAACAGGAATTATTATTGGTTCTTTTTTAAGTGCATTTATTTCGCTTATGATCGCATTAACAGGCAATGAACTTCGCCAAATTATTGGCTGGTTACTTGGAAGTGTCTCCATGAGAGGGTGGGAATATATAAAAATTATTCTTCCTTTCTTTGTAGTTGGTTCTGGTCTTCTTCTTTCGCAAGGAAAGGAATTAAATGCTTTAGCGTTTGGCGAAGAAAGAGCACAGCATTTAGGTATTCATGTACAAAGAAGAAAAATGATTATTTTGCTGGCTGGCTCTATGTTAACAGGTGCAGCGGTTGCAGTATCTGGGACAATCGGATTTGTTGGTCTTGTTATTCCACATTTTGTTCGAATCATTGTAGGGTCAGATCACCGTCATTTAATGGGGGTATCCCTTTTTGCAGGCAGTGGCTTTATGATTCTGGCTGACTTATTAGCTAGAACAATTATTTCTCCAACAGAACTTCCGATAGGGGTTATTACAGCTTTAGTAGGTGCCCCGGTGTTTGCGGGATTATTACTGAGAAGAAGGAAGAGGAGTTTAAACTAATGCTTAATGTACAGAATCTCTTTTTTCAATATGAAACAAAACAAATTTTACAGGATATTTCTTTTACGGTGAATAAAGGAGAAATGGTTGGTATCCTTGGACCGAATGGTAGTGGGAAAACGACGTTAATGAAAATTATTAGCGGCATTTTAACTCCACAGGAGGGACAGGTTGAGATAAAAGGCAAACCAATCGAGCAGTATAAAACGAAAGAATTAGTAAAGGTAGTCGCAGTCCTGTCTCAGCATGTGAATGAATCTTTTTCCTATACCGTTCGAGAAATCGTATCACTCGGGAGATATGCTCATCAATCCGGGCTGTTTCAGTCCTGGAGTTCTCAAGATGAAGCAGTAGTTACAAGCGTGATGAAACAAACGGGAGTCTTTTCATTTCAAGAGAAATCCATTCATGAATTATCTGGAGGCGAAAAGCAGCGTGTTTATTTGGCACAGGCACTCGCACAAGAACCAGAAATTCTCCTATTAGATGAACCTACAAACCATTTGGATTTATCTTATCAGAAGGAGTTATTGGATAACTTAAGAGAATGGAGCATGGAAAGAGATTTAACGATTGTTTGTATTTTCCATGATTTGAACTTGGCAGGATTATATTGTGATCGGCTGCTTTTATTACATGATGGAATGGTAGAAGTAGATGCCGCCCCTTCTAATGTATTGCAAGAAGAGAGGGTGAAAAGAATCTATCAAACAGATGTGAAAAGTACTTTTCATCCAAGTAGACCAGCTCCGCAAATAGCTCTAGTACCAAGAAATAAAGAGAGAAATAATAGGAAAATAGATACGGAAGCTATTACCATTTATTCAGATCGTGTAGAGGTAAAGGTTCCCTTTCCACTATACACTCTTTCATCAGGTGTAATAGGTGCAGGGATGGGATGGTATAAATGCTTTGTGAACAGACATGTGGATAAGAGATATCAATGCGAAGATTATCGGGAAGAAATGGAGGGTTATTTGCATCGAAATGGCTTTATTCCATCAGAAACTGTAGGGATGATGACAGCTGTTTACACAGAGGATGTAGCATATGAGCTTATCGAGCAGCGGGATTTTTCTGTGATGATTGTCGTAACAGGCGGAGTAGGAAATGCTGTTGATGCCGCAAAGACTAACGAGCATTCTTCCTTCTTAAATCCTGGAACCATTAATATTTGGATTTTTGTTAACGGGACATTATCAGAGCAAGCCTTCGTGCAAAGTGTCATTACGGCCACAGAAGCAAAAGCAGCGGTCTTGCGAGATCGGAAGATAAAAGATTTGGAAACAGGAACCATTGCAACAGGTACGTCAACAGATAGTATATTGGTGGCTGCTACCCAAGAAGGAGCCTACCTCGAATTTGGAGGTACGATAACAGCGCTTGGAAAATGTGTAGCACAAGGAGTCTATCAGTGTTTAGCAAAGTCGTTAGATAAAAGGAATAGGAGGATAGCACCTAAATGATCGGCCATTTGATTAGCATTACACTTGCGATTGTTTTAGATAAGCTTATTGGTGATCCTCCAAGCTGGCCACATCCGGTAAAAGGGATGGGGAGATTGATTTCCTTTCTAGATCAAAGATTAAATAACGGAAAGAGTCGGAGAATAAAAGGGTTATGGATGCTCAGCACGGTATTAATATTTACCTTTTTGATTAGCTACGTCCTCGTTTATATTAGCTATCAGCTTCATTGGTGGGTCGGGGTAATCGTGGAAGCTCTTCTTATCGCCACAACGATTGCCCAAAAGAGTCTAAAGGATGCTGCGATAGAGGTTTATGATCCATTGCAGGCTAATGATTTAGAGATGGCAAGAAAAAAGCTGTCTTATATTGTAGGCAGAGATACAGAGCAATTAGAGGGAGAAGAAATTGTCCGTGCGACGGTAGAGACAGTTGCAGAAAATACTAGTGATGGTATTACTGCTCCACTGTTTTGGGCATTTATTGGCGGAGCTCCCTTGAGTCTTGTATATAGAGCGATTAATACATGTGATAGTATGGTTGGTTATAAGAATGATAAATATGGAGATTTTGGGTATTGTGCTGCGAAATGTGATGATATCGTCAACTATTTGCCTAGTCGAATAACAGCCATTCTCGTGCTGTTAGTTAGTCGTAGTCCTTTCTATCGTAAAAAGGAAGCCTGGAAGTTGTTATTTCATGATGCAATGAAGCATCCCTCTCCAAACAGCGGCTGGGGTGAAGCAGTGACTGCGATTATCCTTGGTATACAGCTTGGTGGGATTAACTTTTACAAAGGAAAGAAGTCAGATCGTGCACGTATGGGAAGAGCACTGCAGCCTTTAGGAACTAGACATATTATCGAGTCGACTAAAATTGCTGATAAAGCTGTTGTTTGCTTTTATCTCTTTTTATGTATAGGAGGAATTGGATTTGAATTGGCCAATGCATGGAGCTAATCCTCAGTATATTTATGAAAAGACAAATGTAGAAATGCCGGTAAATACGATTGATTTTAGTGCTAATATCAACCCATTAGGACCTCCGACTATTTTATCGGACAACTGGGATGACTTATTTCAGACAGTCCATCTTTATCCAGATCCTTATGCAAGCAGTCTAAAAGAGAAAATTTCAGATCAGTATGGGCTTTGTCCAAAGCAGCTTTTAATTGGTAATGGAGCTGCGGAAATTATTTCTTTGTTGGGAAGAATTTTGGCGAGGAAAAAGGTATTATTGCTCCAGCCAGCTTTTTCTGAATATGAAGAAGTATGCAAAATTAATCATTGTGACATCTATCATCATTATTTAACAGCGGAAACAGGATGGGAACTAAATCCATCTAATTTGGAAAAGGATATCCGCCATGTAGATGCTCTATTTTTATGTAATCCTAATAATCCAACAGGGATATTTTATCCGAAACAAGTAGTAGAAGAATTGTTAGTTATTTGTAAAAAAAATGATTGCTATGTCATCCTAGATGAAGCTTTCTATGATTTTGTAATTGGATATGAGGATATGCTTCCTCTCTTAAAAAAATTCTCCAATCTTATTATTATCCGTTCCTTGACAAAGATGTACAGTATTCCAGGGATTCGCCTTGGTTATGCATTCGCATCAGAGGAACTGATTGCAAAATTACAACAGTTTCAATCTCAATGGAGTATTAATGGAATTGCTTTAAGGGTTGGTGAATTATTAATGGGACAAGAGATGTTTTTAAATAAAACGCAAAGTTATATGGAAGAGGAAAAGAAAAGGTTATTTTCCTTTTTTAATAAACAGCAATTCGCTTATTCCACTTCTGCTGCTAATTATTACCTGTTAAGAGATACTAGTTTTACAGACCAAAAAGAGCTCCTGATTTTCTTATTAAACAATGGCATCATAGCAAGACATACATATAATTATCCGGGTTTAGATGGAAGATGGCTACGGTTTGCGATTAAAAGTAAGTTAGAGAATCAGCAATTGCAAGGAGTGTTAGCTAAATGGAAACAAAGTCATCCATCATCTTTGTAACTGGAGGCGTGAGAAGCGGAAAATCTTCTTTTGCTGAGAGATTGGCAATAGAATATGCAGAGAATGAAAAAGCAGATTTACATTATATAGCCACAGCTGTTCATTCAGACACAGAGATGCAAGAAAGAATTGCAAGGCATCAGCAACGAAGAAAAAAACAAAAGGTAAAATGGAATAGCCATGAACAAGCAGTAAATATTGGTGAATTGGCTGGAGTTTTTTCAAAAAAGGATGTTATACTACTCGATTGCTTAACTGTATTAGTCAATAATGAACTTTTTTATAAAGATCAACGGCAAGAAATGCTAGAGCTAAAGCTGAAAAGGGAGCTAATAGAGTTAAGCCGAAGCTGCAGATATCTTATTCTTGTGAGTAATGAAGTGACATATGAGATGTCATCAGATCCATTTGTACAGAACTACTGCAGGCTTTTAAATCAACTCCACTATTTCCTCGTGCAGCATGCAAAGGAAGCTTATTTGGTAGAATTCGGAATCGCGAAAAGCAAGAAGGGAGGAAAAAAATGAAGGGGGTAATGATACAAGGAACTTCATCTGATGTTGGGAAAAGTCTGATTGCTACTGCTATATGCAGAATGGTGGCAAATGAGGGGATAAAGGTGGCTCCATTTAAGTCACAGAATATGTCTAATAATTCTTATGTCACGGTAGATGGAAAAGAGATTGGCAGAGCACAAGGAATTCAGGCAGAAGCAGCAAGGACGGTGGCAACTGTTTGGATGAACCCGATACTCTTAAAGCCAAGATCTGATTTACAGTCAGAGGTTGTCCTGCTTGGGGAAGCTAGTACGACTCTATCTGGAAGAGGGTATCGTGAACAGTTTTATGAGGAAGGAATTTGTGTTATACAAAAAAGCCTGGATTACCTGCAAAGCCATTATGAGATGACTATTATGGAAGGTGCGGGAAGTCCAGTTGAAATAAATTTGAAAGACAGAGAGCTTGTAAACATGAAGGTAGCAGAAATGGCTGATGTTCCTGTCATTCTCGTTGCGGATATTGATCGCGGCGGCGTGTTTGCGAGTATCATTGGAACCCTTGCCCTATTTTCAGAAGAGGAAAGGAGCAGGGTAAAGGGAATTATAATAAATAAGTTTCGCGGCGATCCAACTCTCTTTGAAGATGGGGTTCAATGGCTGAAGGAAAAGACAGGCATTCCTGTCCTTGGAGTCCTTCCTTTTATTCATAACCATATGATTGAAGGAGAGGACTCATTATCTATCCGAGAGAAAAGATTTACAACTACTAAAGCTGTGATTGATTTGGCAGTAGTAAACAATCGTTATATGTCCAATTTCACAGATATAGAACCATTTTTTCTAGAAGAAGACGTTAGTATCCGCCTGATTAATAAAGGCGAAGATTTAGGGAATCCAGATGCGGTTATTATACCAGGTACGAAAAGTACAATAGATGATTGGAAAGAAATGAAGAGGAAAGGATTAGCATCCCAGCTTAAAAGCTATTATAAGCAAGGTGGCAGAGTAATCGGATTATGTGGAGGCTATCAAATGCTTTGTACTACTTTGAAGGATCCACAGGGTGCTGATACTGGAAGCAGAGGCGAAGAAATAGAGGGACTAGGACTTATCCCCGCAAGCACGACCTTTGAAAAGAAAAAAGAGACGATTCGAGTGGAAGGCAGTTATCATCCTTCTACGAAGTTAGCATCAGAAAGAATAGAGGGTTATGAGATTCATTTAGGAAAAACAGAATATGCTTCTATAGACGATAGATGCCCGTTTTTATTGCTTCATAACAGCAGGGAAGAAGGCTATTATCGAGAAGATGGAAGATTGATAGGTACTTATATGCATCATCTATTTTATAATGATGCATTTCGCCATACGTGGTTAAATCAAATTCGAGTGCAAAAAGGAATGATGAAAAGGAAAAGGCTGTTTATACAAGAACAGAAGGATAAACGCTTTGATGCACTTGCTCATGAAATGAAAAAACATTTGAATTGGGAAAAACTATGGAATATCCTTCAGGCTGGTGATTGATAATGAAGAAATGGTTTATTGGTTTTCTCTTAAATATACAGTTCTTTACGGCGATACCAGTGAGAAAGGAACTTCCAATGGAAGGGGAATTTCTTCAGAAAAGTATAAAGACATTCCCTTTGCTAGGACTTTTTCAAGGCTTTATTTATATGAGCTTCTTCTTTTTGCTAAAAGAATATACGCCGTTTACAGCACTTGCAGTAGCTTTTTTTGTCTGGGCCAGTACGATTTTGTTAACTGGAGGGCTTCATTTAGATGGCTGGATGGATGCAAGTGATGCTTATTTTTCTTATCAGGATAGGAAGAAAAGATTAGAGATTATGAAGGATCCACATGTTGGCGCCTTTGGTCTTTTATCCGTCATTCTGTTATTGAGTGCGAAGTTTCTTTTTATCTATGAAATCGTGACACGTATGCAAGACTTTACCTATCTTTTTGTCATGCTCCTGCCGTTATTTTCTAAAGCTGTAATGGGATGGATCTTGCTATTTGTTCAAGAGGCAAAGAATGACGGGCTTGGCGCATACTTTAAAAGGTCTGTTGAAGGGCAGCGAGCATTTTTTTATAGTCGCTATTTTGCACTTGTTCTTCTATTTATCATCTTATTGAATACACAATGGCTGCCACTGTTCTTTCTGTTTCTCTTTATTAGCATCTGCAGCTATATTTTATTAAGTCGATTTATGAAGCGAGCTTTTGGGGGATTAACAGGTGATTTATTAGGGGCAAGTGTAGAAGGGACGGAACTGGCATTATGGGCGACACTATGGTTATTGCATTATTTCGTCATGGGTTAACTGCCGAAAATGAACGAAAAGCATACATTGGCTGGCTGGATGCTCCTTTAAGTGAAAACGGGAAAGCGGACCTTTATGAAAAAGGAAGCCCAGTGTCTAAATATGAATGGATAAGTACAAGCGATTTATTGCGAGCGAAAGAGACAGCAACTTATTGGTTTCCTGAACAGAGCATACACAGTACTCCTAATTTTCGAGAAATAAATTTTGGAGAGTGGGAAGGAAAAACATATGACCAACTAAAAGAGCTCCCTGACTATTGCAAATGGCTAAATGCTCCGTTTACAGTTTCAGCAACAAATGGAGAATCCTTTAAAGAGTTTGTTATGCGAGTAGATACAGGCTGGGATCTTTTAATTGAGCAGAGTAAGAAAAGCGATCGAATGGCAGTTGTCACACATGGTGGGGTTATTCGTTATTTACTTAGTAAATATGGTGTAACAGAAAAGGAGTTTTGGGATTACAGCATTTCGCCAGGAGAGGGCATCGAACTAATATGGTCCAATAAAGAAAGGTTTAGGAGGAAGGAAAGATGCACTTTATTACAGGAGGTAGCTTTCACGGGAAAAAAAGCTGGGCAGTCTCCTTTACGAAGGAGCAAGGATTTACAGTAGGAAAGGTCCTCCGTTTGTTTGATGAAAAGGAAATAAAGATTACAACGGATGAGAAGGATTCCTTTTATATGTTAGAAGGGTTGGAGTGGATGATTAAAAATCGTCTGAAAGAAGAAACGTTGGAGCAAACGATCCATTATCTAGAAAAACAAGTAGAGACTTTACTTCAATGGGAAAGAGAAGAGAAAAAGCGCTGTGTGTTTATTATTGGTAGCGATATTACGAAAGGCATCGTACCGATTGATAAGGAAGATCGCTTTTGGCGAGATGCTACAGGACTGATTTTTCAACGAATTGCAGCAGAGGCAGATAGAGTGGATGTTATTTGGTATGGGTTGAATGAGCGATTAAAGTAGTTGGTGAATTTGGTTTGTGGGTGACTGGTAGGGAGGCTATGGGATTAGTGAAAGTGGTTTTTAAAAGCGGGATGAACGCTGAAATCCGAAGCGGGCAAGAGAAAAGTGGTTTTCAAAAAGCAAGACAAGTTCTAAAGCAACAAAGCAACTACAAGAAAAAATTACATTTAACGTAAAAAGCACTAATCGCAAAAACACTAAACAAATAAACAGAAAGAGGGATAGAATATGCGAATTTATACAAAAACAGGTGATAAAGGGGAAACTAGTATAATTGGGGGAAGAGTATCAAAGGATGACATTCGTGTAGAAGCATACGGTACAGTAGATGAATTAAATTCTTTTGTTGGATTGGCAGTTGCGCAATTAGCGGGAGAACAATTTGCTGATATTAAAGAAGACTTAGAGAAAATTCAGCATGAATTATTTGATTGTGGGGGAGATTTAGCGAGTATCTCAAAAAGAAGAGAATGGAAGTTAACAGAAGAGGCTATTGCCTATTTAGAGGAACGAATTGATGCTTTTATGGAAGAGACGCCGGATTTGGAGCGATTTATTTTGCCGGGAGGGACAGAAGCAGCAGCGACTGTGCATCTAGCACGAACAGTGACAAGAAGAGCGGAACGCTTAGTGGTGACATTGGTGAAAACGAATGAAGATATACCGGAATTGCCATTAAAATATTTAAATAGACTTTCTGATTACTTTTTTGCGCTTGCAAGGGTGATTAATTATAGAAGCGATGTGGCAGATGTCGAGTATGTACGTAGTGCAAAGGTATTTCGAACAACTAAAAAGGGAGAGAGAAATGAACGTAAAGAAGATTAATATCCTTGCTATTTTTATTGCAATTTCGGTTATTGGTGCTTTTATAAAAATTCCAAGCTTCATTGGAAGTGTTGCACTCGATAGTTTTCCGAGTCTTATTGCGGGTGTATTTTTAGGTGGGATTGCTGGAGGAATAGTAGCTGCTTTCGGTCATCTGGTGTCTGCTTTGATTGGAGGACTCCCACTCGGAATTTTTCATTTATTTATTGCGATAGAAATGTGTTTGCTTGTTTTTATTTTTACTAAAATCTATCAGAATGGAATTAGAATTATCTCCTATTTATGGTTTGTGTTAGGAAATGGAGTTCTACTGCCCCTTCCTTTCTTATTCCTAATGGGAAAAGGTTTTTATATTTCTATGGTTCCAGTATTGTTGATCGGTGCTGTATTAAACGGCATTATTGCTCAGCTGTTAATGCCGAGGCTAGAATCTTTCCTTAAAGGGTGGGGAGAGGCGAAGCAATGAGAGATGTACAAATTGTTCCCTGGAATCAAGAAGAAGTAATGGTTATTAGTGCAGATAATAGTGGAGGGATTGGGCAGAAAGAAGAGGATCAAGTTTCCGTTCCCTATGATATAGTTTCTTATTTTTCTTTTCGCGTAGCAGTTATGGAATGTTTGGCAGCAGGAGGAATCCCGTTTTCGGTAATTTTGCAGAATTTTTGTGGAAATGATGCTTGGATTCCCCTTGTAACAGGTATACATAAAGGAGTGCAGGAGCTTGGGTTAGATGGTGAGCTTGGAATAACAGGCAGTACAGAGAGCAATTTTTCCTTCTGTCAATCAGCTGTTGGGCTTACGATTCTTGGAAAAAGACAAGCTGATTTCAAGGAGACATCCATTGTAAATGGAAGAATTGCGGTTATTGGAAGTCCCCTTGTTGGGGAAGAAGTAATGTTACAGGAAGATAAAGTTGTTCCCTTATTTTTGTTTTCTCATTTTGCAAAGGAAGTAAAATGTCGATTACAGCCAGTTGGCTCTAAGGGAATTCTTTATGAATTAGGACAGTTAAAGGGGAAGCTTTTTCAAGAAGAAGAAGTGACATGCTCTGTTGATCTTTTAAAATCTTCTGGTCCAGCTACATGCTTTATTGTCGAGTATGAAAAAGAAATGGAATCAGAAATAAAAAGGTTGGCAGGTGGCTATTTTCATGAAGTACTTGTTTCTTTGAGATAAGATAAAGGAGCAAGGATAATTTTTCTTTCTTAGGGAGAAATTTTAAATAAATAAGCTCCAATTTAGCCCTTTTTTCATATGGTAATAAGAGTTAAAATGGAAAAGGATTATTAGGGTCTGATTAAATTGTTATTTGACTTACATGTTTTCTTTTTAAAGGTCTGGTTCTAGTGGTAGAATAAACAAGTGCATTGATTAAATGGAGGTAACTCATAATGAAAAAGAAACTTGGATTATTATATGGCGGAAAATCTGCTGAACATAAAGTTAGTATGCAAACAGCAATGGCAGTAATTAAAGCATTAGATACAGATAAATATGATATTCATCCAATTTACATATCGGAGAGTGGTGAATGGGTGCGCGGACCACAATTAATGGGACCTGTTGAAAATGTAAAAGAGCTTGCGTTTAACTCACAGGAGCAAATCGGATCAAATGCGCTTTCTACTACTCTCTTCCAAGCAAATGATGAGGCTTCCTTAGATGTTATTTTTCCATTACTTCATGGACCAAACGGCGAAGATGGAACCGTACAAGGATTGCTGGAACTTCTGAATCTTCCTTATGTTGGAAATGGTGTTTTAGCATCATCAGCGGGAATGGATAAAGTAATTATGAAGAATATATTTGAAGTAGCTGGACTAAACCAAGTAAAATATAATTCTTTTATCCGCAGTGACTGGCAAAGTAATAAAGCGGCAGCGTATGATCGTGTGGAAAAGGAATTAGGTTTTCCTTGTTTTGTCAAGCCTGCTAATCTTGGATCAAGTGTAGGAATTAGTAAATGTACGACTAGAGAAGAATTAGAAACTGCCTTTATCGAAGCATTCCAATTTGACCGCAAAATTATTGTCGAAGAAGGCTTAATAGCTAGAGAAATTGAAGTAGGGGTACTAGGAAATGATCACCCAGAAGTTTCTGTAGCAGGAGAAATTGTTCCGAAAAAAGATTTTTACGATTATAAAGCAAAGTATGAGGATGGAGATACAGCTTTAATTATTCCAGCAGAAGTTACAGAATCTGAATATGCTGCTATTAAAACAGATGCGATTAAAGCATTTAAAGCACTTGATTGTTCTGGCCTTGTACGTGCAGATTTCTTCCTTACAAAAGAGGGGGAAGTTTATATTAATGAAGTAAATACAATGCCTGGATTTACACCGTTCAGCATGTTCCCATTATTATGGAAGCACACAGGTTTAGAATATGATGCTTTAATCAATAAATTAGTAGATCTTGCAGTGGAAAGACATACAGAAAAACAAAATATCAAATATACGATTTAATAGAGAAGAAATGGGAAGGCATTTGTTAATTGGATGCTTGTTAACCGATTCAGCTTGCTCCATAGTAAATAGACTTTAGAACATGTATATTTGTATAACAACGGTCAAAAGGAGAGGTGAGAATAATACCTCTTCTTTTGTTCCATCAAATATCAGGTTTCAGCGGAAAATAATAAATATTTTTTTAATAAACTATTGGAAAAAGGAGGTTTTTTCGTGATTAAACGTACATATGCAGAAATAGCAAAAATGGCCGGCAATGTGGATTCTTTCACGCAATTTGCGGATGTTCAAATTAATGGGGTAACCATTGATTCTAGAAAAATTGAAGTAGGGCAATTATTTATTCCATTTAAAGGAGAAAGAACGGATGGGCACCAATACGTCGAAGATGCGATAAAACGAGGAGCAGCTGCAGCTTTTTGGCAAAAGGATGTTCCGAATCCACCAAAGAATCTGCCGCTTATCTTTGTTGAGGATTCTTTAACAGCTATTCAAGCTCTTGCTAAAAGCTATCTTCAGCAGTTGAGTGTTAAAGTAGTAGGAATTACAGGAAGCAATGGGAAAACTTCTACAAAGGATATGACAACTAGTCTCCTTTCTTTAAAATATAAGGTGCAAAAAACAGAAGGGAATTATAATAATCATCTTGGTCTTCCTTTAACTGTTCTTGGTTTAGAAGAGGATACGGATATTGCTGTCTTAGAAATGGGAATGAGTGGAAGGGGAGAAATTGACTTTTTGAGCAGACTAGCTGAACCCGACATTGCTGTTATTACCAATATCGGCGAATCCCATATGCAGGATTTAGGCTCAAGAGAAGGAATCGCAGAGGCGAAGTTAGAAATATTAAATGGATTAAAAGACAACGGCAGATTCATTTATTTTGGTGACGAGCCACTTCTTTCAAGTCGTATGAAAAATAGTACTCTTGATAAGAAAACCTTCGGGATGAATCCTTCTAATGATTTATATCCTCTTCATATCCAGACACAAAACAATGGCAGTGTTTTTCATATTAATAAGATTTCTGATCCATTTGAACTACCGGTTCTCGGAAATCACAATATTTTAAATGCATTAGCGGCAATGCTTGTGGCAGAGTATTTTAACATTCCTTTTGAAGTAATGAATAAAGGACTACAATCATTAAAGCTTACTAATATGCGTATGGAATTAGTGGAAGGAAAATCAGGTGTTAAAATTATTAATGATGCTTACAATGCCAGTCCAACTTCGATGCTTGCTGCAATTGATGTTCTAAAAAAGCTGCCAGGCTATAAACAGAAAATCGCTGTTCTCGGTGATATGTTAGAGCTTGGGGATAATGAAGAGACATTTCACTATGAAATAGGCGAAAAACTAGAGGGAATTGATTATGTTTTGACATATGGAAATCTGGGAAGTTTTATTGCAAGAGGTGCGAAAACGGCTCTCCCAGAAGATCGTATATTTACCTTCCAGGACAAAGTACCGTTAATACAAACATTAACCCATTATGTAAATAAAGAAACAGTAGTTTTAGTTAAAGCCTCTAGAGGAATGAAGCTGGAGGAAATCGTTAAGGCTATTCAATAGTTGAAAGAGGCCAGCCGATAGATAAGCGGAAAATCGTTTTCTTGTAGGTTTGGCTTTTTTAATTTAGCTAATTTGTCTTTTGACAACAACAGGCGTCATTATAAAGGGAAAGTTCAAGTGTTGGAAAAATTACCTTTATAGTGTAAAATAACTCTAAAAGGAGTGGCTATAATATGACAGCTTGTATGTTTATACATGGATTTACAGGTTCCCCGATGGAAGTGGAACCACTGGCTACATATATTCAACAACATTCCAATTGGGAATGTATCATCCCCACACTACCTGGCCATGGAAATGAATTGAGATTAAAGGGCATTATGTATAATGAATGGCTTTTGCATGCAGAAGATACGTTAAGAGATTTATTAAAAAGACATGATACCGTATATGTTGTCGGATTTTCGATGGGAGGATTAATAGCAAGCTATTTAGCAACAAAATATCCTATTAAGAAATTAATCCTATTGAGTGCAGCAGCTTATTATGTGAATTTTGTCCAGCTTCAAAAGGACATAAGAATAATCTGTGCGGATTTTTTTCGAGGGCGAATGAGAGAAAATGAGTTATTTACTCGCTATATAAACAAAATAAAAAGTACCCCATTAGCTGCTACTATCCAGTTCCGAAAGCTTGTCCAATATGTGAGACCATTGTTGTCTAACATCCACGTACCAACTTTGATTGCCCAAGGAGAGAAAGATGGCATTGTGCCATTGAAAAGTGCAAACTATTTATACAATACCATTCGCGCTGAAAACAAGAAAATCATCTATGTAGAAGATTCCAAGCATTTAATTTGTCATTGTGAGAGAAAAGAATTATTATTTCAAGAAATAATAACATTCCTCAAGGAGCCCTCATAAATTAGAAGTGACAACATAAAAATTCTGATGTATAGAAGTTTGCTTGAATGGAAAGAGTAGGATAGGCAAGCTTTGCCCTTCTATACTCTCCAATTAAGCATTGTTAGAGAGAACAATAGGAAAAAGATACTATTTCTATAGGAAATGATAAACGAACGCTGCAAACTCTCTTTTGTGTAAAACGTTTACAATGCGAAAATGGGGAAAACATGTATAAAACGTAGATTTTCGAATACCCAATTTATTGCAAAGCGTATTTCTTAGTGATAAGATTATTTTAAAAAGTAACGTGAAGAAACATAACATTTGGGGCATAATGTTAGTAAAGTATAAACATTCTATTTTAAACGATAAATTAGTCAAATAGAGAGAAATGATCTAAAGTCCCACTTATAAACTTCATTATGACTGTCACTTCCTGCTTATGGGAATTTGAGGGATAGCTTGGAAATCAACTGTCCTTAAAGGTCCGAATGGTTCAACTGACAATCGGTGGGAGAGAAGGGTAAACACCACTGACGAAAGGTTCCCTTGATAAGAAATGCTTTGTTATGAATGAGTTGTTTTCTTTTTAAAGGTAAGTATGTGTTATTTCTTTGTATTTGGCTAACTTTTCTCAGATTAGCTAATTTGTTTAAAGCTCCGTGAAAAGATCATGTTGTTTTCGAACGTGAATTTTGAAGATTCTCTATGAGAGAATAGACATTATCACAAATTGGTAACAGAGCTATTAATAAAATAATAAATAGAAGTCATTTGAAATTTCCTCCTATTTAGAACTTGGTTAAATAGTATCTCATAACTAATAAGACTTAAATAGTAGCATATACCTCATCATTCTCCTGATAAAGGTTGTAAGGCTATTGAAACCAACAATAACTTTCATCATTTATATAATAACGACTATCGTTTCTTTTTAATTGTATGGGGAAAGGCATAATGTGATGAATACGATATGCCATTTTAATATGTTTTCATTTAGAAAGTGAGGTACATACGAATGGTTGACATGATGGAGTACATCCATCTGTTTATGGATATTTTTAATGACTAGAAGGAGATTGGATATATTGGTAAAGTTTCAAGATTTAGGTATTAGTCCTGCTACAATGAAGGCATTAAAAAGAATGGGCTTTGAAGAAGCTACACCTATTCAGGCAGAAACTATTCCATTAAGTCTTCAAAATAAAGACTTAATTGGTCAAGCGCAAACAGGAACTGGGAAAACAGCAGCTTTTGGAGTGCCATTGGTGGATAAGATTGATGTTGCAAAGGAAGTAATCCAAGGGATTATTATTGCACCGACAAGAGAGCTTGCTATTCAAGTATCAGAAGAATTATATAAAATCGGCTACGGAAAACGTACAAGAGTTTTATCTATTTTTGGCGGACAGGATATAAATCGCCAAATCCGTGCTTTAAAGAAAAATCCCCATATTATTGTCGGTACACCTGGACGTATATTAGATCATATTAATCGTAAAACACTTCGTTTGGATAGTGTCAAAACGGTTATATTGGATGAAGCAGATGAAATGCTGAATATGGGATTCATTGATGATATTGAATCAATTCTTTCAAAAATCCCAACAGAAAGACAAACATTATTATTCTCAGCTACTATGCCAGCACCAATTAGAAAAATGGCTGAGCGCTTCATGAAAGATCCAGAAGTAGTAAAAGTGAAAGCGAAGGAAATGACAGTACCATTAATCGAACAGTATTATATTGAAACACAGGAGAAAACGAAATTTGATATTCTAACAAGACTATTGGATATTCAATCGCCTGAGTTGGCAATTATTTTTGGTCGCACAAAACGTCGTGTTGATGAACTTTCTGAGGCATTAAATCTGCGTGGTTATACAGCAGAAGGTATTCATGGAGATTTAAGTCAGGCAAAACGTATGTCTGTACTTCGTAAATTTAAAGAAGGAACCATTGATGTACTTGTCGCAACAGATGTAGCAGCACGCGGACTGGATATTTCTGGTGTAACGCATGTATATAATTTCGATATTCCTCAAGATCCAGAAAGCTATGTTCACCGTATTGGCCGAACTGGCCGTGCTGGCAAAGAAGGTGTCGCTATTACATTCATTACGTATAGAGAAAGATCTTATCTTCAAGTTGTGGAAAAAACAACAAAGAGAAAAATGGAAAAAATGATTCCGCCAACAGTGGATCAAGCAATTGAAGGTCAGCAAAAAGCTGTGATTGAAAAAATTTCGCAAATTATGGATGAAAACAATTTAGATTCATACCGAAATGTAGCAGACGAATTATTAGAGCAAAAAGATGCTTCTACAATCGTTGCAGCAGTTCTAAAAATGCTGACAAAAGAACCGGATACAACACCTGTTAAGTTAACAGAAGAGAAACCACTACCGGTTAAACGTGATCGTAGACCATATGATAAAAATAATGATCGTGGTGCTCGTAAAAATTATAATTCCCGTCAACGACAAGGTTATAGCAGTAACAAACGCCAAGGACAATCAAGTGGTGGATACAATAAATCTAAGTCTTACCGTTAAGCTTAGCATGAAAAGCCTCAATGAAAAAATTACTTCATTGAGGCTTTTCTTATATTTGATAGAAAAAATCTGAAACTACTTTCTCCTATTTTCGTATATAGTTAGTATAAACAGACAAAATGTAGAAAAAGGGGGAAAGTAATTGATAGCGATACCTCAAAATAGATTATCGAAAAAGGGAATAATTGTTTGGCGAATAACAGGAGTAATATCCTCTCTTATCATGATGGCTATTGGCGGTGGTGTAATCACACTGGCTATTCTTTTTGACTGGCATATTCTGATAAGTATAGGGATAATTATTTATCTTCTTGTTCATACAGTGCTGACCATTGGTATTCTACCACCTTTAAAATGGAAGAGGTGGAGATACGAAGTCAGAGGAGATGAAATTGAAATTCAGCAAGGTGTCATTGTAATTAAGCGAACTCTAATTCCGATGATTAGAGTTCAACATGTAGACATGAAGCAGGGACCATTGTTAAGGAAGTATGAGCTTGCGACAGTTTCTATTTCTACTGCTGCTACTATCCATGAAATTCCTGTGCTTGAAGTAGAGGAGGCAGAGGAAATAAGACATTATATTTCTAGCAAAACGAAGGTGGCGGAAGAGGATGTTTGAAAAAAGAAGACTTCATCCTATTTCGGTTCTTTATATAATTTTAAAGCGTCTAAAAGAATTGATTTTCCCTTTTATAGGAATTATTGTACTTGGAGGAAAGCCTTCAGACTGGGGATTATATACGATTTTAGGAGCAATCCTGCTCCTTGTTGTGATTTTAATTAGTGGTTTTTTGCACTGGAATTATTTTACTTATTACGTTGTAGGAAATGAATTGCGTATCGAGTATGGGGTATTTGTTAAGAAAAAGAGGTATATACCCTTTGAACGAATTCAAAGTATTGATTTTACTGAAGGGATTTTTCATCGTCCGTTCCGTCTGGTGAAAGTTAAGATAGAAACAGCAGGGGGCGTAGAAGCAGAAGGTGAGCTTACAGCTATATCAAAAAAGCTTGCCGAAGAGCTAAAAAGATATATCATAAAAAAGAAAAACGAAGAAATAGTATTGGAAGAAGAGATAGAAGAGATAGAACCTGTTCAACAAGAAATCTATCGTATCACGAATAAACAGTTAGCTATTTTGGCCACCACATCTGGTGGAGTGGGAGTGATTATTTCCGCGATTTTCGCCTTCGTTTCCCAGTTTGAAGAATTAATTCCAATCAAAAGAATTTATGAGCAAGTTCATCAGTTCATTACAAGTGGATTGGCCTTAATTTCTATCGTTGTATTTATTTTATGTGTATTATTATGGATTTTATCTTTGTTTATTACATTGCTCAAATATGCGAATTTTACTTTATCAAAGACGAATGATGATTTGATTATTACACGGGGGTTAATTGAGAAAAAGCAAATTACGATTCCGTTAAAACGCATTCAGGCAGTTAAAGTAACGGAGGCTATGCTTCGCCAACCATTTCATTTAGTAGGCGTATCCTTAATTAGTGCAGGAGGATCTTTTAATGATATAGAAGCTGCAAATGTATTGGCAGTTCCCTTGTTAAAGAAAAAGGATTTACCGCAATTACTAAAGGAAGTGGTTCCTGAATATGAATGGAGTGAGCAGCTAATACCACCACCAAAACGGTCTGTTTGGCGATATATTGTTAAAAACAGCTGGATTGCACTACCTATTATTAGCACACTCATTTATTTTTTTCATGGATGGGGAATGCTATCGTTATTGCTATTATTGATTTTACCAATGTGGGGATATTGGAATTATCGCTCAGCAGGCTATGCTATCTTAGGTAAACAACTAACCTTATCCTTCCGTCAATTCCACAAGACGACATTTATTATGAAGCGTAATCGTATTCAAGCTCTCTATTATACAGAGGGATGGTGGCAAAGAAAGGGAGAGCTTGCCTCGATTGAAGGAGTAGTTCTTTCTGGTGCCGGGGGGGCAACGGGTGTGGTTACAGACCTTTCAAAAGGTGATGTGAAGAAGGTTTATGAGTGGTATTCCTATAGATAAGAAAAGAAGGTTGCTATAAAGGCAGCCTTCTTTTGTAATAAGCTAGTGATGTTATCGTTTATTGACTAAGCAAGCCAATAATGGCAAGGCCGAAGATAATGATCCAAATAATAATGGATTTTCCTTCAGGTTTTTTTGTGTGCCGAAGCTGCTGTTTTAAATAGTACCATTCCTCTTTATAGCTGGAAATAATCTTCTTTCCCTTTGATTCAGACAAGCTTCCAATGATTAGACCAGTTAGAAAGCCAAAAATATGGGCAACAATATTTATGTTTGGCTGTAAAAATGTCATGATTAAACTAAGAACAGCGATGGTAGTAATAATTTGTGCATTACTTTGAGAAATGATATCTTTTCGAAAAACGACTAGACTAATATAATAGCCAAATAAGCCGAAAATTGCCCCACTAGAACCTAAATGTACATAAGTAAGAGGTTCAATCAGGAGTGTTATAATATTTGCTGCAATACCGGTAATTAAGTAAATAAAGAGAAATTTAAATTTGCCAAGGATTCTTTCTAATGCAGGACCAAATAAAAAAATACTAAAACTGTTAAATAAAAGATGAGCAAATCCTCCGTGAATAAATATAGGAGTAATTAATCGCCACCATTCCCCTTCTACAATATATAGATTGACACCTATCATTAAATCTAACAGATGTTTGTTTGGGAAGATGGGCAAATTTGTTAACAAAAATAGGACTAGGTGAATGAGCAGGATTGCAGATACGACTGGATAATACGAAATATACTCTCTAAAGTTTTCTCTTCTGGTAAACAACCGTATTTGATACCTCCTAATAAAGCTTCTTTCTACAATAATAGCCAAACAATAGGAAAAGATACAATATATTATGCGTATAAATAATGGAATAGAAGGAGTTGTCTTATGATAAAAGGGACAGGAATAGATATTACGGAAATAGAAAGAATAGAAACTTTGATGCAAAGAAAGCCGAATTTTGCAAAGCGGATACTTACCGATATGGAAATGGAAAGATATGAGCTGCTGTCAGGTCATCGTAGAAGTGAGTTTCTAGCAGGGAGATTCGCAGCGAAAGAAGCTTTTTCAAAAGCATTAGGAACAGGGATAGGAGGAAGCCTAAGTTTTTTAGATGTGGAGATTAGCTATGATCCCCATGGAAAGCCATGCATTTTAAAGCCATTTTCTCAAGGTGTTCATTTATCTATTACCCATAGTAAACAATATGCCTTCGCACAAGTAATTATTGAAGAATAAGGAAAAGAGGTGTTTCGCCTTTTTCCTTTTTTTTATGAAAAGTTTATTGATTCCCACTAGATTGTCATTTCCATAAACGAAATGACAATGAAAAGAGATATTATTCCAAGTAGCATATTCCCGAAGGTTGTCTCATATATTCATAGAGAAATAGGAGAGACAAGTATGGGTTTTCGGTTTCTAATAGAAAATTCACAAGGATAAGGGTATGGAATTTTTTAATAGAAATGCTGTTTGCTTATTTTTCTCTCTTTCTACGTGAAATGAAAATAGGGGAGTTGAAAAAATGAACAAGAAGATTTGGTTGCTATTTGTAGGGCTAACGGTCATGCTTTTGTTAACTGCCTGTGGAACAAAATCGAAAGAAGATGTTCTGACTGATTTAAAAGAAAAGGTCGAGACAAAGGGGTATAAAGCAGACGCCGAAATGACTCTCAAAATGGGGACAGAGCCGCAAACATACGAAGTGGAAGTCTGGCATAAGGACCCAGATTTTTATCGAGTAAATCTAAAGAATTCGGCAAAGAATCAGAGTCAAATGATCTTAAAAAATGAAGAAGGTGTGTATGTTTTAACTCCGGCTTTAAACAAAAGCTTTAAGTTTCAAAGCGAGTGGCCAGAAAATAGTAGTCAGGCATATCTCTATGAGTCTTTAGTAAAAGATATTGAAGAAGATAAAGATGTGAAATTTTCTGCTACAGATAAGTATTATGTATTTGAAACGAAAACACGCTATCAGAATAACAAAATGCTTCCAACACAGGAAATTGCTTTTAGTAAAAAAGATCTTTCTCCTGTGAGTGTGAAGGTTAAGGATGTAGAGGGAGTAGCGCTTGTTACGGTTAAGTTCTCGAATGTAAAGTTTGACGTTTCCTTTGATAAAAAGGATTTTGATTTACAAAAAAGTATGACAGCAGCTAAGATGGTAATCCCGGTAATGGGAGAAATAGAAGATAAAGAATTTGCTGTGAAATATCCTGAAGAGCCGTTAGAAGGAGTTAGCTTGGTAGAAGAAAAGAAAATGGCTACGGAAAACGGAAATCGTGTTATTTTAACCTACGATGGGGTAGTGTCCTATACCATTATTCAGGAAAAAGCAGAGGTAGCACCAGCTACAGCAGGACCAATTGTTAGTAAGGGAGATCCAGTGGATTTAGGCTTTACTATTGGGGAAGTTACGGATTCAAAAGTATCATGGACGTTTGAAGGCGTTGATTATACAATTGCATCAAGTGACCTAACTCGAGATGAATTAGTTACCGTTGCGCGCTCCGTTCAAGGAGAAGCGATTAAATAAACAATTTTGAGCAGCTTCTATAATAGAAGCTGTTTTTTTGATGTATAAATGAAACAATACATACAAACATATAAGGATTGGAATTGACAAGCGATAAAAACAGTAGAATAATTTAGGATACAAGTTTGTTATTTCATGAAGGACGTGTGAGGATTTTGATTCAAGAAGATACCTTTTATCGAGATACATGGGTGGAAATTGATCTTGATGCGATTGCATATAATGTTAGGGAATTAAGAAAAAGAGTACATGCTGATAATAAAATAATAGCAGTAGTGAAAGCAAATGGATATGGTCATGGGGCTCTGCAAATTTCCAAAGAAGCATTGCTGTCAGGTGCAGACTGTTTAGCTGTTGCCTTTTTAGATGAAGCGATTCATTTAAGAAAAAATGGTATTACTGCACCCATACTTGTTCTTGGAGCAAGCAGACCGCGCGATGTAGCGATAGCTATAAAATATAAGGTGACTTTAACGGTTTATCATATCGATTGGTTGGAAGATGCTATCCAATTTTTAAATAAAGATGCGCACGTGGCGATTCATTTAAAATTAGATACAGGCATGGGTAGAATTGGGCTGAGAAAGGAACAAGAGATTCAGCAGGTGGAAGAGTTGCTGGCAAATCATCCGAATATTGTGGTGGAAGGAGTTTTCACTCATTTCGCAACAGCAGATGAAAAAAATTCTATTTACTTTGAGAAACAAATCCAGCGTTTTAAGGAACTACTTGCTGCATTTTCAAAGCTGCCAGCAATCGTTCATTGTAGTAATAGTGCCGCGAGTCTTTTGTATCCTGATTTACAATACAATGCTATTCGTATGGGGATTTCCATGTATGGATTGACGCCATCTCTTGAGATTGAGTCTGATTTGCCTTATTCCTTAAAAGAAGCTTTTTCCTTGCGCACAAAATTGGTCCAAGTGAAAAAATTAAACAAGGGCGATAGGGTAAGCTATGGTGCCACATATGAGGCAGAAAAAGAGGAATGGATTGGTACTTTGCCGATTGGCTATGCAGACGGGTGGTTGCGGAAATTGCAAGGTCAAGAGGTTCTCGTAGAAGGAAAGAGAGTGCCGATTGTCGGGAGAATTTGTATGGATCAATGTATGGTAAGGCTTCCGTACTATTTAGAACCAGGTACGCAAATAACGTTAATTGGGAAGCAAAAGGATGAAGAAATCTCTGTTAATGAAATTGCTACTAAATTAGACACAATCAATTATGAGGTCACATGTATGATTTCCGCAAGAGTCCCCCGTATATATAAAAAAAATGGTGTTTTTGAAGAAACGGTAAATCCCTTAATTAGTGAGATGGAGTAACGGATTATAACTGAAAAGTATAGCAGGATTTATTTTTGGCGAGAATTGTAAAAGAATAATTCAACATTGGGCTGAAAATAAAAGTAATGGATGATCAAAGAAATGAATACATTAATTATGGTCACATATACCAGCTAGAAATAATAATAGATGAAAAATATGGTAAATCCCCTCTTTGTTTTGAGAATATTTTTCGCTTTTTCCATTCTTTGATGCATAAAAGGGATAATTTTTGGTGGATAATACAGTAGAATTGCTGAATGGACTTTGCAGAAACAGTTATTAGTGGTATGATTAAAAAAAGCAGAGCTAAAAATGGTGTGTAGTGATGGTGGAGGTGTATCTTTGTGTCTGAATCCAGCGCAACGACAGAGATCATGATAAAATTACCAAAGCATTTGTTAACTGAATTGGACGGCTTCGTTAAGCAGGAAAATGTAAATCGTAGTGAATTTATTTATCAAGCAACGAAAATGTATCTTCGCGAACGTAAAAAGAGACATATCCGCGAATCGATGAGACGAGGATATATGGAGATGGCTAAATTAAATTTATCCATTGCATCAGAAAGCTTTCTCGCAGAATACGAGGCAGAGCATACAGTAGAACGTCTTGTAAGCGGAGGGTAATCCTTTGATTGTCAAACGTGGTGACGTTTATTTTGCAGACCTATCCCCAGTTGTTGGTTCAGAGCAAGGCGGCGTCCGTCCTGTACTTGTCATTCAAAACGACATCGGGAATCGGTTCAGTCCCACAGTCATTATTGCAGCAATTACAGCTCAAATTCAAAAGGCTAAATTGCCGACTCATGTGGAAATTGATGCGAAGCGATATGGTTTTGAAAGAGATTCAGTAATTCTTTTAGAACAAATTCGTACGATAGATAAACAGAGGCTAACGGACAAAATTACTCATCTCGATGAGGAAATGATGGAAAAAGTCGATGAAGCTCTACAGATTAGTTTAGGTCTCATTGAATTTTAATGATAGAATGCGCTCGTTTGGAGCGCTTTTTTTTATAGCGTTTTTTGTTCTGTTATGTATAAGAATGTAACCCCCTTCGTATTGTAGGAGGTTATTTTTTATTGGAAAGGAAGCGTAATTCTCTAAAAGGATAAAATATTTCTTAATTAAAGGTTTTAAATATAATCAGATAGGGAATATAGAAAAGTCAAAACCTATATACATATAGGATTAGTTAATTATCAAGCGAAAAATAATGCCCAAAAATAGAGGGCACTGAAAAAGTATAGTTTTTTCAAATTAAATAAGAATTTATTTATTTGAAAGCGAATATTAAGTT